>CAIXGW010000289.1 GCA_903919145.1 uncultured Myxococcales bacterium
CGCCGCCACGCCAACGCCCAGCGCCGTCCAGAACCACCACTTGCTGGTCACCGACTGGTCGCCGGGCTTGACACCCGGCGCGCCGATGCCGCCGGGCTCGCTGACCACTGCCTGCTGCTCAAGCTGGACGGCCTGCTCGTGCACTGCGCCCGGCGCCAAGGTGACTTTGGCCGACCACTCGCGGAAACCGGCGCGAACTACGCGCAAAGTGTGCGATCCCGCCGCAACGGAGACCCGCAGGCCGCCCACCGAAGTGCGGCCCACCAGCTTGTCATCGACGTAGACCAGCGCGACGCCACCGCCAAACAGAACGACCTGCAGGGTGGCCGGCGCCTCAGAGGCGTCCGCAGGCAGATCGGTGGGGCCGAGCAGGACCACCAGGCCGCGCTGCACGGCTTGCGCCGCTTTGTCGGCAGAATCCAAGGGCTGAACAGTGCTTTGGGCGACACGGCCTTGGGCTATGTCAATGACGCGCAAGTTGAGCTGCAGCTGGCCGGAGGGGTTCTTGGCCAGCTCGCTGTAGACGACCAGCTGGGCCGTGTACTTGTTGCCGATGCGCCCCAGGCACTCTACCCCGGCCTCCGTGCACTCGAACTCAAACATCTCTTCGGTCAAGTCCGCGGATGCCAAAACGATATCCAGCTGATGATAGCGCATGGCCTGCGTTTGCAGTTCGCGGGTGACGCTTTGGCGTTGGGCCTCTGGGACCCCCGTGCCGTCGGCGCGCAGCACAAGTACCCGCTGTTTGGCCGGGGGCTTGGCCGACTCAGCAGCTTGGGCCGCCGCCGGCAGGGGCGCCAGGATGGCGGTCAGGGGTGCCGTGGGCAGTGCGGCCCACAGGACCACTTGCACCACGGCCATCGCCGCCCTGGCCATGCCGCGGCGCAACCCCGCCCAACGCGAGGTGGGCGGCGACCAAAGGCCGCGCCTTTCCTGCGCATTGGCACAAGCGGATGCAGGCGGACAATTTTGAAGACTGGGACTCATCTGGGAACAGGGCAGGGTCACGGCGACCTCCCGGTGAAAACGCAGTCGACGATGCTAGCAGGGCGGAGACAGCGCCGCAATCGACTCGGCTGGCCCGTGGTCTGTTGGCGGCGGCTCCGCGCGGTCGAGCTTGACCTCTAGCGGCCCTGGCGGCGCCGCTGCAGCCACGCTTGCTTCTGCAGGCAGAGCGCGTGCTCAGGGCTACCGGCCAAGCAACGCTCGACGGCGGCACGGCAGGCACTGCGCGGCCCGCGGCGGCACTGATGGCGCACTCCCAGCCACAGGCCGGCATCGCGAGCACCGGCCCTCTGCAGGGCGAGTTCCCGCTGCGCTGCAAGGGCTTGCTCGCGGGCCTGCGCGATCAGGGCCTGCAGCTCCTGGCAGGCCGGACGGCGGCGCTCGACCAGCGTACAGCGGTACAGCGCAGCTTCAGCCTCTGCCGCGGCGCCGCGGGCAAGGGCGCGCCGGCCCTGATCGAGCTGGACAGCCACAAAGCGGTCGTCGACCCGCTTGCCCAGCTCGTCGCACGCTGGCGCTGGCGTACTTGCGGCATCTTGGCAGCGTCGAACCGCTTGGGCGGCACTGGCCAGGTCGCCTTCTTCCAAGGCCCTTTCGGCCGCTCGCTGGGCTTGCTGGCGCTCCGCCTTCTGCGTTTGCACTACCAGCAGGCGCGCAGCGGCCACCTGCGCCGCCGCAGGGTGGCCGGGATGCAGCGCCAGCCACGTCTCCAGGTCCTGCAGGTCCTGCCGGGCAATGACCAGATCCGCGGCGGCGGCGGCGTCCAGAATCAGTGGCGTGCTAGGGCAACCGGCGCAGGTGACCTCGGCCAGCGGGCTCTGATAGGGAAAGCTGCGCACTGGCAGCTGATCGACGGCAATGGTAGCGCTGCCACTGAGATCCACTGCGGTGTGCCAGTCGGCGCGGCCGCCGCGCAAGGCGATCTGGTGGCTGGCTGCCGGTTCGCTGCCACAGGTCACCAGCCGCCAGCGGCCAAATTCCGCCAGCGCCGGCAGGGCAGCACGCTGCAATGGCTGCCCTTGGCCGGCGATGCGCCAGACATCCACGGCGGCGGCGGCCACCAGCGCGACCGCGGCGCCGCGCCAAGCCCAGGCGGTCGCCCCGTCTTGAGCCTCTTTGCCCAGGTGCCAGGCGCCGATGGCGGCTCCGGCCTCGACGGCGGCAAGGGACCAAGCCCAGCGCGGATAGCCCGTCCACTGCACTTGGGTGCGCGGTTGGCTGCGCAGCTGCTGGGCAACACAGCGGCGCACCGCCAGTACCTGCACCTCAGCCCGCAGGTGGTCCACCCGCACCTCAACCTGAGGCACCGGCGGCTCCTGCAGGCGCGAAAGCTGCTCGGTCGCCACGGGTTCTCCGAGCTCGATCCGCGACTGCGGCCGGCCGGTGGCCAGCACCGCGCAGCCCTGGACGGTTAGCAGCCCGGCGCCAGCCAAGGCCAGCCAGCGACCAACTGCGTTCAGGGAGACTCGCCAGCAGGCTTTCCGCCCAGGGGGCTTGCCTGCGGGCGCGAGCGAGGAATCGACGACCAGCGCGGAGAGACTGCCCACCCGGACGCTCGCCAGACGAGCGCCTAGGCTGCCCAGGAGCTGCGCCTTCACGGCGCCCTCTCCGTCCACAGCGCCGCCGGCCGGCCTCTTAGCTCCTCGCCGACCATCAAGAACCACAGCGTGGGCGCTGCGGCCGGCGACAAGGGAAAATCGGCAGCCCACTGCGGCGAGTAGACCAGGGGCACGCCGCCAGCACAGGCCAATTCCACGGCGACGCCAAAGGCCTTGGCGGCAAGCTCCGGCTGGCCCAGGCGCTGCAAGGCCAGGGCCCGCGCCAAGCTGCCTTCGACAAACCAGGTCTCTGGCGCTCCTGGCTGGTAGGGGCGCCAGCCGGGCCAGCCGAGCACGTCGAGGCTGTGGACCGCCGAGACGTGGTCCAGCGCCGCAGCTGCGCGGTCGTTCAGGCCATTGGCGTGGGCCCACAGCGCCCCCCAGGTGCCGCTGGCGTCCAGCGCGCTGACCCGGTCGACCACCCCGCTGGCGACGCCTTGGGCAAAGCGACCTTGCTCATGAATCCACAGAACACCAAGCATCTGCTCGCGAATTCGCGCGGCGGCGGCCAGCAGCGCCAGCTCGGTGGCCAGGGCCGGGTCGGCTGCTGCGGCGGCGGTCAGGGCAAACCAGCCGTCAATCTGGTGCTCGGTGGCGGTGAAATCTGCTGGCCAGTCGGGGTCAAACGCTTCGTCACTGGCCCAGCGACCACGGCCAGCGCGCAGCAGGCCCGTGCCGCCCTCTGCTTGCAGCAACCACTGGCAGCCGCGGCGAAGGGTCGGTGCAAACTGCAGATCACCAGTAGCGGCTTGGTACTTGGCCAGCGCATAGACGACCCAGGCAATCGCGCCGGCGCGCAGATAGCCAGCGTTGTAGAAGCCGTCTTCGCGAAAGGCAAAGGAGAAGCCCCACCCTCCTTCTGGGAGCTGCAGCGACTGCAAGGTCAGCAGCACTGCCCGGGCTTGGGCAGGGCGGCCCTGCTGCAAGGCCCACAGCACGTACAAGGCGTTGTCATAGACAAAGCTTCGCGAACTCAGGGCCAGAAAGCCGCGCGGAGCGCCAGCGAACCGGTCGGGCTCTGGGTAGGACTGGACCGCCATGGCCCCCGCGGCCGGCTTGAGGGTCGGCACCGCCACTGCACTGCCGCGGGCATCGACGTCATAGGCCGGGCCGGGCTGATAGGGCTGGACCCCCAGCGAGGCACTGGCCTTGGCCAGCCACAGGTCGCTGCTGGCACCGCGACAGGGACCGCTTTGAGGGCGCACCAGAGCAGCCGTGCAGCTGGTGATCAGCAAGACGGCACCGATCACGGCGGCCACAATGCCAAGGCGTCGCATGCCGGGGGCCCTCACCGCGCACTCAAGGAGGCGCCTCTAGCACCCGTTGGACCAGCGGAGCGTAGATATGCCAGAGCAAACGCGCCTCTTCGGGCATGAAGTGGATGCGCGCCAGAAACGACCGCAGCGCCGGCACGCCAGAGAGCCAAGGGGGCCCCAGCGCTTCTTGACCATCGGCCATGTCGCCGGCGATGTAGACACGCTTGAGGTCGGCGTCGTGGATGATGGCGGGAAATTTCTTGATGACGCCGAACTTGGCCAGCAAGCGATCGCCCGCGGGCAAGCTGTTGAGGGTGAACTCGGCGTGAACCTCGGTGGCCTCTTTGGCCAGGTTGATGTCAAACCAGTAGGTGAACGGCACCTGCTGATCGCCGGCGTGCAGCGTGACAGGATCTTCAGTGATGTCCAAACCTTCTTGCAGACACACCACCCGACCGTCTTCGTGGATCAACAGCACTCCGGGACCCTTAAGGCGGTAGGGCGCGCGGGTCTCTTCTTCCCAGCGCTTCTGCACCCACTTGGCGATTTCCTGGTCGTCGGCAAAGTCCTCTACGCGGCGCCCCGCCCAGCCTGTCCACTCCAGGTTGAGCACTTTCTCTAGGCGCTTGCGCACCGGATAGGAGGTGGGCGTGCCATAGGTGTTGAACTCGGCAAAGATTCGCCCGCCGCGCGCCACAAATTCCTCGATCGCCTGCACCTCGGCAACGGTGGTGCCGCCGTAGAGCTTCTGCGACAGCTCTAAGTGAGCGACGGGCCGCGGCCAGGTGTCATAGTCGTCGCTGTACACGCCGTAGGTATCGGCAATAATCAGCAGGTTCTTGCCCTTGAGGTCCTGGGCCTTGAGGTCGCTGTGCTTGCGGGTCACCGGGTCGTTGCCGATATAGTCCTTGGCATTGTCCCAAAGAATGCGCGACTTGAGCGGCTGGACCTTGGACTGACTGAGCAGCCACATCAGCCGCGCGTGCTCGCGACTGTTGGTAAACGGCACAGTCTTGGACAGGACGACCGCCTGGGTCGCCGGCCGCGGCTTGACCAGCCAGACCACCGGCATGGCCACCAGGGCGGCCAGCACGGCGGTAGCCAGGATCGGCAGGATCCGCGACTGGCGGGACTGGGCCGCCGCACCGCCAAAGCCCTGGCGGGTCATCCGCCCCCACTTCTTTTCGCCGCGCACGTACTTCCACAGCCCGCGCAAGCGATACCACAGGATCAGCTGGCGGTAGCCCACATTCTCTATCAGGGCCACAAACACCAGCTTCCACAGGTCGCCGCGCTTGCGATAGAAAGAAAGCGTCAGCTCTTCCAAGAAGATCGAGCCAAGCGACAGCAAAAAGCCAATCAACACCGCCAGCACCAGGAACAATAGCGCAAACCACGGGTCGATGACGCCGGCCAAGGCGGTAATGAAGAAGTAGAAATAGCCAAACAGCTCGATGATCGGTCCAACCAGCTCAAACAGCATGTAGAACGGCATGACGACCATGCCGACGGCGCCATAGCGCGGGTTGAAGGCCATCTGGCGGTGGCGCCACAGGGTGTCGGCCAGACCGCGCTGCCAGCGATCGCGCTGATTGCCTAGAATCTTAGTTGTTTCTGGAGCTTCGGTAAAACTCACCGGATCGGGCAGGTGGACAATGGCGCGGGCCTGCATCCAGCTGGGCACCTGATGGCGCAAGCGCGTCACCAGCTCCATGTCTTCGCCGATCGAGTCGTGGGCATAGCCACCGGCCGCCACCACGGCACTGCGGCGAAACAAGCCAAAGGCGCCTGAAATAATCAGGTTTCCGCCAAGTTTGTCCCACCCCAAGCGGCCGACCAGAAAGGCGCGCAAGTACTCTACCACCTGAAAGCGCGCCAGCCAGGAGTCCGGAAGGCCCATCTCGGTCAGCTCACCGCGCTCGATCTTGCAGCCATTGGCAAGGCAGATCGTCCCGCCCACACCGACGACGTCGACATCAGACAGGAAGGGCCGCACCAGCCGCAGCAGGGCATCGGGCAGGATCAAGGTGTCGGCGTCAATGGCGCAGACCAGCGGAAAGCGCGCCGCGTTGACGCCGCAGTTGAGGGCATCGGACTTGCCTCCATTCTCTTTGTCTATGACAATCAGCTTTTTGTACAGACCAGAGCGGTACACCGCGCGGATGGGCTTGCACGGCATGTCCAGCCGGATGTCAAACGGCACGGCCTCCAGGGCAAACGCTGTACGCAGGACCTGCATGGTCTTGTCTTTGCTGCCGTCATTGACCACCACAACTTCATGTTGCGGATAGCGCAGCTGCAGCAGAGCCCGCACCGACTCTACGCAGGTTTTTTCTTCGTTGTAGGCCGGGCACAGAATCGAGATGGGCAAGGTCGCGCGACCGCGGGTGGCCACGGACTCAGGCGCGCTGCCTTCGAGGTCGCGGCGCACGTGAATGACGCCAACCACGGCAGCGGCAAACAGCGCGATGTAGCCAGCCGTTAGGGTGACGAAATACAGAAGCACAAAGATATTAAGAACATCTACAAGCACGCTGGGCTACTCTGCCTCTTGCGGGCCCCAGTGGGTCCGCACGGTTGGGGAGCGGGGTCAGGTCGGATTCACGGCTTCAGAAGCTCTGGAAATGGGCCACGGCGACGCGCCCTCTGCGGGTGTCAAGCGCGCTTCGGCCAGGGCGGCCTGGGCGGCAGGGTTGCCATCGGCGGCCGCCTGGCGCAGGGCAGCGACGCCAATCTGGCCGCACTTGACCAATGCCAACGCGATGTTGTGGCGGACCCACTCCGCCTCATCTTCCAAGGCGCGCGCAAGGCGGTCGGCGCTGCCGGGCAGGGCCAGGATGCCGGCGGCTTTGGCAGCCTCTGAGCGGACTTCCCAGCGGTCGTCGTCTAGCGCCGCCAAGATGACGCCCAGGGCCGAGGCATCGCGCAGCTCGCCCAGGGCCCGCAGCGCTTGGATGCGCACCTCGGCGTCGATGTCTGAGCAGGCGTTGATCAAAGTGTGCAGAGCCGTGCGCTGACGCGCCTGCCCCAAAGCAGAGACCACCACTTGGCGGACTTCGGTGATCGGCGAATCTACAAGCTCGATCAGACGATCGGCCGGCAAGGGGCGGGCATTGGCCAGCGCATCGGTGGCGCGCATGCGGTTGAGGCGGCCATCCTGGGCGATCGCCGCCAGCGCCACCAGCGTCTCGTCAGCCCGGCCAAGGCTGCACAGGGCCTCAAAGGCGCCCAGGCGGACGTCGGGCACATCGTCGCGAACCAGGCGCTCCAACAGGCCGGCCGGGTCACCCATGGCGCGGGCTTCGCGGATGACCC
Source organism: uncultured Myxococcales bacterium (assembly GCA_903919145.1). GTDB lineage: Bacteria > Myxococcota_A > UBA9042 > UBA9042 > UBA9042 > SXRM01. The sequence goes on from CAIXGW010000289.1 coordinate 7,175, forward strand.
GCAGCCGCTCCCACGGCCGGGCGGCGGCGTTGGCCCTGGCGTCCTGGACCAGCCCGGCCAAGGTGAAGAGCTGGGCAAAGACTGGGTCGGTCGTCGAGCCGCCCGAACCGGCAAATTCTGCGAGTTCTGTCAGCAAGCGCCGCTGCTGATCGCGCTGCAGAGTGGCCAGCGCCGCCAGGCACCCCTGTACCAGGGCGGCATCCTGGCCGGCCCCCATCTGGCCCACCAGGTCAATCAGGCGGGTGCGCACCCTGTTGTAAGCCTGCTGCCGGCGCATGGTTGAAGAGCGGACGTAGGTCATGGCGACCAGCGCGATCAGCACAACCACGACCTCGACGGCCACAAACAGCATGATCAGCAGCTCGCTGAAATTGAGCAAACGCCAATCAAAGCTCATAGGCGGCCCCGCAAAGACAGCGAGATCTCGGTAAAGGCAGGGTAGTCGCCCAGGGGCTGGATCCGCGAGGCGCTCAGGCGCATGGCCAGCTGGTTGGTCAGCCAGCGGTCCAGCCCCAGCAGGGCCGTCACACCCGACGTTGGCTGGGCGGTCAGGCGGTCGACAAAGTTGGGGTCCTGGCCGGCGTATAGCCACAGCAGCCAGGCGGTCCGCGGGTCGCTGTCATAGCGAATCTTGAGCATGGCCGTGTGGGCCCAGCCGCTGACATCCAGATACAGCAGCATCCAGCCGGGGTTGAACGTCCAATTGCCGCTGGCCAGAATCAGATTGGGGGCCAAGGTCAGCGGGGCAGACTCGGGTGCCCCTTCTGGCGCGTAGCGGGCCCAGCGCAGCCATAGGCCCAGGGCCAATTGGCTGGTGAGCGCGAAGCTGCCGTCCAACCGCGCGTCGACCACGGGCAGAAAGGCTGCGGACGGCGATCCTCCCACAAAGGCTGCAATGTCCAGGGCCCCAGCATTGAGGTAGGCGCCAAGGAGCCCTGACCAGGCCCACTGGCCCACGCCGCCAGGATTGCGCCGCTCTACGTTGGCCGAGCCCGTCAAGGTCAGGTGCTTGCCAAAGCGATGACCTGCTTGGCCTTCAAAGCGCGGCCACTGCTGGTCGCGATACAGCGTCAGGCCGGTGCCGGCTCCCCAGAGCCAGGGATGGCGGGCGGCCGCGAATTTCATCTGCTGCTCTTCGCTGAGCTGCCCCCCTTTGCGCAAGGCGGCAGCTACCCCGTCAAGATCCTCTAGCACCATCAGCAAGTCGATGATGCGTTGCTGGATCTCTGGCCGCAGGTCGCCGACGTCCTGCATCGCCTGGTACATGGTCAGCGCGCCGCGCACATCGCCTTGGGCCAAGCGCACGGCGGCGACCAGCTCCATGCACTCTGAGTCGGCGGGATGGCGCGAAAGGACCTGCTCAGCTTCGGCAAGCGCTTGGCGGTGCTGACCTTTCCAGTAGAGCAGCCGGGCGCGCTGCAGGCGGATTTCATCGTTGTCTGGCTCTGCTGCCAGCTGGGCTTCGAGGCGCGCCAGGGCTTGATCCAGCTTGCCAGCGGCAATCTGGTCGCGAACGGTCTCTAGCGGTGCTGCGGACGGGCTGTCTACGGGCGCAGCCGCCGCGGCGCTGGCCCCAGGGGTGGCATCCGACGGCGGGTCAAGACTGGCAGCCAAGGCAGCGGTAGGCGCCGCCAAGCAGCCCAACCACAATACCCCTGCCATAGCGACCCGTTCTGTGGACCAACGCAACGCCGACCAGAGCGAGAGATGGCGGGGCGCGCTGTCCAAGGTAACTTCTAACAAGCCAGTGTCCTCCTACGTGTGGCCAGTGTATCGCCCACGGCTTCCCGGCGCGAGATACTAGGCTGCCGGTGCCGAAAACTGCAGCAGTCGGCGCACGTGCTTGGCCAAGAGGTCCGTCTCTATGTGCACCCACTTGCCGGTCCCGCCGGTCAGCAGTTGGGTGTGCGCGGCTGTGTGGGGGATAATGGTGACCTGAAGGCTGCCTGGAAGTAAGTCATTGATGGTTAGCGAGACTCCGTCTAGGGCGACGCTGCCTTTGACCACCAACTCGGGCTCCACGGCGGGCGAGACGGCATAGGTCAAGTCCCAGGCTCCCTCTCTTGCGACCAGCCCGGTGAGCTGGGCAACGCCATCGACGTGGCCGCTGACAAGGTGACCGCCCAGCCGATCGCCCAGCCGCATGGCCCGCTCGCAATTGACCAGATCGCCGGGCTTGAGGCGGGTAAACGCGGTCCGCGCCAGGGTTTCATGCGACAGGTCAAAGCCAAGCACTTGCACCAGCGGCGCGGCCCCCACCTCGACCACGGTCAAGCAGCAGCCGTTGACCGCCACCGAGTCGCCAATCACCGGCTCCTGCGTATCTTTGCCCCACGCCACAGCCAGGGTCAGGCGAGCGCCTTCTCCTTGCGGCGTCCAAGCAGCTACCCGTCCCATGGTCTCGATTAAGCCGGTGAACATCTAGGTCCTTGGCCGCGCCCGTCGCGCAGCAATGTGCAAATCTTCGCCTACGCGGTGCAGTTCGTCGACGTGCCAGCTCAGCGCCGCGTCAATAGAGGTCACGCCCAGGTCGCCCAGGGCGGCAGTGCCCAGGCCAAGCAGCTTGGGGGCCTGCACCAGGTCGAGGCGGTCGACCAGATCGGCCCGCAGCAGTGCCGTGGCCAGCTTGGCGCCGCCTTCGCAGAAAACGTGGTGTAGGCCGCGGCGCTGCAGATCGCCCAGGACATGGCGGAGCTGAGCGTCGCTATCGCCCTCTGGGATTTCAGCCAGTTGGACCCCTTGCTGCTCTAGAGGCGCCAAGCGATCGCGGCCCCGCGCCGAGGTGTAGACCAGGGTGGGCTGTTGCGCCGTGTCGCAGAGGTGCAAGCCGGCGTGCAGCTGGCCGCGGCGATCCAGCACCACCCGCGTGGGCCGGCTGGGTCCGTGCAGAGTCAGCGTGCGCGGGGCAAGCAACCGCAGATCCAGCTTGGGGTCGTCCATGAGGGCGGTGCCAGCGCCGATCAGGACCGCATCGGTTTCCGCCCGCCAGCGGTGGACCAGCTGCCGTGCTGCCGGCCCGGTGATCCACCTAGAAGTGCCGTCTGCGGCGGCGATCTTGCCGTCCAAGCTGGTGGCGAGCTTGAGCTGCACAAAGGCGCGCTGGCTCAGCAGGTTGGTCAGGAATACTTCAGCCAATTGCTCGCATGCCGCTGTCTCTACCCCCTCGGTCACCGCCATGCCTGCTTGCAACAGCGCGGCTGCGCCGCCTTGCGCCTGAGGATGCGGATCGCGCGCCCCAAGGACCACCCGCGCCACCCCCGCGGCCAGCAGGGCCTGGCTGCACGGCGGCGTGCGGCCAAAGTGATTGCAGGGCTCCAGCGTGACGTAAGCCGTTGCGCCGCGCGCCCGGGGCCCAGCCGCGGCAAGGGCCAGGACTTCGGCGTGCGGGCCGCCGACCTGCATGTGGTAGCCCGCGCCCACTTCCACGCCGTCCTGAACCAACACGCAGCCCACCTTTGGATTGGGCCGCACCAACCGGGTGCCGCGAGCGCCAACCTCTACGGCCCGGCGCATCCAGTGGCTGTCTTCAAAAACCCTTCCGGCCATGGGACCTCTCAGCGCGCTGCAGCTCATCTGGCGGCATCGATGTTGGCTGTAGCTATTTGGGCCGGTCGGCAGTCAGAGACTGGACTTCGTCAAGCAGCTCGCTGATGTCTTTGAATTCTCTGTAGACGCTGGCAAACCGCACGTAGGCGATGTGGTCCACCTGCCGCAGGTACGCCATCACCGCTTCGCCCAGGGCCGCTGAGTCGATCTCGCGCTCGGCGCTCTCGGCACAGCGCGCCTCCAGGCCTCGGACAAATTCATGCACAGATTCAGGGGGAACCGGGCGGCGGTGCACCGCTTTGAAGATGCCAGACAGCAGCTTGTCTCGGCTCCACGGCTCGCGCTGGCCGTCTTTCTTGACCACCAGCGGCAGGTTGAGCTCGATGCGCTCATAGGTGGTAAAGCGGTGCCCGCAGCCATCGCAGACGCGGCGGCGGCGGATCGCGTCACCCAGGGGCGTGGGCCGCGAATCAAGGACGCGATCACTGGTTTCGGTACAGACTGGGCAGCGCATGCAGGCCTTGGGTAGAGGGGAGGGCGCTACTCCATGGCCGCGATCTTATCTAGCCGCGACTGGTGGCGGTGCTCAAACTCGGCGGCGAGCCAGACCGTGACGCATTCCAGCGCGACCAGCGGCCCGATGACGCGGGCGCCCAAACACAGGATGTTGGCGTCGTTGTGCTCCATCGCCAAGCGTGCGGTGGTCACGTCGTGGACCAGAGCCGCGCGAATGCCAATGACCTTGTTGGCGGCGATCGCCATGCCAATGCCAGTTCCGCACAGCAAGATTCCGCGATCGGCGTTGCCAGTGACCACAGAACCCGCCACAGCGCTGGCATAGTCGGGATAGTCGACGCGCTCGTCGGCTTCGCAGCCCAGGTCTTCTACCTCGTGGCCGAGCTTGTGCAACCCTTCCACAAGGTGGGCCCGCAGGTGAACTGCGGCGTGATCGGAGGCAATGGCGACGCGCATGGGCAGCTCCTGGTGAATCGCTTTGAGTTCCGGCAGTTGGTGGCCCGGTGTCCAAGGCCGCCAAGGCGATCCGGGTGACGGCCAGTTGTTTCTTCACTGGCCCTGGGTCCACCTGCCGGGGCCCCTTTGGGACCCCAAACCAAGTCTGCTCCGGAACCCGACACGGACTTTGGTTTTTGCGGCGTTAGTTGCCGAAGTTCTCCGTGACCAGCATGTTGGTGCCGTCTTTGGACTTGGCCACGCCAAAACCGGCGAACTTCCAGTCCTTGGCCAGCATGTTCTTGCGGTGACCGGCGCTCCAGAACAGGCCGTTGTGGGCGCCTTCAATCGAGCCGTGGCTGGCGATGTTCTCGCCGATGCCTTTGGTCCAACCGAACTTGGCCGCTCGGGCCCCCGGAGTCTCGCCGCTTGGGGAGTCGTGGGCAAAGTAGCCTACGCTGCCCATGTCCTCTGAGTGGTACTGGGCGATCTGGTGGAGCGTATCGTGCATCGCCAGTGGAGCGGCACCCACCTTGGCCCGCTCGGCGTTGGTGAGGTCAAGCAGCTGCTGGCGAAATTTGACCAATTGCGCGGCGCTTGGGTTGGTCTGCAGCCCTGCCCCGCCCGTCACTTCTACTGGAATCAGCGGCGCGGCGGCAGCCACGTACACTGCGCAGTTGAGGATGGCGCCACCGCCGGGGTTGTTGACCTCTACGGTGTACATGCCAGGGGCGTCAAAGGTGTAGGAAAACGTCATCTTGCCGCCGGCGGCAGAGCTGCCCTGGGCGGTGACCGAGTCCACCAGGATTTCTGGAGTACAAATCTCAACGGTCTGGCGGGCCGACTTGCCGGGGGCCAGCTGCACACTGATGTCCATCTTGACCGGCGCCTTGGCATTCCAGGTCTGCAGGCCTGTGAAGGTCGCATCGGGCGACGAGCAAGGACCGCTGAAGCTGGGGCCCAGCACAATCGGGCCCTGGGCAATCACAGAGGGCGTGACGCCCCAGTTCTTGTTGCCTCCCTTGAGGATCCAATTGGCCGAGCCGACCTTGAAGGCGCCCAGGCCGGTCAAGGCGTAGTCCACGCCGTCTTTGCCCGGCTCTTTGCCCAGCACGACTTTGAGCCGACCTGAGTCCTTTGTGCACAAGGAGACTTCGGTCTGCTTGACCTGGCCAGGCAGCTGCTGCTGCAAGACCACGCAGTGGTAGGCGTATTCATCTTCGGGCCAGCCCAGGATGACTTGACCGTCCTGCACGCCGACGCTGAGCAGGCCGCCATTGGCCGCACCGCTGCCGTCGGCGGCCGAGGCGCCGGCATCTGTGGTGGCAGCGCTAGCCGGGTCAGGTGCCTCTGTGCCGCAACCAGCCGCCCACAGGCTGAACAACCCGGCGCTGATCGCCGCAAGCGGCGGACGAGGGAAGCGGCCCATGAATCCTCCGCAAGGCACGCAAGTCAATGCTGAGCAGCCGCGCCGCAAAACGGCACGGACTGCCCAAGCGGGCGCCGCAAGCTGAAAATCCAAAGCAATTCGCTAGCTTCGATCAGCTTGCGGGCCGCCGGTAGACTACTCAGCGCTGGCGGCCGGCGCGGCGACCGCGAGGATCTGCTTGCCGCGGTAGAAGCCGCAAGCAGCGCAGACGCGGTGCGGACGAACAGCGGCCTGGCAGTTGTTGCACTTGCCGTGGGCGGGCACCGTGATCACGTCCCAGTTGGCGCGACGCTTTGCGGTGCGGGAGCGGGACATTCTTTTCTTCGGAACTGCCATGGTCTCCTCCGGTACTGGCCAGCAGGCGGGTGGCGCGCTTGATTCAGCGGCTGCCTGCGATCTTGAAGTCCTGCAGAGCAGCCCAGGGCGTACGATTGTCCGCCAAGGGAGAGCAGGAACAGGTCGAGCGATTCAGATTGGTGCCGCACTGTGGGCACAAGCCCTTGCACCCTTCGTCGCAAAGGGGCACTGTCGGCAAGGCCAGCAGCGCCAATTCGATCACGAGTTCATCCAGTTCAATCTGAACGCCGTCGTGCTCGCTGATGTCCGGATCGGCGTCGAAGCCGTCCGTCTCTTCGCCAGCGTCCAGTTGCCCGGGGCCGACAAAATGGTGTTCGAAGCTGTCTTCGATCGTCAGTTCGGCCGGTTCTGCGCAGCGGCTGCAGTCAAAGCCAAAGCGGCCACGAAAGTGCCCCTTGACTTCAACAACTTCCGCAACCTTGGTGGCGGACCACTGCACGGCCAAGGCCGGGTCGACCGCGCGAAAAACGTCGCCCGCCCGCTCGGCGCACCACCCGTTGTCTAGGGTGTCGCTCCGCTCGGTCGGCGTAGAGGTCAGCAGGCTGAGGTTGCAGGATACAGACACGGCAATTCCACCCTTCGGGCGCGGGGCCCGGCATGCTAGAGCCCGCTGGCTCAGGTGTCAATGCGATTGTGCCACACCGCTCCATGACCGCGACCGCCGCGGCGCGGCCGGCCCCGGCCGCTGCGATGGCCGTCGCTACCGTCATCGGCTGTCTTGACAGGCGCCGCGCCGCGACGGACCATCGGGCCCTCAAGGGGTGCTGCGTGATCACCGAACACTCGCGATTCCAATTGGAAGCGACCAAACTTGGCCGCGAACTGATGTTTCAGGTGACCGTGTTCGAGCGCGAAGAGCGCCGGCGCAAGAAGCTGTTTGCCGAGACGCAATGCAGCGATCCTTTTCACCTGGTCATCCAGTTCATCATCCGCGAAGCACCTGATTTCGAGACGTTGCTGCAGCGTTTTGTGGCTCAGCTAGAGCACCGCGGCTTTCAGCCGACCCGGATGCGCACGCGCTTGAACGAGCGGTGGCAGGACTGGGTCGCGGTGCCCTACACCTCCGGCGCGGTCATGGCCGTCCAGCCCGATCCGCCGGTGATCGAGACCTCAGACACCAAGAAGATCACCAGCCGCTCTAAGGGTGCGTAGCTCGGTCCTGGGTGCCCTGCGGCCTTGGAGACCGGCCACCCCTGCGCTCGCGACGCTACTGGTCCTGCGCCGGTCAGTCTAAAACAGCATACATTCAAACTGTTGCGCGGATCCGCCAGTTGCCCCGGCCTAGTCGGTCCCAAGGCCCTGGCGGGCGCGCCACGCCTGGAGAGCGCGATCGCGAATGCGCCGGCTCCCCGAGGGGTCGCGGACCGTGATGCGCTCTGCATCCAGCCATTCAGCAAAGGGTATCAAGTGCTTGCGGGTCAAGGCCAGCAAATCCTTGAGCTCGCCGGTCGAAAAGCTTTCTGCGGCGGCAAAGGCGGCGATCACCCGGTCGGCTGCATCACTGGCCAAGGGCCGCGGTAGCCAGTAGTCCTCGGCAATGCGCACGACCAGCCCCTGCGACAGGGCGACGGCCAACGCCGCTTGAACGCTGCGCAGGTCCAGCGCCGCAGCCTCAGCCAGGGCCGCCGGACTGGGGGCAGCCAGGCCCGCCGCCGCCAACCCCTCGAGCACCAGCGCCACTTGGGCCGCCGACGCGGTTGCCTTGGGCTGGAAACCCGGCAGGGCCCACAGCTGCTGCTGAAAGCCTAAAACATTGCGCTTTTGGAGGTTCTGGGCAACCTGGACGACCACCGTGGGCTCCAGCCACTCGCCGGCCGCCCGCGCCAGCGCCTCTGAGTCCAGGCCGGCCCGGGTCGGCTGGGCCTGATGAAACTGGTTGACCACCAGCGTGATTTTTTGCTCAAGCGCCGCCATGTCGCTGGCGGTCAGGTAGTGAGCAGGTTGGCCAGCCTTGCGCAGCACGCCGGCGCCGAGCAAGGCCTTGAGCGCGCGCTGCTGGGCCTGGGGCGCGGCCGCACATTGCTGGATCAGTTCGGTCTCTGAGACCCCGCGCCAGCCAGACAGCCCTGCCAGAGCCAGGATCTGCTGATCGACGCCCGGCCCCGCCTGGCCGACGCCGCCGAGCGCGGACGACTGCAGCCCGGCAGGCACCAATTGTCCAAGCTGGGCCAGGGTCGCGGGATCACCCAGCTTGTGGCGGCGCGGCAAGGGCAGCAGCAACCGACCGCCGCCCAGGGTCTGGCCGTTGCGGGCGTCGATCTGCGAACCGCGCAGCACAAAGGGCTCTTGGGGCGGCAGTGGCAGCGGCCGGTCCAGCTGGATCTGCACCAGCGCCGTCGCGCCCGGCAGCTGAGGCGAGCCACTCAGCTGCACGACCGACGCCTCGGCGTGATGGGTCCCCAGGTGGACCTGCGCTTTGCTGCGCAAGGGCAACGCCTTGGCGTGGGGCAGCAGCTTGAGCACGGCGTCAAAGCGATCGCCCGACAGCACCGAGCCGGGGGCGACCAACGTCGTTCCGACTGGCACGTCGCCGGTGGTGGCGGCCGCCAGATTCAGGGCGACTCGGCCCGGTGCCTTGATCTGGTTGCGCTGTTCGCCCTGCTGCTGGGCGCCGCGGACCCGCCAGGTCTGCCCTTGAGGCAGCGCTTGCACAAACTGGTCTACCGCAACCTGACCCGCCGCCGCCGTGCCGGTGACCACGGTGCCGCGGCCAGGCACCGAAAAGCAGCGATCGACCGCCATTAGAAAGGGTCGATGCTCCAAAGCGTTTTCTTGCTGGCGCTGCCGGACCAGCTGGTCGACCAGAACGGCCAGTCCATGGCGCAGCTGGTCCAGCGTTTCCGGCTGCCTGGCCGAAAACGCCAACAGCGGAGCGGTGGCCAGGAAAGTACCGGCCACCAAGGCGCCGACATCTTCTTTGGCCAGGGCCAGCATCTCCTCGTCGGCCAGATCGACCTTGCTGAGGATCACGGCCCCGGCATCGACGCCAAGCAGTTGGCAGATCGCAAGGTGCTCTCTGCCCTGCGGCATCACGCCCTCGTCGGCCGCTACCACCAGCAGCACCGCGTCGATCCCTGCGGCGCCGGCGATCATTCTCCTCACAAACCGCTCGTGGCCGGGCATGTCGATCAAGGCGACCCGCTCGATACCGCCCTCTGGCAGAGCGACATCCAGCCACGCAAAGCCCAATTCAATGGAAATGCCGCGCCGTTGCTCTTCAGGCAGGCGATCGGTCTCCATACCGCTCAACGCCCGCACCAAGCTGGTCTTGCCGTGGTCAACGTGCCCTGCGATCCCCAACGTCAACACCGTCACGCTCCGCGGGCGGCACCAAGGCCGCGGGGGGCAGCATAATTGACCCTGCAACGTGCGCAAGGTACGGTCTGAGGGAGGCCTGCGCAGCGGGTTCTGCACGGCGCTGCCGGGCGGAAGCACGGACCGGCCCCTTCTCGCGCAGGCGCGCGCAAAGTTCAGCAGCGGCAGCCGGTGGCTCGAACACGGAGCCCGCTGCGAGGAGTCTTGGTTTGAACGTCCGTTGTCCTCATTGCAGCGCCGTTTTTCCGGTCCTGGCTGGACCCGATCGCGCACCGGCCGTGGAGTGTCCGCTGTGCCTGCTGCGGTTTGAGCCCAACTCCGAGCAGACCGTCAGCAGTGTTCCAGCCCGAGCGGCGGCGCCCAAGGCGGCGGGTCCAGCCGAGGAGGAGTTTGAGCATTTTGGCCTGGGCGGCTCTACCCGGACGGCGCGATCCACCGAAGTCCTTGGTCTACCACGCACTTCTCGCAGCCAGACCATGCCGACCCCCAGTGGAATGCCCCAGGCGCCAGCCAGCGGCCCAAGCGGGCGAACCCAGGCCCTGACCGGAACCCCAATGAGCCTGCCGTCGACGTCGCGCTCAGGCTCGGCGCCAGCTGTCGTGCACCAACTGGACGACGGCGATATCGATTTTGATGCCCTGCTCTCTGACGCCGCCGAAGCTGTGGGGCGGAGCAGCGACAAGCGCACCAATGCCTTTGCCAAGATCACGGCGCCGCGCTCAGGCGGTGGTCAGGGTGAAGAATCGGTGTTCGGCACAGCCAGAGGTGGAGCAGCGCCCGGAAGCGCGTCTCCCTTTGGCTCACCGGCGACCGGACCGAGCCAGCCCCTAGGTGCGGGCATGGGCTTGGGCTCGCTTGGCCCCTTTGGCCAGGGCGGCCAGAGCGGCGGCGGCTTTGACAGCGCCAGCGGGCCTGGACTGACGCCGCCAACCGCGGGATCGCCCTTTGCGCTGGGGCCGTCCGCAGGCGAAGACGACTCCCTGTTTGAGTCGGGGCACCGCCCACTGTCGGCCGATGACGATCTGGGCCGCAAAGGGAACCCCGACGGCGCGGCCAGTGTGGACTCCTTTAGCCAGGCGCGCGCTCCGAGCATTGGCGGCAGTCGCCCCGCCCCCTCGACCAGAAAGAAGATCAGCGCCCCAGCTCTAAGCTTTGACCGACTGCTGTTTGCGGCAATGGTGGTCGCCGGCCTTGGCCTTGCCGCCGACTACGCGGGCTATGGGCTGTTTGCCAGCAACGTGTGGAAGTCGGCCGCGCCGCCGCCGCGCAAAGCCGACCGGCCGGTGCCGCCGGATCTGCAAAAGCCGGTGCTGCTGGACGACACGCAAAAGGCCTACGAGCTTGAGCTGGCGCGGCTAGACCGGCTGGCTTCGCTGCGACCTGGCGATTCCGCCATTGCTGAGAGCCGCGCCGCCGTCTACATGGACCTGTGGGAGAGATTTCCCGAGGCGTTCGAGCAAGAAGAGGTCAAGGCCGGACTGGATAAGCTCAAGGCTTCTGGCCGCTTGCCCGCCGCCCGCGTGGCCGCCCTGGAAGCCCTGGCCCAAGGCAATGTGGCGGCGGCTCTGGCCCAAGAGCCAGCCCTGCGCGCCGGCGGCGCCGATGATCGCGGTCTGGTAGCGAGGGCATTGCTTGGCCAGTTTCACCAGCGCCTGCGCCAACAAGCGCTAGACAACCCGGGCCTGACGTCTGCTCCAGAGATCGATCCCTTGCGCACGCCCGGTCGCGGCGATGCCAAGCTTGAAGACGCGGCCAAGCTGGCCGATGGCGCGGCCGAGATGGGCAAAGGCGCCGCCAACGCCGCCAAATTCCAGATGCTGCGCGCAGAGATCTTGGATGCGCTGGGGCAGGCGGCGCAGGTCCAGGCGCTGGCAGAGCCGCTGGCCAAGCGCACACCTCTGCAGCACCAGGCGCGCTTGCTGTTGGCCTCGGCAGCGCTGGAGATGGGCCGGGTAGAAGACGCCCGGGTGTACCTGGACCAAGTGGCGGCGGCGGAGTCCAGCGGCGACGTGTCTTTGGGGATTCCAAAGCGCTTGCAGGCTCTGTATGCGCGGATGGCTGGCCGGCTGGGTGACCGCGATGGCCAGTCCAAGGCGCTGGCCAAGTTGGTGGCAGAGACCCCGTCGGACGAGCTGTCGACCATACGCCTCGCGCGCTTGCTGCTGGCCGACCGCCACCTGGACGACGCCAACAAGCTGCTGCAGGACGCCAAGCGCAAGCAGAGCTTTAAGTCCGTGGGCTTTGAAGTGGCGCTGGTGGAGTACTGGCTCGCCGTCAACCGCAACGAAGACGCCCTGGAGGAGATTAGCCAGGCGACCAAGACCCACCCCAATTCTGTCGAGTTGCTCTATCTGCGCGGTCAGGTCGAAGACAAGCAGGCCCATTTTGCTACCGCCCGCGACTACTTTGCCCAGGTGCTGGAGCGCCAGCCGCGCCACTTGCGGTCAGCGATCCGCTTGGCCGAGCTGCAGGCTGCGGCGGGCCGCCATGACGAGGCCCTGGCCACCCTGGAGCGGGCGCGGACCCAGGTGGGCGAGGAGGAGACGATCCTTCGCTTGATCGCTGAGGAATTGAGCGCTCTGCGCCGCACCGACGAGGCTCGCCAGGTCTTGGCCAAGCTGCTCGCGGCCTATCCGGACAACCGCCACTATCTTCTGCAGGCAGCCCGCCTGGACCTCAAAGAAGGGCGGTCTGAGCAAGCCCTGGAGTCGCTGCGGCGGCTGCGCGATCAAAAGGCCCTGGACCGCGACGGCGCCGTGCAAATGGCGCTGGCCTTGGCAGAGAAACGCAGCTTTGTAGAGGCCGCGCAGGTACTTGAACCCTTTGCCGATCAAGCATTGACGGACATCGAGCTGCACGCGCTGACCGGGCGCTTCTTGCTGGACGTGGGGGCGCTGGACCGGGCTGCGGTGTATGTCCAGAGGGCCGTGCAGGTGGCCAACGGCAAAAGCGCCGAAGCACTGTTTCAATACGGGCGGCTGGCGTTCAAGCGCGGCGAAGTCGGCCAGGGCATCTCGCGGATGAAGCAGGCCATCGAGATCGACAAGCTGAGCCACCAGTACCGCTTTGAGCTGGCCAAATTCCTGCTGGAGGTCAAGGGCGACCCCAGCGCGCGCAAAGTGGCGATTGAAGAGCTGGAGACGATTGTGCGCTCCGCCGAAGGGCTGGCCAAGGCCGATCATCCGGTGCGCAACCTGGCCGACGTCCACCGCCTGCTGGCGCGCGGTCTCATGGACGGCCACGACTACGCCAATGCCGCCAAGAACTTGCAGGAAGCGGTGGCGCTGGATCCGGCGGATGCCGACAGCCGCGCCGAGCTTGGCAAGGCCCTGTACTTCCTGCGCGATCCCAAAGCAGCAGAGGTTCTGCGCCAGGTCCTGGACCAAAAGCCAGGCAACGGCAAGGCCAGCCTGTACTTGGGCTTGCACCTGCTGGGGCAGCGGCGCTCGGCCGACGCCCTGCCGCTGCTGCAGCGGGCGGCGGCCAGCGGCGACGATCGCCTGGCCGAGGCGTGGTTCCACATCGCGCTCATCCAAAATGAGCGCGGCAACCTGCAGCAGGCCCTACGCGATGTGAGCATGTTCCTGGACAAAGCGCCCGCAGGGTCGACCTACCGCGCCGATGCCGACTCGCTGCGCAAAACCCTTCAGGCCGCGCTGGCGGGCAAGCAAGGCAAGTAGGCCGGCCGGCCAAAGGAGCCCAGCTCCAGCTCCGCTACAGAAAGAGGGTGGCGTCGCCGTAGGAGTAGAAGCGGTAGTCCTGCGCCACCGCGTGCCGATAGGCGGCCAGCACCTGGTCGCGCCCGGCAAAGCTGGACACCAGCACCAGCAGACTCGACTGCGGCAAGTGAAAATTGCTGAACAAATGCTTGACCAAACCAAAGCGGTGGCCAGGCAGGATGGTCAGATCTGCTTCGCCGCGGCCCGCCGGCAAAGGCCCATCGCCTGCCCGCTGCGCCAGGTGCTCCAGCACGCGGGTGGTGGTCGTGCCCACAGCGACGATCGGCCGGCCTTGGCGACGCAATTCCGTCAGCCGTGCCGCCACTTCTGCGGCCACTTCGTAGCGCTCTGGCTCCACGCGGTGCAGGCGCAGGTCCTGGGTGCGCACGGGCAGAAACGTCCCCGGGCCGACGTGCAGGGTCACCGCCAGCCGCTCGATGCCGGCTGCCTGCAATTCGGCCAACAGTTGCTCAGAGAAGTGCAAGCCAGCCGTCGGCGCCGCCACAGCCCCGGGCGAGCGCGCATAGACACACTGGTAGCGCGGCCGGTCCGTGCCTGGGTCGTCGCGACCGCCGCGGATGTAGGGGGGCAGCGGCACGTGGCCGCACTGCTCCAGCAGCTCAGCCAGCGAGTCGGCCCCGGCCAGATCGACTCGCACCCTGCCACCACCAAGGACCTGGGCCACCCGCGCCGTAGCCAGGATCGGACCTTCAATTTCAAGGATCTGACCTACCTGCAGCGCCTTGGACGAGCGCGCCAGAGCCGGCTGATCGCGCAGGCCATCGCCGGTGCCGCCAAAGGGTCGCTCAAGCAGCAGCTCCACCGCGCCGCCGCTGGCTTTGTGGGTGCGCAGGCGGGCCGGCACCACCTGGGTGTCATTGACCACCAGCACCGCCCCGGCCGGCAGAAACTGCAGCAGGTCTGAGACTTTGGCATCGCTCAGCCGGCCAGTCGCCCGGTCGACCACCAGCAGCCGCGACGCGTGGCGCGGCGAGATCGCCTGCTGGGCGATCTGAGCTTCGGGCAGGTCAAAGTCGTAGTCCGACAGGGCAAAAGAAGGCAGTGCTGCAGGGCTGGATTCGGGCGAGGTCACAGGGACTCCAAGGAGGCATGCCAGGGAATTGGGGGAGACTGAGCCGGGTCAATTGGGCTCGGCGCCGGGGTTTTCTTGGCGCAGCCGCAGGCGATCAAGGACGCAGGCGCCGTAGCGGCGGCTGGACACGACCTCAAAGCGCTGGCCCAGCCACTCTGGCCGCAGACCATCGCGGCTCTCTACCATGATCTCTGCAGTCTCCGTCAGGATTGGCAGCGAGGCCAGCAGCGCCAGAACCGGTGCGTGCAGGCCCGCGTCATAAGGCGGGTCAAACCACACCAGGTCAAAACGGTCACCGCGCGCCGCCAGCTTGGCAAGCTCGGCGCAGACATCGCCGACGCGCACTTCCAGCCGCGGAGTCAGGCGGGTGTGAGACGCGTTTTCTCCAAGTAACTTAGCCACCTGTGGATCGCGCTCGACGGCCACCGCCAGGTCACAGCCGCGCGACAGCCACTCCAGCGCCACCGCACCGGTGCCGGCGCACAGGTCGAGCGCACGCTGGCCATCAAAGAATCCACCCAGTTGACTCATACCGGCGCCGCGCACCAGGTCGCTGGTCGGCCGGACGGCCTGTCCGGGCGGGGCCTGCAGGCGCATCCCGCGGCGTTCTCCAGCAATAATCCGCATCGACCACCAGTGGCTGCGCTGCCAGGCGCGCAGGCGGCCGCAACGATGCCACAGGAGCGCGGACCGTGCTACTCTGAACAGGTGCAGCAATCTTCCAAGCCATGGCAAGCGCGACTGACGAGCGGCCTGAGAGCAGCTCGGAGCGTCGTTTGGCGCCCGGAGGGTCGCAAGCTCAGCGGTCTGATGCCGATTCTGTGCAGGACCAACC
Source organism: uncultured Myxococcales bacterium (assembly GCA_903919145.1). Lineage (GTDB taxonomy): Bacteria > Myxococcota_A > UBA9042 > UBA9042 > UBA9042 > SXRM01. Next base: position 22,420 of record CAIXGW010000289.1, read on the forward strand.
TTTGCTGCATTCCTATGGCGTCTGGGCAGGCTCCATGGCGGCCTGGGGCAAGGCCCTTCTTGGGGCCGCTGGCTCTGGCGGCACCGGCCGCGGGGAAGCTGACTGCCGCAGTGCTGACGGCAGCCGTGCTGTGGAGCTGTAGCCGCGATCGCGACGCCCCGACGGTCAAGCGGCCGGCGGTCAGTGACCAGGGGCCCCAGCGACGCCAGCGCGCAGCGGCGGTGGTCATCCGCTTTGACAACGGCCGCAGCGCCGCCAATCAGGAAGCGGCTGGCGGCGAGCCTGCCGAGGATCGCTTGCAGATCGCTGCGGTTTTTGCCGACATCGACAACCGCGACACCAACCTGCTCAGCACCCTGACCGGCCAGACGACGGCGGGGGCAGAGATCCCCGGCCTGGACACGTGCATGCGCCAACCTGAGGCCGCGCGGGCCACCGGCCTCAGCACGCCAACAGACCTCAATGGCTGGGCGCAGTTGCTCGACATCGGCAACCTGGAGCTACGGGCCGGCGAGCATCGACTGCCGTTGCGGGTCCAGCTGCTGCCAGCCGTTGTCGAGGCAGCGCGCGGTGTTCGCTACGACTTTGCCCAGGATCGCGCCCGCGCCTTGCTGTCTGCCAGCCCCATTCAGCTGGTGGCGACCGGCGGCGATGGCGTAGCCGCCTTTGAAGCTGCGGTGGCCGTGCCGCGCCCGGTGCGTATCACCCACGTGGGGCCGGTCGTGGTGCGCCAAGGCAGCGCTCAAGGGGTGCCGGCCGGCGAGGATCTGCGGCTGCGCTGGGGATCCGTGGACGGCACGGCTGAACTGGAAGTCCGCGTCGGCAGCGAAGAACCTGGATCTTTGGGCTGGGTGCGCTGCCGCCTGCGCGACGACGGCGAGTTTGCCATCCCCGCCAGTCTGACTGCGGATCTGCCAGAACGCGGGCCGCGCCGGCCGTGGCTGGTGGTGCTGGTGCGTCGGCGCAGCGCGGCGATCCCGGGCTTTGCCGGCCAGCCGCTGCGCCTAGAATTGGCTGATAGCGTTCACGTCTACTGAAAACCCGCCGCAGCCCTACTTCTTGGAGCCAAACAAGCGCTCCAGCAGACTTGGCTTTTTTTCCAGGCCGATCTTTTGGGACGGAGAGGCCGTGGTGACCGCAGGCACGCGCGTGCTGCTGGCGCGGCGCGCGTCCGAGCCTTTGGCCTCTGGCTTGGCTGCCGCCGTGATCACCGAAGGCCCGCGCCGCCGCTCCAAAAGCATCTTTTCGCGCTGCGCCTCGATGTGCCGCGGGTCCAGCTGCAGGCAAGCCTCCAGGTAGCGGGCGAGGTCGCGCACCTCGCCGTGCTGCTTGTGCCAAAGGGCCAGGTAGTAGTTGGCCTGCGCCGACCCGGCCACCTTGGCCCCAGCGGCGACGACGGTCTGCCACAGATCGCGCGGCTTGCCGAGGCGCTCAAATTCGGGGTTGGCCAAGTTGTTGTAGATGGCCCAGCCCAGGCCGGTCTGGGCCTCGCGCAGGTCGGCGCCTTCCAGCCCGCCGCAGGCCAAGCTCAGGGCGTCCTGCGCCACCACCCAGTCGCGCCGGACCAGGGCATTCTTGCCGCGCGCCAAGTAGATCCGCGCCGTCTCTGGGGTCACCACCGCCTGCATCCTGCCGCTGGGCGAGCTTGAGGCCGGCACCGTCGCGGTCAGAGCATTGAGCAATTGCGCTTGCTTGACCGTCTCCAGACCGGCCAGATAGGTTTCTCTCTTGGCGGGGTCGCTGATCACCGAGTGGGCCAAAGTGATGGCCTGGAACGCGCGCGTGGCATCGGCGCGCAGCTGGGCATCGACAAGGAAGGCCGGCAGATCGGGGTGGACGACCTTGGCCAGGCGGAAATAGCTGTCGCGCACTTTGTCGGCAGGGGCGTCGCGGCCCAGCTGCAGAACGGCAAAGTGGTCCGCGCCGCGGTCTAGCGCGTCTAGGATGGCTGCCAGATTCGCCAAGGGATCAGAGGACATTGGGCTCATGAGACTCCAGATGCGTTCCGGCAACAATCGTCAGGTTTTAGGGGCCTGAGCCGAGGCAAACCGTAGCACTACCCGATCCGCGGCCACCGGAGAGCAAGCTCAGCTTGACTCCCAAGTTGCACTGCGAAGATAGGGGATTGAATCGGCCGTTGCAACGCCTGCTTGCTGCCCTGCCGGCTTGGGCCCAAAAATCCGCCGCGGCCGCGGGTCCAGCAGCAGGGCGGCCGCCGGTCGAGCCCAGGTCGGCGTCCGGGTTGACGCAGCGGGTCAGCGCCGCCGATCATCGCCGCGAGGTCAGCCCATGTCGCCCACAGCCCCCCCACCCAGCACAGCGCCTGCGGCAGCCCCTGCTGGGGCCGCCGCAGCCACGGCTCCGGCGCTTGCCCCGTTGACCTATCGCGAAGCTGGCGTCGATCGCGGCGCAGCGGCCCAGTGCAAGGCGTTGCTGCCAGGGCTGGCGGCCCTGACCTCGCGACGCGGCGTGCTGGGTGGAATCGGCGGATTTGCCGGGCTGTTTGAGCTGCCGCCGGGGCTGCGCCGCCCGGTGCTGGTCACCGGCAGCGATGGCGTGGGCACCAAGCTGCGCCTGGCCATCGACAGTGGCCGCCACAGCACCGTCGGGATCGACCTGGTAGCCATGTGCGTCAACGACGTGCTGTGCAGCGGAGCTGAGCCACTTTTTTTTCTTGATTATTTTGCCACTGGCCACCTGGATCCGCCGGTCGTGCAGGCGGTCCTGGCCGGAGTAGCCGAAGGGTGCCGCCGCGCTGGCTGCGCGCTGCTGGGCGGCGAGATGGCCGAGTTGCCTGGATTTTTTCAGCGCGGCGACTATGACCTTGGCGGTTTTGCCCTGGGCGCCGTCGAAGCCGACGCGATCGTCGACGGCAGCGGCGTCCGCCCGGGCCAGGTGATCCTCGGCTTGGCCAGCAGCGGCCTGCATTCCAATGGCTTCGCCCTGGCTCGCGCGGCATTGCTAGACAGGGCCGCGCTGCCGCTGTTCGGCCCCAGCATTGGCGGACTGCACGCTGATCTGGCAGACGAATTGCTGGAGCCCACCCTCCTGTACACCCAGGCAGTGCGGGCTCTGCGCGCCGCCGTGTCCGTCAAGGCGCTAGCCCACATCACTGGCGGCGGGCTGGCCGGCAACCTGGTGCGGGTCCTGCCAGAGCACTGTCTCGCCACGCTGCACCGCGGCAGCTGGCCAGAGCCGCCGCTGCTGGGCGCGATTGCCGACGCGGGCGTGAGCCAGGACGAGGTCGCCGCCACCTTCAACCTGGGCATCGGAATGGCGGTGGTGCTGGAGTCAGACCAGCTGGCGACTGCCCAGCATGCCTTGGATCTTGCTGGATTTTCTTATCACCTGGTTGGCGACATCCAGGCGGGTCCGCGCGGCTGCCGCTGGGGCTAAGAATTTGGCCGGGGTATCGCGCATCGGGCCCCACTGCGCTACCCTTGGCCCTTGTGGCGGTGCGGGCCGGACCAGCCGTTCCAGAACCACGCAACTTCGACGCCTCCCCCTTGGCCCAGGCGGCAAGCCCCCCTCTCAGTCCGGCAGCGGCCCGTTTTCACTACCCATGAGCAGCGTCTCCTCCCATTACAGCATTGCCGTGGTCGGGATGGATCTGGCCGGTCTTGCCTACGGTGCCATGTGCGCCAAGCGCGGCTACCGCGTTTTGGTGATTGGCCAAGGCCAGAGCGGCGCGCTGTACGAGCACGGCGGCTACACCCTGGCCCGGCGCATGGAGATGCAGTTTGGGCTGGGCAGTCTGGCGGCGCGGCGGGTGTTTGACGAGCTGTCTCGCGGTCAAGAGATGCGCAACCTGCCGCGGCCCCTAGAGCCAAGTTTTCAGGTGGTTCTGCCCAAGGCGCGGATCTCCGTGACCACCCAGCCCAAGCTGCAAGAGCGCGAGCTGCGCCGCGAGTTTCCGGGGATGGATCGCGAAATCAGCGAGTTCTTCCGCAAGGTCCGCGAAGTGGACAGCCAGGTCGATGAGGTGCTCAAGGTCCGGCCGGTGCTGCCGCCGTCGGGCTTTCTGGAGACACTGCGCTTTCGCAGCCAGGTCAAGAAGTACCCGATTCTGGATGACGAATGGGCCGTGGACGACCCTCTGCAGCGCTTTCCCCATGGCCACCCGCTGCGGGCTTTTTTCAACGCGCCGGTGCGTTTTGTCAGCGGTATGGTGCCAGCGCGGCCTTATCCCGCTGGTTTTGTGCGGGCGGTGGCCGAGCTGTGGAAGGGCACCTATGTGTTTGAGCGCGGGCCGGACGCTCTTCGCGAGATGTTCCTCAGCGCGATTGCCAACAGCGGCGACGTGCGGCCGCGGGCCCAGGTGGCCCAGATCGGCGTGCACCGCGGCAAGGCCACCCACCTGACCATGCGCGACCGCCGCGAGACCATTGGCTGCGATCTGGTGGTGTGCAACACCGACCCCAAGCGCTTTGGCGCGTTGATCGCTCAAGAGCAGCAAAACGAGGAGTACCACCACGTTCTGCACATGTTGCAGCCGATCTGCCACACCTTTACCGGCAATTTTGTGGTCCGGGCGCGGGCCATCCCAGAGGCCATGGGGCGTCACGTTTTTGCCGTGGCTGACCTCAGTCAGTCCCTGGAAGAAGACAACTTGGTGCACATCGCCCGCGATCCGGACGTGGGGCTGGTCGGCGAAGATCGCGAGGTACGGCTGATCTCCGCGGCCATGCGGGTGCCGATCAGCGCGGCTTCTGGCGGACCGGCGGCCGCGCGCGAGCTGCTGGACCGGCTGCAGCGCCGCGTGGAAGACGTGGTGCCCTTTCTGTCTGAGCATCTGCTGTACCGCCATACCCCTTGGATTCGCGACGGCATCGACGGCCAGCCAGAAGACATCGATCCCGGCGAGCTGCAGCCTGCCTATGGCGAAGCCGTGCCCCACACCCTGGGGACGAGCCCGCTGGCGACCCTGACGGCGTACAAGAACATCCTGATGGGCGGCGACGCCTCCTTTTGCGGCCTGGGCAGCGACGCCCCCTACCAAGCCGCCTGGAACCTTCTGACCCACACCCTGGACAAAGTGCCTGAGAAGTCAGGATTCTGACCGCACTGCAGGCGGTGGCCCATCGCCTCCGCAGCAGGACAGCTGGCGCCACCGCGCTGCTACGACGGCAGCGGCCCCACAGCAGGGACATCTCTAGCAGAGGCAAGCAATTCATGAGTGTATGGAGCTCATTGCGGCGCGCGAGCCAAGGCAGTCCAGCAAGCCGGGACCGCCGCTCTTGGCTACCCGCCTGGATCGCCCTGTGGCTGATGGCGGCGCTGCCAGCCCAGCCCGCTGGCGCCGAGCCCAAGCCGCTGCGCTGCACTCTTCAGCAGTGTTACGCCACGGCCCTGCAGCGATCGCCGCTGATGGCAGCTGCCCGGCTGAGCGTCGACCAATACGACTCCAAGCTGCGCGAAGCCCAGACGGCCTGGTACCCCAAGCTGGACATCAGCAATTTCTCCACGGCCCTGCCGGCCCTCAAGCCCGGACGCGACGGCTCAGACACCTTCTCTGACTACGACTTCCTGAACGTGGGCCCGCTGATGGTCAGCAGCATCAGCATGGTGCAGCCCCTGTATACCTTTGGAAAGATTAGCGCTCTCAAGAGGTTGGCTCACCAGGGCGTCGATATCGCCCACACCACCGTTCGCGTGGCCGAAGACGAGATGCGCTACCAATTGTCGCGCGCCTGGTGGGGCCTGGTGCTGGTAGAAAGCCTGCGCGACCTGACGACCGACGGACTCAAGCTCTTGAAAGAACAGCGCGAGCGCCTGGAGACTGCGCGCGACGAAGGCGACAGCAACTTCAACCAAGCGGATCTGCTCAAGCTCAACGTCTACGCAGCAGAAATCGAAGAAAAGGTTAAACAATTTGACCGCAACCGCGCCCAAGCGGAAGACGGCATGCGCTTGGCCATGGACTATGGGTCCGACGTGCCTGTCGAAGCAGCGGGCGAGCTGACGGCCGTGGCAGTGCCAGAGTTGCCATCGGCCGCCTATGAGGCCCTGGCCCTGGCCAACGCGCCCAGGCTGCTGGCCCAGCGAAATGGCATCCAAGCTCGCTTGATTCAAGTGGATCTGGCCAGGAATCAGCTGTGGCCAGAGCTGGTGTTTGTCGCCCGGCTGGCCTACACCTATGCGCCGACCCGCGACGCGACCACCGACTCGCTGGCCACCAACCCGACCAACAGCGCCACCAGTGGCGTGGGCGTGGCAGTGCGCTGGTCTTTGGACCTGTTTCGCCAGCTGGAGAAGATCGATCAGGCCAAGCTGGACGCGCGCCAAGCCGTGCTGCAGACCCAGGGCGAGGCGATGAAGCTGCGCAACGACGTCCGCCAGATGTACCGCGAGATGGTCGACGCGAGGGCCCTTATCGACATCCAAGAGCGAGCCCTAAAGGCGGCGCGCGGCTGGCTGCTGGCAGAGAACCAGGCCTACGAAGACGGGTTTCAGGAGTTTCCAGAGGTGCTGAGAGCCACCGAGACCTACTACCGCAAGCGCATGGCCCACGCCGAAGCCGTCTACACCTACAACCTTGCGGTGGCAGCGCTTTCGCGGGCGGTGGGGATGGACCTGACCTCTTTGGAGGCCTCGCGGCGGCTGGTAGGCGCCGCCGGCACGGGCGCGGTCAAACCCTAAGGGGCCCAGGGCCAGCGGGGCATGGGCCGCACGTGAATGGTGCCCGTGGGCCCGGCGTTCACGGATAGCGGCCGCGTATCGCGCCGCCGGGAGCACAGATGGGCGACAGCGAGCGGACACGGGGAGCCAAGATGGGCCAGCGGACGGCAGTCGGCCCAAGGGGCCACAGAGGGCTGGCGATAGCGATCGCCTTGCTGGCGCTGCTGTCTGCGGCTCCGGCGCTGGCGGCCAAGAAGGCCCAGGGCAAGGCTGCCACCGCAGCGACCCCAGCTGCGCCCAGCGCGGCACCGGGGGGATCTTCGTGGAAGCTTGCTCCTTGCAACGCCAATTCGGCCGCTGACCCGCAAAAGCACGTAGCCGCGATGTCTGACCGCCTCAACGCCATGGCCAAAGCGGCTGCCAACCCGGCGGCCTTGCATGCGGCGATTGGCGCAGAGCTGCAGGCCACCGTGGACTGGGGCGAAATGGCCCGCCTGACTTTGCCGACCCAGTGGGAGACCCTGCAGGCTGCACAACGCAGTGAATTCATCCCTCTTCTCAGCAAGATGGTCATCAACACCTACGTCAAGCGCTTTCAGGCCGGCACCGAGGTGGCTGTCCAGTACAAGGGCGTCAAGGCGCTGGGCGATGGCCGGACCCAGGTCACTACCGCGGTGACCGTCAAAAAAACCAGTGCCGACGTGGCTTATCTGCTGCGCAAGACCGAGGGTTGCTGGCGGGTCACCGATATCGTGGTCGACGAAGCCAGCCAGGTGCAGTCGTATCGCCAGAACTTTGCTAAGATCCTGACCAAGGAAGGTTGGACGGGCCTTATCGCCCGCATGACCAAGGCCGCCAACAAGAAGGTGTCCTAGCGCTTTGGACCCGACTTCGCCACCGGGTTCCGGAGCGGCAGGCTGTAAGGTTCGGATAAAAAACAAAGAGATGACCCACTGACCCTGTCAAGGACAGCCGCGCGCCGAGCCGGAACTACCTTGGGGGATGGGGCACCAGATCAGCAGCCACCGGGCGCGTTCGCCAAGGAATCTCATGCAGTCTGCCCTTGGATTCAAACGACCTGTCTACCGAGACCTGTGGCCGTCCGACCGCTTTCGCCGCGCCCAGCTCTGCGGCCTGCTGGGCCTGGCGTGGCTGATGCTTTGCGGCATGGGACCGTATCGGCCCGCCGGCCTGGGCTCCGCCTCGCTGGGCATGGCCGACGCGGTGATGGCTTCTGGGGTTGGCGGCGCTGCCCTGTACGCCAATCCGGCGGCAATGAGCCAGGTTCAACATGGCGTGATTGAAGGCGGTTTTGCGCGGTCGGGCCATGCAGGCTCGGGAACGCCCTACGCCACCTTTGTCGACTCGACCTCTGCTTGGGGCCTGGCGGCCGGCGTGGGCTATGCCGGCGAGCTTGGCTGGAGCGTCGACTCGCCCAAGCGGTCGGGGCAGGACGTGCGGATGGCGCTGTCGGCCGGTGGGCAGAGCGACAGTGGCCGTCTGCTGCTGGGCGGCTCAGCGCGCTACCTGAGTGTCCAGCGCGAAGGCGGACCGCTGGTAGAAGGCTGGACCGGCGATTTTGGCGTACTGGTGGGCATGCAGGCGCTGCGCTTGGGCGCGGTGGTGCACAACGCTTTGGCGCTGAACCCGAGCGAGGCCCCGCGGCGGGTTGGCGTCGGCGCGGCGCTGGTCTCTACCCAGTTGGTGGCCGAGGTGGGCGGATCGTGGGGCGTTGGCAACCGCGACCCCGTTGTGGCCGGCGACGGCACCGGCCAGAGCTACCGCGCAGGGCTTGCCTACATGGTGGGCGCCGAAGGCCTGCAGATCCGCGCTGGCTACCAATTTGATCAGATCGTCAGTGGCGACCCGACCCGCCACTGGGTCTGCGCCGGCCTTTCGTGGCGCACCCCGACGCTGGCCTTTGACCTGGGCGGCGGTCTGGACACTGGCAACAACAACGACCTGATGGTCTCTGCCAGCGTCACGTTGCTGGTGCCCGCCCATGTCGAGTAGCTCTTGAGCACCGCCCTACCGCAAAAAAGGCTGGGCTACCTGATGGTAGGGCTGGCGATGCTGCTGACTGCCGCCGTGCGCCTGCAGGAACTGCCGCTGCTGCGCTTGGGAGCGGCTCAGGGAGCCCCCACCCTGGCGGGGCAGTGGGCGGTGGCCAGCGGCGACAGCGCCTACCACGCGCGGCGCATCGCCTGGGTCAGCCAACATGGGCAGGCGCTGCACCGCGACCCATGGACCCACTTTCCCAGTGGCAACCAAGTAGTCTGGCCCGACGGTCTGGACAGCGTCGCCGGCTGGCTGGCTCGGCTGCTGGGGCCGGCCGGCGACCTGAGCGCCGCGATCTGGGCCGGCATCGCCCTGGTGACCTTGCTGGCCGCCGCCACCGCGGCCCTGGCTGCCGTGGTAGCCCTGCGGCACACCCGCGAGGCGTGGCCGGGCGCGGCGGCGGCGGGGTTGCTGATCGCCTTTCACCCGGGGCTGCACAACTACACCCAGGCCGGCAAGATCGACCACCACAGCGCCGAGCCGCTGCTGACCTTTGCCGCCCTTGCCGCCCTGCTGGCGGCGGCCCAAGAAGAAGCTGCAGTGGCGCGGCGAATTCGCCAGGCCTTGGCCGCAGCCGCCCTGGTGGCGGCTCTGGCGACATGGCCCAGCTCGTCTTTGACAGTGGCCCTGATAGGCGGCCTTGCTGGGGTGCGGGTGCTGCTGGCCGCGGCCGACCACCGCCAGCAGGTGGCGCGGCGCCTGGCCTGGCCGCTGGCGGCGGCCGGGCTGCTGGCGCTGCCGCTGGGCCTGCTCTCTGCGTTTGGCCAGGGTGGCGCGGCGGTGGCCCACGCCCTTTCGACCCTGCAGCCCGGCCTGCTGCTGTTGAGCGCGGTGGCCTTGCTGGCCGCCGGGCAGGTGCGCGGCAGCGGCGCCGCGGGCCGGCTGGGGGCGGTCGCGGCGATGAGCGGCGCCGCGGCGCTGGGGCTGGCGCTGTGGGCCCCGGGTCGGCAGGCGCTGCTGGGCGGTGCCGAGTTTGTCCAGGGGCGCGGCTACGTCGGCCTCATCCAAGAGTCGATGAGCGCTTGGGAAACGGGGCTGACCGGCAGTCTGACCACGCTGTCGGCGCCTTTGCTGCTGCTGCCCCCGCTGGCCTGGCACGGCTGGCAGCGCAGCGACGGGCCAGAGCTGAGGGTGTGGGTGGTGGCCGCCCTGGCCACCGCAGGCTTGGCGCTGGCGCAGATCCGCTTTGCTCCGCTGGCGGCTGTGCCCCTGGCGGTGCTGGCGGCCGTGGCATTGGTCGATCTGGGCCGCAGACAAGGCGCTCGCTGGTCGGCCGCCGCGCTGGCCGTCCTGCTGCTGCCGGGCGCGCTGAACGTCCAAGAGCGGGTGCCGCCCATCGGCAAGCGAATTGCGGTGTGGCAGGCCCTGCAGTGGCTGAGGCAGCGCGATCCGCCGCGCCAGGATGCCCGCCAGCTGGCCAGCGCGCCAGACAGCACCGTGTTGGCGAGCTGGAGCTACGGCCATGATCTTCTAACCTTTGGCGGAAGAGCCAACGTGTGTAGCCCGCTTATCGCCCCGGGGCAGGAGGTGGGCCTGCGGGCCTGCCTGCAGCTGGCGCTGGGCGCGGTGACGCCGGCTCAGGCAGAGGACCTGCTCGAGACGCACCGCGTGCGCTGGTGGCTGACAACGCCGTGGTCGATGGCCGCCATGCGCGCCTATGCCGAAGCGCTGGGGCTGCCCCCAGAGCAGTTTGCCGCCTTGACCCCAGAGGGTTCGCTGAAGCTGACCCGCGACGGGCAGTGCGCGCCGGGCCAGCAGCTATGGTTTGCCAATGGATCCGAGGCCCCAGACGGCAGCTGCCAGGCCTTGCCCGGCTGGCGACTGGCCTACGCGGCGCCGGGCGGCGGTGCCAAGCTGTTTGAGCGGGTCCGCGGCGCCCGCCTGCGGGTGCATGGCTGCCCTGCCGGCGCTGCAGTGCGCTTGGTGGCGCGCCTGGCCAGCGGCCGCCAGGGCTGGCTGTGGGTCGCCCACGCCCAGCGCAGCGCCGATGGCAGCGCCAGCGTGACCACGCCGTGGAGCAGCGGATTTCGCAGCGATGCCATCCACCTGCTTGACCAGCGCCTGGATTGCGGGCCCCTCAGCGCAACGCCGCAATTGAGCGAAGACGCTGTCCAGCTTGGCCTGACGGTCGATGCGACGGCCACCGGGGCAGCCCCGTGAGTCGGATCCAGCGCGGCGTCGCCTTGGCTGCCCTGATGCTGCTGGCCCTGGCGCTGGCTTTGCCGGGGGCGGGCGAACGCGGGGTCACCGCTGAGGAAGTGCAGCCATACCTGCAGCGCTACCCCTACGCCGTCGGCGTTCGGCAAGGGCGCATTGAGGCGCTGCCACCCTACGAAGCGGCCGGGGCGCCGCCGCCGCGCTGGGTCTCTACCAGCCAGTGGCCGGTGGTGGCCTACAACGGCGAGTCGCGCCAATGGCCGCTGTTCATCCGCGGCCACCAAACGGCGCTGGGCAGCTATTGGGGCATCCTGCTGGGCCCGTGGCTGGGCGGCGGGATTGCCGGCATCCAGCGCTCTAACATCCTGTTGTCTCTGACTTTGGTGTGGCTCACCTATGCGCTGACGCGGCGCACGCGCTCTCTGACCCACCGCAGCGAAGGCTGGCAGCTGCTGCCGCCGTTGCTGGTGGCTCTGTCCTTTGGTCTGCTGTTCTTTGGCCGCACCGGCTACGGCTTTGAGCTGGCCAGCCGCGTCGCCCTGATGGCCACCCTGGTCGCGGCGGCGACACCCGGCCCGTGGACAGCGCTGCGAGCGTCAGGGGTAGGCCTGCTGGCGGCGCTGGCAGTGCTGTGCCGGGCGACCATAGCGATTCCCCTTGCACCGGCGCTGTGGCTGCTGCTGCGCCACCAGTTTCCGCTGCAGCGCGGCTGGCTGCGCTGGCTGCCCTTTGCGGTCATGGCGCTGGTGCCGCCGCTGGTGGTGACGCTGTTGGCCGCGCTGGCGCCCTTTCACGCCGGTGCAGGGCCGCTGGCGGGCTTCCCGGTAGCCGCTCTTCCCAGCCGCCTGCTGAGCTTTCCCGGCCACCTATGGGTGCAAATGGCATGGCTGGGCGATGCGCAGTCGATTCTGGGCCCGCTGCGCAGGGGCGGATCGCTGGCGGGGCCCCTGGCTGTGGGTGTCGCCCTGGCGGCGGCTCCGGTGGCAGCGGCGGCTTGGCGCTGGCGACGCGGCAGCGCCGGTCTGGGCGAACAGATGTTGGTCGCTGGCCTTGTCGCCAATGCCGCGGGTGGGGCCTTGCTCTACGGCGATCCCATGCAGTTTCAGCTGGGCATGGCCCTGGAGCCGCTGTTTGCCCTGGCCGTGGCCGATCAGGTGGCAGCGCTGCCGACGGTCAGGCTGCGGCTGGCGGCGGTGGCTCTTGCCCTGGTCGCCCGCGGTCAGGGCCTGGCCTATGGCCTGTGGCTCGACCACCACGGCGCCAATCCGATGTTCAGCGCCCGGGCGCAGAAAGCCGCGGTCGAGCTGCTGCAGCGCCTGGGTGCCAAGGGCCCAGACGTGTTGACGACCACCTACAACCACGTGGGTGTGCTGGAGGCGTGGAGCGACGGCAACCTGCGCCCCATCCACGCCTGGGAAACCCTGCGGCCAGGCGCCTTGCGGCCGGGCGACAGCACCTTGCCCGCGATGCGCGAGCTGCTGAGGCGCTACCAACCGCGCTATGTGCTGCTGACCGATGGCGCCAATCTGTACGAAGGGCCGTTTGCCGAGAATGCCACCTTGGCGCAAGCCTTGCGCGAGGCAGTGCGGCTAGAGGATGCGACCCTAGAGACTGAGTGGCCCCTGCCAACGGAGTCGGGCGCCAAGGGCTGGCGCATCGTCGCCCTGACCTATCGCTGACGGTCAATTCGCCACGTCTTCGGGCAGCAGCAACACCGCAGCCCCCGGCGAGAAATCGGCCAGCCCCTGGCGAATCAGCCACGCGCGACTACCGTCGGCCGAGACCCAGGCCGCCGCAAAATCCGCCGCCAGCAAGCGGGCACTCTCGCTGCGCAAGGCCTTTGCGGCCGCCAACGCCAGCAGCTTTTGCACCAGCGGCTGCGGGGCCGCATGCAGCGGCAGATGGGTCACAGGGCAGGCCAACACCACAGGCACGTTTCCCCCTACTTGCTGGGTGAGACAAGCCCCAGCAGATTCCTAACCCGTTGCCATGGCTGCCGTTGAGCCGGGCGGCCGCCTTTGGCTGGCCTCTTCGTTTGGCGACCTTGGACTTGGATTGCGGCGCGTCTCCCGCAGCCTTCTAGCTGCGCCTTCGGTCGCGCAGCTGCAGAAACACCTGGCGGGTCGCCCTTGCGGTGTGCGACCAGCTGAGCTGCGCAGCCCTCTGCAGTCCGCGTTGGCTCAGGTCAGCGCGCAAGACATCGTCTCCCAAGAGCTTCTCTAGCCCCTGGGCGATTTCATCCACGCTTAGGGGATCAACCGCCAGCGCCGCCCCAGCGGCCACTTCGTCCAGAGACGAGCCGCGCGACGTCAGCACCGGCGTGCCCATGGCCATAGCTTCCGCTACAGGCAGGCCAAACCCTTCATAAAGAGAAGGATAGCACAGGGCCAGCGCCTCGGCGTACAGGACCTTGAGCGCCTCTGTCCCTACGTAGCCCACTGAGCGGATGCGGTTCTTGACCGGTGTGTCGCCCAGCACCGCCCGAATTTCGTCATCGCGCCAGCCTTTGCCGCCGGCCACCACCAGCTGGACATCGGGAAAGCGGTCGGCCAGCCGCTCAAACGCCCGCACCAGCCGCACCTGGTTCTTGCGCGGCTCCAGCGTGCCCACGGTCAAGATGTAGCGGCGCGGCAGGTTCAGGGCGGCGCGCTCGCGGGCCACCGTGGCGGCGTCAGGGCGCTGCTCAAAGTCGGCCGGTGCGGCCAGCGGCGTCACCACCACCTTGCTGGGATCTGTAGGAATCAGGCGCAGCAAGTCGCGCTTGGTGCTCTCTGACGGCGTCAAGATCGCTGCGGCTTGGCGCACCAGCAGCGGCAGAGCGGCGCGCTGCAATACCCTTTTCTTGAAGGTAAATGTCTCTGGATACAGAAACACGGCCATGTCGTGCACGGTCAAGACGTAGGGAATGCCCGGCACCGGCACGATGGGGGCCAAGTAGTTGGGAAAGAACGCTGCATCTGGGCGGAGACGGGCCAGCTGCACGGGCACGGCGGTCTGCAGCCAAGCGGCGCGCACCGGAAACCGCGGGCCAAGGACGCTCAGGCCGCTGGCCGCCGGCTCCTGGGCAAAGCGATTGGTCAGCAGCAGCAGCTCGTCGCCGGTGTCCAGGGCCTGCCAGGCGCGGATCAGCCGCTCGGTATAGAGCCCAACGCCGGTCCGGCCAGGAGCCCAGGTGGTGGCGTCAATCGCGATGCGCAGCGGGCGGTCGGCCATGGCCGGATTCCTGGCGCGCTCCGGCAGGATGGGGCGCGGCGCGAAGTGTGCCCCCTGCACAAGGCGCTGTCCAGACACGCAATCAACAAGGCGTTACAGGCAGTTGTCGATGCCCCGAATCGCCGGAATCAGGCCCGCGGCCACGGTGGGTGGCGAGCTGATAGAGAAGCGGTCTGGCAGCAGGCTCTTGGTCTTGTACTGGACGTCGACAAACCACACCGCGTTGGCCGGCAGGGCAATGGGCACCAGCTTGGACCACAGCCCGCCTTTGCCTGCGTCCAAGGTCGCAGAGGCAAAGAAAAAGGCGTTGTCGCCGCTGGCCCAGGCGCGCACCTCTTCTACCTGCAGCTGGCTGCCGCCCGGGTCGACCACCGCGCTGATCAGGGTCGCCGCCCCCACCGGCTGAGCCGAGACCTGGGGCGCCACCGGCACATAGGCAAATTGCGCGCTGCCAAACCACTTGCCAAACCACATCTTCTGGCCGCCCTCTGCCCGCAGCTTGGCGCGGTTCTCGATCTCTGCCTTGGGCTCGCCGCCGCTGACCTGGTAGCAGCCGTGGTCAAAGTTGCCAGCCAGCGAAGTGCGCTTGTCGCCGCCGGGCAAGGCGTCAAAGGTGGCCTTGTGCGCGGTCAGGGGGAAGAATTCGTCAGTGGTGCCGTTGAGCATCAGCACCTTGGCCTTGGCCCCCGCCAGCGCGGCAGCCGGCTGGATAAGGCCCTCCATCAGCTTCTGCCACTCGGGGCTGGCGATCGACAGGCCCGCCTTCTGCAACAGGCTGTGCTGCCACGCCTTGGGCGCCTGGGTCGCCACATCCCAGGCCAACGTGCCGGACATGGGCACCGCCGCCACTACCCGCGGATCGTGGCCCGCGACCAGCAGAGAAGCGACGCCACCGGCCGAAAACCCGGTGATGCCAAGCTTGGTTGGGTCGACGTCGCCACGGGTACCCAGGCAGGTCACGGCCCTCATCGCCGCCGTGGTATGCCCCCAAAACCACGAGCCGCGGATGTCCACCAGCGTGTCAAACATCCGGTAGCCACTGTCGGCGCTGGCCGCCTTGCCCTCTGAAGTATTGGCCGGGCTGTCGCCGCCGCCGGGGCCGGTGTAGGCCACCACAAAATAACCAAGCCGGGCAGCCAGTTCAACCGCCGACGCCTCGGTCGAGTGGCCGCCAAGGCCATGGGCCAGCACCACGCCGGGCAGCTTGCCAGAGCCCGCGGCCGGCCGGGCTGCAAAGCCGCGAATCAAGATCGGCTTGAGCTTCCCACCCTGACTCTCCCACGACAAATAGCTGACACTATAGGCTTTGACCTGGGTTAGGCCCTTTAGGACGGTGTGCTCACCGGTAAAAGAGCAGGCGGCTGTGGCTGGGTCGGCCACTGCGGCGAGGTCCCAGGTGGGCCCTTGGGGCTCGGCTGGCCCGGCATCGGCAGCGGCGGCGTCGGCTACGGCAGTGTCGGCTGCGGCGGTGTCGGTGTCGGCAGCGGCGCCAGCCTCGGCCGAGCTGTCTTGCCCCGCGTCGGCAGCTGCGCCCGGGGCCGTCTCGCCGGTGTCAGCGTCCACCGCTGGGTTCGCGGCGTCGCTGCCCGCCGCCAGGTCTGACGGGGCGTCGGTCCATGCGGCATCGCCGTCTGCCGCTGTCGCCGCGGTGCCGTCCGTGCCGCCAAGAAGGTCTTGAAACCCATCGACAAAGCTGGCGCCGCCGTCAGCTCCGGCGTCGGCCTGGGCACCGCCTGCAGCCACGGCCGAGGGCGCCGCAGAGGTAGTACAGCCAGACCCCGCCAGCAGCGCTGCCACTGCCCACCAACGCAGATACCGCATGGCAACCTCCCGTGAACGCCACCGCCAGCTTACCATCGGCAAGCGGCTTGGGAAATGCCCTTTGCGGCTGAGGCGATCCGGCTCGCCGCTACTTGGGTCCCGACCCAAAACTGGCCGGCAGGGCCACACCGCGCACGACGCCGGCACCGTGGTTGCGCACCTGACCTGGCCGCAGCGGCGAGCCCGGCACCTGGCTCAGGTCGGGCGTCTTGCCGTCGGCAGCCACGGCCACCGGGATTCCGCGCTTGCGGGCCCGGGCAGCCAGAGCCTTGGCCCGCCGCGCCGCTCGCGCCTCGGCTTCCAGGCGCACTTTCTCCTGGCGCTTGGCCTCATCGGCGGCAATCTTGGCAGCTTTGCGGCGCTCGCGCCGATCCTCAAAGCGCAGCAGCTGGTCGCGGGTCGTGTCGACCTGCAGCTCGACACCTGGCTTGAGCGCCGTGTCGGTCAGGTTGTTCAGGCGCATCATCGAGTCGACACTAACGCCGAGCTGGCGGGCCACGTCGCCCAAATACCGCTCGTCCTCGATCACGACCTGCAGCCGCTCTGCCGCCTGCCGGCTGGGCACCACATTGCGGGTCACCACTTTGCCTCCGGTGCCGGCGCTGGCCTCGATCATTTGCTTGGAAAATCCCTCTACCGACACGCCTTGAGCCACACCCCCCTGCGACGCAAGAGCTTTGGCGCTGCCGCCCTTGCCGCCGCCTCCGCCTTGCAGAGACAGGGTCTGCAGCGTAGGCAGGCTGTCGCAGCCCACGAGCCCTAGGGTCAGAGCGATGGCCGCCCCGCGCCAAAGCAAACCAGAGACAAGCCGCAACGGCCAGCGGCGC
>CAIXGW010000290.1 GCA_903919145.1 uncultured Myxococcales bacterium
GCGGGCGCGTCGACAACATGGGCTGCGCGATGCGAATGGGCTTTGCCCAGTCCAGCGACGGCATGACGGTGGCGGTCACCTGCAACCGCACCACGGACCTTGGGGTGGGCACGGCCCTGGATGCAATCGTCTCTTGCATTGTCGCCCACCGCGGGCACATCCACAAGTTCATTGGAGACGCGGTCATGGCCACTTTCGACGGTCCGCAAGCCGCAGAGCGCGCCGTGGTGGCCGCGACGGAGGCCGCGCAGGCCATTCGCCATATGCGCGGCGCTGTCGAGCAGCAAGTTGGATTTTTTCCGAATATTTCTGCGGGTATTCACTGTGGCCCCGTCATCGCAGGGCCAGTCGGCGCCAGCGTCGTGCGCCGTTTGGACTACACAGTCATCGGCGATGTGGTCAATACCGCGGCGCGCCTGCAGCATCTGGCGAGCCCTGGTGAAGTGATCCTCAGTGCCGCCGTGAAGCAGAGATTACCCAAAGACTTCGCGGTGCTCGAGCGAGGCGTCCATACCATTCGAGGCAAGTCAGAGCCGGTGATGCTCTACTGCCTGCGTCCCGCAGAGCACGTCTATGGTGACCTGCCTCCACCGAATTCGCTGGATGCCGCAGGTTTGTAAGTGCGCCCGCGCACTAAGAGGCTGCGAAAAAAGTCGCAAAGCGACTTTCCGCTCAGGGGACCGCAGCGCGTCCCCCTCGAAATCCCTACGGATTTCTCACCCCCAGCGCAGCACTTCGCACCGACAGGGCGCTTTTCAGCGCCCTGCTAAGGAACCGCCGGAGGCACATCGGCGACGCGCCACAATTTGATGCGCTGGTCCTCCGCGCCGACCGCAAGCAAAGTACCATCGGGGCTGAAGGCCAGACTCGACACCCGACCGCGGTGGGCAAGACGGTCCGAAGCCACGCCGGCTGGTGTATGCAGCACAGCCGTGCGCGTAGCGTAGAGCGGCGTCGTTGCGGCAAGGCGACCAGCTGGCGCAATGGTCACAAGGTGGGCCGTGCTTGCAAAGTCTTCATAGACTTTGGTTCCTTCGGGCAAACCCCACCAAACGTGGCCGAAACAAGTCACGACAGCGCCATCGCGGGCCAGCGCCACAGCCGATGACAGTTTCGGAGCTGCAGGCGATTCTTCTTCCTTCGAGCCGACTTGCCAGATCCTGACCCCTCCTGATGCGCGCACCCATGCGATGCGCGTACCGTCTGGCGAGATACTTGCGGCGTCGGGCTGGCGCTCCCGCAATCGCAGGCCGCGCAGCTGCACGCCCATCCGCTCCACTGCGATGACGGACAGCCCTTCTGGGCCGTGCTTCACCAAATGCGGCACGCCATTGGCCAAGAGCGTTCCTGCCAGTACGGTTCCGCCGATCGATTGCTGTGCGCCCAAGCCGCTTTGCGCGACCTCAACCACCTTGCCGGCGCCCGCCCAGACTACGGTCCCGTCACCGCGCAGCCCCAGCCACTGCGGCGCTCGCAGTTGCGGGGTCGTCACACGCCACAGCTCTTGACCCGCCGGCACGTCCCAGACGATGACCTCGCCATCCTCTGTGGCGGACGCCAGCCGCCGTCCATCTGGCGAAAACGCGACCTGCACGACGACGGCAGCAGCGCCCAACAGGCGCGGCCGGCGGGTAAAGGTCGCCATTACGGCTGGCAGCATCGAGCCGTGGCCAGAGAACCAGCCGCCCAGCGTCGCCACCTCGCCTTGGGCGGGCACTCGCGTCGCGACATACCCCGCGAGCAGGGCAAACGCAACGAGCAGCGCGATCGACTTGGCAACGAGCGGCCCGCGCGGCGGACCTTGGCGCAATAACTGCAGCGCGGCGGCGGCATGGGCGGGTCGACGGTCGGGCGCCAGTTCGGTCATGGCGCGCAGCGTGCCGCGCAGTGCATACGGCAGGCGCATGGCCCACCAGCCGAAGCGGACCCGACCGTTGCCGTCCTTGGGCAAATCGAGCGCATCCTTGCCCGCCGCCAGCGCAATTAGGCTCATGCCAAGGCCGTACAGGTCGCTGCGCGGATCGGCCTGCCCCAACAACTGCTCGGGCGCCAAGTAGCCAAAAGTCCCGACGGTATCGGCTGCCGTCGGGGTCGGGCCACTCATCGCGGTTTTGACAGCGCCAAAATCAATCAGCCGCAACTGCGGCCTGCCAGCTGTCGCACCAACGGTGGCATTGGCAACAAGCAGGTTTTGCGGCGAGATGTCACGGTGCACCACCGGCGGTACGCGCCCGTGCAGCCACATCAGCAGTTCGAGGCCTTGGGTCAACAACGACGCCACTTCCGCAGCAGTTGCCGGCCCTTGGTCCATGCGCTCACGCAAGGGCTGCCCCTCAACCCAACTGAGGACGAGCGTCTGCAGCGTGCCCTGCGTGTCTGCAAAGGCTTCGATCAAGCGTGGGATCGTCGGATGGTCGAGGCCGCGCAGCACTTCGGCCTCGCGCTCGAACATGGCGACAGCATCCCAGCCCTGCACCTCGACCAAGCGCATTTCCTTGATGACGACCAGCTCGCCTGTACGCTGGCTGCGCCCCTGCCACGTCGACGCTGCCGCACCGCTGCCCAGCGACCGCAGGACTTCATACTGATCGGAGGGAGACATGATGACGTGGCTCACGGCACCTTCCACAGCTTGACGCGACCGTCTTTGCTCGCCGTCGCCAGCAATTGACCATCCGCAGAGAAGGCCATGCCCCTGACGCTGCGGCCATGACCCGTAAAGGTTGCGAGCACCCGGCCAGAATTGCGCTCCACGACGTCAATGGTCGGCTTGTCGTGCTTGTGCTGCCCGTTGTGGGCGAGCGCCAGCAGCCGTCCATCCCGGGTCCACGCGCCCAGATCCGCGCCCTGATGGGTCGTCGTCACCACACCCGCCGCGACATCGACCACGACGACGGCATCGTACAGCCCTACGGCGAGCCACCGGCCATCGGCCGAAAGCTGCAGGTTGCCGACGGGCCCCGCCACACGCACCACTCGAGAACCCGCAGTATCCTGAAGGAGGATCGCCATGTCCTCGGGGAGCGGCCCTTCGGGATTCTGCCCACTTGCGACTGCGATCACCGGCGCATCCCCGGCGATCGCTGCGGCCCAGGTGTGTGCCAGCGGCGGTGCAATGGTCTGGATCACGAGGTTCGATGACGCGTCCACCAAGTTGAGCACGCCAAGACGCGGCCCCACCAGCGCGAGTGGCCGCGACGCCCAGGTCACGGCTTGACAAGCGTGACCTGTAGCAACCTGAAATCCTTGGCCTTGCAACACATCGCCCACGACACGCAGAATCGCCACATCGTGCGCACCGCAGACCAGCACGGCCGCGCCATCTGGGCTCATGACCAGGTGGGACGCGTGCTTGATCTCGCGGTCGCGGTTCGAGCGGGCCACGACAGACCCGTCGGTCTGCCAAACAAACAGATCATCCTTGTAGCCGAGCGACGCCACGCGCGCCGTGGGCCCCTCGGGATGGGGGAACCCAGCGCCGCGACTTGAGAAACTCACTGCGACCGGCCACGAACCATGGCCCGTGAACCAGCCGCCGAGCGTCGCCACCTCACCGGGCGATGGCACCTGCCCGTAGCCCCAAACCGCACAAGTCGCCACGACCACCGCAAGGACCGCCGACACCAGGCGATGGAATCGCTTGCGGGGCGGTGCCACGCCAATCGACGACAATGGCGCACGACCGGCCAGCACCGCGAGTCCAGCCTGCGCGCTCTGCAGACGCCGGGCCACGTCCGGCCGCACCATCGCCTCGATAACCGCGCGCGCACGCTCAGGAAGTGCGGCAATGCCCGCGAACTGCACGGTACCATTCTCGGCGTCGAGCAGGTTCTCGGGCGCACGCTGCGACGCCAGCGCCAGCAGCGTCATCCCGAGGCCGTACAGGTCAGACGCGGGCACGGCATGACCGGCGGCCTGCTCTGGCGCCAACGTGCCGAACGTGCCGACCGCCGACATGCCTGAGGTCTGGCCGAACTGCGCCGCGCCGAACCCCGTGACCGACAGCAACGCGCCTGCGGCATCTGTCGCTATCCACACAGTGTCGGGGCTCAGATCCCGATGCAGGACGGGTGGTTGCCGGCCGTGCAGGTCCGCAAGCAGTAGCAGGCCTTGCCGCAGCAGATCGACCACCACCGCGGCGCTGAGCGTCGTCGCCACGGCAAGGCGCGCGCGAATCGGCTGCCCGCGCACCGCCTCGGTGACGACGCAGAGCGTGTCATTGTTCCGCAACGCATCGACATAGCTGGGGATCGCTGGATGGTTCAACTGCTGGAGCAGCGTCGTCGCGCGCTCAAAACGGTCGACGTCAGCCCATGCAGTGACGTCGGCAAGGCGCAATTCTTCGAGGAGCCGCTCGCGGCCAACTTCGTCGCGCACCCGCCAAACAGTCACGAACTGCCGCTCGCTGACAGGCTCTATCCCGGCGTATTTGCCCTGAGCCGAGCTCCATTGCCGCGCCCCAGCCATTGGCCACCCCATCTGGTCATGCATAGGGTGCGCAAACCGGGTATGCATAGGGTGCGCAAACCGGGTACCCGTCCATTGAACCACCCCGCCAGCGCCATGCCGCCCCCGACCAAGACCACCCCAGCCGTCAGCGGCCAGCCTACGCCAGCTGATCACCCCCGTCAATCGCCAAATTTCACGTCA
>CAIXGW010000291.1 GCA_903919145.1 uncultured Myxococcales bacterium
CACAGTTATCAGTCAGTTAGCATTTGCCAGGTAGCTGTCTAATGGTGTACGCAAGGCCAGTGCGATTCCTGCTGGCGACGAATTCCGAAATCCCCGCCTCGCCGCCCGCCGGGCCCGTGAAGTCCGCCCCAGCTCGGTCGGCTGCGCCCGTCCAAGATGGCTTTGGCCGCGCTGTTGAGTCTGGGCGAATCCGCCAGGCCCGCCACCAGCGCCCCGCTGGGGCGACGGCGGCGGGCCCGCCGGACCGGGCCCGGACCCGCGAGTGGCGGCGCCTGCGGCACCGCCCGGCGCGGGCGGCGTCGCACGCCGCCGCTGCGCGGTCCAGGTCCCTTTCGCTTTAGGCCTAATGGCTTACCGGCGTTGGCCGTCCCCGCCGGCCCCGCCTCACCACAAACCGCTTGCGGTGGCCCTGGCACCGGCGCGACAATTGTCGCGGAGTCCGGAGCGGCGGTCGAGCGCGCGCGAGCTGGCAGTGGCATCCAAAGCAGAAGGTTCGAGCCAAGCGCCGGCTTCAACCCAAGCCGTCAGCGCTCTAGACAGGAAACCATGACATTTTGGCAAACCGGCAGGATACGGAGACCTTTGGCCGCGCTGCTGGTCCTCCTTGTGGCGAGCTGCGGCAGCATCGCCGTCAGCGACCAGACCGGTGGGCAGCTCGTAGGGGACGCTTTGGGCGACGCCATGAGCCCGGATGGGGCGAACCGGACGCCGGACACCGCGGCGGCCGAAACCGCTGAAGACACCGCAGCAGTGGACGCTGGCGGGGCAGACGGGGTTGCGCTGGATGCAAGCGCCGAAGAGGTAAGCGAGGACACCGCCGCCGATTCCGCGCCAGACGCGGGTGCCGACGCTGGGACGGCGTGCAAGCCGACCGCACCGCCGGCCGAGGTTTGCGACGGCGTGAACAATGACTGCGACGGCTCGACCGACCAACCGGCGGCTGGCGCCCCCGGCCTGTGCGACGACGGCAACCCGTGCACCCAAGGCGAGGCGTGCACTGGCGGGGCCTGCAAGGGCGGCGCGCTCAAAGCCTAGGACGATGGCAACGCCTGCACCAGCGATTTCTGCAAGGACGGCGCCTGTAGCTACACCGCCCTTGCCGACTGCGGCGCGCCGATCGATCCCTTCATTGGCGCACTGACGTTCAGCTCTGCCGAGCTTGAAGTCCCGGGGGGGCCTGCAGGGCACGCTGACGGTCAAGAACTTGGGAAAACAGGTCATCGTGAGTGGTGCCAGCCGCTTGGGGTTCGACATCGGCATTTCAGCCGACGCAAGCTGGGGCACCGGCGACCTGGTGTTGGCCAGCCAGGACTGGACGGGCTACGCCGTGGGCTCGGCCAAGCCGCAAGACGCGCTGGCGTTTGGCCTGAGCATCGACGTCCTCAGCAAGCTCAGCCCCGGCGCGCAATACGTCTGCGTCCATCTCAAGAATGGCGGCGACACCAACCTGGCCAACAACAGCGCCTGCGTAAAAATCAATCTTCATTTCCCGCAGTACAAGATCGCCAGCTACACCCTGCCGGCCGGCGACGTCTTTGCCGGCAGCGACATCTTGCACCAACTCAAAGTGACCAACCTGGGCGGTCAAGCACTGAAGCCGGTGGTCGATTACTTCCTGTCGGCGGACGGCTTGCTCGACGCCAAAGACGTTGCGCTGGCCACGGCCAACGGCCAGACCGCCTTTGTGCTCGGGGTGGTTCCACCGGGTGCCTCTGTGACCCATGCGCCCAGCCTGCTACTGCCGATCGACGCGGTGCCCGGCAAGCCGTGGGCCTGCGCAGTGGTCAACCAGGCCCTGGCCGCCAAGGAAACCGACGCCAAAGACAACGTTTTTTGCGCCCAATTTGCCAAGCTGCGCAATCCGGCTGATCTGGCTATCACAGCGGCCAGCATCAATTTTCGCAGCGCCAACGGCGCGTACACGGCCAACCCGGCTTTTGGCGGCGACTACACCTGCCACCTCGCGCAGATCGCCAATGCCTCCTACCAGCTGGCCAAAGCGCCTGTGGCCGTGCGGTGTTGGGTCGACTCCGCCGGCAAGGCCTATCCCGGCGATGGCGGTTGGCCGCTGGACTGGAAGACGGCCGCGGACATCCCCGCAGGCCATTGGCAGAACAACGGCCTTGTGCCCGGCAAACTGGAGAATGCCTTCTCGGTCGGCGTTTCAGCCAAGCTGCGGCCGCCCGAAGTCGGCGCTTCGTACGTCTGCGTGCACCTCAACCACGACGGCGCCGTCGACGAAATCGCCCTGGGCAACAACCAAGTCTGCGGCAAAATCAACATCTTTGGCTACGACCTCTACGTCGATCTGGCGCTTACCAAGCTCGGCGGGCCGGCTGGATCGCCGCAGGTCACCGCGCTCACCCGCGGGACACCGCTCGCCATGCAAATGCGGATCTGCAACAAAGGCAACCAGACCATCTACAACCCAGGCAACCTGAAGACCCGCATCCTGTTGTCCAGCGATGACAAGGTCTCGGCCGACGACACCGTGGTGTTCAAGGAATCCGGGCTGTTTGGCTATTCGCAGATCGACGCGGTCGCGCCGTTGGCCGGACCGGGCTGTGTCAACATGTTTACGACCAAAAAGCTGACCCTGCCGCTGACCCTCCCGACCGGCAAGTTCTTCCTGCTCTTTGACGTCAACCATGACCAGGCCTATCTGGACCCCGACGGCAACAACGCGGCCATCGGCGGGAGCGTGACGGTCAATTAGCGGGCGCCTCCGGGCCGGCCCGCGGATCTTGCGGCTCGCCTGACAACGCGGCTGGCGGCGAATTCTCTGGGCATTCACCCACGCGATTTGCATCAGAATTCACTTTTGATCTCATGGCGATTCTAGACGCGCTGTTCCCCCCGGCCTGCGGCCCCCCTTCTCCCACCGGATTAGGCGAAGGGGAAAACCTTTGGTATCCCAAGGAGTCCCTCCCCGCTTCAGCGGGAGAGGGGCGGCGGCGGAGCGTGCTCACCGCCCGGCCCGCGCTGACGGTGTTGGCCGTGCCTGGCGGCGGCGGCGCGGTTGCAAAGCGACCCTGAATGCCCATGAGCGGCGGAAACTGGGCGGCCTCGCCGTGCACCGCTGTTACCAGGGTCGCCATGCGCGCCACCGCTGCGTCCAAGTCGCGGTTGGTGGCGGCGATGAGACCAATTCACCTGATGATTCAACGATCAGACAGTTGCCTGGCCCCTCTCCGACCCACAAGATCCTACTTGACACCGCGAGGTTGCGGCCCCACGCTCGGCTCTACGCCGTCGCGATGGTGCGCAGCGAGTGGTTTGCGTCCGCAAGACCCGGGGTTCGGCACGCTGCGCGGCCGCGAAGAGTAGAGCTCAGGTTCGCTGACTAGGAGGGTCGCCCATGCGCCAGATGTCATTCAAATCAAGCCTTATTGCCTTGGCCTGCGCGGCTTTGGCCGCTACCGCCTGCAAGAAAGACGAGCCCAAGCCCGCCGAGCCGCCCAAGACCGAGGAGGCCAAGCCCGCCCCTGTGGCCGCCGCGCCCGCCCCTGCCGAAGCTACTCCCGCCGGCGCCCCTGGCGAGGCGTCGCCCGCTGCGGCCCCAGCTGGCGTCTCGCCGACCGCTGCCGCAGGGCTAGACGCGGCTACGGTCCTTCTACCCGGCGTCCAATTCATGTTTGATATCGACGCTTCGCCTGGCGCCCGCGCCGCGGTGTTGGCCGACTGCATCGCCAAGGCCGGCAGCGACAGCGCCAAGATGCAAGCCTGCCCTGCAGAAGTGAGCAAAGCCGGCGCCAGCGAGGGCATCCGCTTTGAGAAAGAGGCCGACCAGTGGATCTACGTGTCCTTTGGCGCCAAAGACGGCAGCGAAGAGATTTTCTTGCGCGCGCCGATTGCCAAGCTCGACGGCGCCGCCCATGAGTTCAAGTTCAAGCCGAGTGGGCCGGCCACGGGCTCCCAGGTTTCGCCAGAGAATGCCGGCAAGTTCGACCAGGCCAAGGCTGATGCCATGATCATGACCGTAGAGGTCGTCGACGCGACGACGGTGGCGATGAATGCCCCGTTGCCCAAGGGAAGACTGGTTTATCACAAGAAGTAAGGGTTGTTAGAGGGTGTCCACCCAAGATCTCGCTGCGAGCCGCGCGACGAGTCGGTCTCTCGGCCTGACGAGTCGTACCAGGTGGTTCGCACGCTCTCCAGCAGCGCGTATTCGTCGATGCCCGCGGCGCGCGTCACCAAGCCCATCGAGCAACCCGCGAGTCCGGTGGCCGCTAGCGCCGCCACGGGTGTCCGGGGATGACTTCTTCGCATGGTTCGACTCCCTTTGCTGTGTACCCGCCCCCTTCCGACCGCCCAAGGGGCCGCTCCGCCAGCCCCATTTCGCCGCCGCCTCGCCCCCCCTCTGCCACTGCGCCCGCCCGGCCGGATTGACGCTGCAGCCACTTCGCGCACACTGCGGCGCTGGGCCCAGCCCGCACGCGTCGGCAGCTGCCGCAGTGGACCAGCCGGGCAAACCCCAACGACCAAGGTGAGAAAACCATGCCCCCCCGCAAAGGCGTGATGCAAGAAGATCGGCAGAGTCAAGACATTATGGAACCCACCCTGTGGCGCAAGTCCGGCTGGATTGCCCAGGTGGTGGACAACGACGATGAAGGCTGGGCAGTCGCCATGACGCGCGTGGGCGATGACGAACCGGCGCTGGTTGGGCCGTGGACGATGGGGCGAGACAAGAAGAACCCCAAGCCGCTGGACCAGAGCGCCTTTCTCACGCTGGTCAAGACGGCGACAGAAGTGCTGATGCGCCATGAGCAAACGCTGCGGGCGCGCCTGCACAATTCGCTGACCTTTGCCGATCCCAGCGGCCGGCGGGTGCGCGCCGACCTGGACATCGTGCCGGATGACGACGACCCCCACGCGATCCTCGCGATAGTGGATGCGATCACCGGCGCGCCGCTGCGCCAAGGCCGGGTGAGTGCGGCGTTCAAGCTGACGGCGCTCGCGGCGACGCAGTTCCTGGCGGGTCGCGGCGATTGAGCGCAGCGCATCCGCGCGGGTCGATGTGTGGAAAATTGCGATTTGCCGATGGGCTCGGGGCGAGGGCTTGGGGATCGGTCGCAACTCCCCGCCCAGCCTAACCCCGCGCGAAGGATGCGAATCGCGGAGCGACGGCGTTCGACGCCGCGTTCGGCGCCGCCTGCAAGGGGAATTCGCCGCCCGCCTTGTCGCCGAACGTCGCAGCCTGGTCGCCCCTGGCGACGCGCCCAAACCAGCACCGCAACTCAATAATCGCCTGAGACGCCAGGCCAGCGGGCTCAGCGCAGCCGCCGGGACCGCAACCTGGAATCACCCCTGGCTGTGCTGCTGCCCGGCTGGCTCCCGCCACAAGCCCAGGGCGTCCGTCGCGATTTCATCCAGATGCCGCAGCCACCGCCGCGCTGGCGGCAAACGCAGCAGCAATGCCAGTCCCGGCAGGGCCCGCTCCGTCAGCTCCAGGAGCGCTGCGGTGGCGCGCTGCTGCGGACTGCGGTCGAGCAGCCACCACAGCAGCACGCTCAGGTGGGCCAAGTAGCTGAGGCGCGCCAGAGCGGCGCTGTCCAGCGGATCGGCAGGCGCATCCGTCGCTTCCGCCACGGCGCGGACAAAGGCCGCTTGCACGCGTTGGCGCGACGGCGAGGTGGTGGGGCTCAGCAAACCGCCCTCTTGGCCGCAGTCGGACAGTCCGGTAGACAATGTCTGATAGATTGGATGTAATATTGCGGGCACTTGTACGGCCAAGCGCAGCTGCACTGCGGTGGGGCCCTTGCCTGAATGTGCGGCGGCCATTGCCTCCAAGGAGCTCTGCAACGGCAAGGACGACAACTGCGATGGCCAGATAGATGAAGACACCATCATCGGATGCAGCGACGGCGACGCTTGCACCACCGATGCCTGCGATCCGGCGTCGGGTTGCGTGTTTCCGCCCGCCGACGGCTTGCTATGCAATGACGGCAGCGTCTGTTCGATTGGCGACACCTGCAAGGACGGCACCTGTGCGGCCGGCCCGCCGATGAACTGCAACGACCAGAATCCGTGCACCACCGACAGCTGCGATGGGCTTGCTGGTTGCCAGTACGCTGCCAACTCGGAGTCGTGCCCAGACAACAACAAATGCACCACAGGCAAGACTTGCGTCGCCAGCCAATGTACGTCAGGCAGCGCTGTGATCTGCAATGACAATAACTCCTGCACGGACGATTCCTGTGCCCCAGCGAGCGGCTGCGTCTACCAGCCGAATGCGGCCGGCTGCAGCGACGGCGATGCCTGCACCGACAACGACAAGTGTGCGGGCGGCGTCTGCACCGCCGGCACGGCCAAGAACTGCAACGATAGCAAGGTGTGTACCACGGACACCTGTTCGAAGACCAGCGGTTGTAGCAACAGGCGTCAGTTCAAGCTGATCTGTCTGCTGGGCCCACGGCTCCGTCAGCCAGCAGACCTTCTGGTCCCCCAGCTACGCCGCCCACTCGTCCGCGGGCAGCCCGCCAAGGATCGGTTTGCCGGGGAGCGCAGTGCTGTGGCCCGCCCTCGGACCAGTGGCGGGTCGGCCTTGCCTATCCGGCGAGAACAGCGCCGTTGGCGGCCCACGCCGTGTCGACTGCTTTGGCAGCCAATCATCGGAGCTCGGCCGCGCTGTTGGTCCAGCGCCCGTTGGTCAAGCTGGTCCTCACGGTCTTTGAACTGGCTACGGAAGCACTTGGGATGCCAGAGGAATCGATCGGGTGGGCAAGAGGACCCGGGACCAATACCCCGTCAGCTGGCGCCGTCGGGCAGCAACGCCGAAGGCATCCCTAAGCCAGTCCCTTGAACTCACGTCAAAATTCGCGGTTGACTGGGGTGAGACGCTGGCGTAGCCTCCGGCTGTCAGCTGCGCAGGTCTTTCTTTTGGGTGGAAAGACGCCTGCGGGCTGGTCGGCTGGTGCGCTGGGCTGCCGGCGCGGATGGCGTGGCTGGCGGGACGAGCCGAGCGGTCGACCCCCACGGGGTTGTGGGTGTCCGAGCGAGACGGTTGCAGCGCGCATGGAGAATCATTGTGAAACAATCGTGGTTATTGGCCTTGCTGGTCGCGGGCTGGGCAGGAGTCGCGCACGCGGATGTCCCGCCTCCAGAGGGATACGTCTAGCAATGTACCATGGAAAAGCAGAAAAAGGCCGGAGAGGACTGCCAGATGTCGCGGCCGTGGCACGGCGACCACGACAATGGCAAAGACGAGTGGGGCACCAAAGGCTACACGCTGCGCTGCCGCACCAACGGCGCCTCCGTGTGGACCGAGATTTGGTGCAAGACCGCCGAGCCCGCCAAGCCGTCTGAGCCCGCGACGGTCGCTGCCGAGCCCGCCAAGCCGTCCGAACCGAAGACCCAGCCGAGCGTGCCCCCAGCGGCGGTCGTCGCGCATCCAGGCGCCGCCGCCCCACAAGCTGCGCCGACCGCGCCCAAGGCGAGCGAATCCCAAGCCTCTCAGGGTGAGGGCGAAAGCGCGCCGCGCAAGAGTAAAGGGTGCAGCTCGGGCGGCAGGGACGCTGCAGGGGCGTGGCTCCTTGGCCTTGCGCTCGTAGGGGCGCTTGCGCGCCGCCGAAGGACCCGCTTGGCGGTTTGACCCGAACGCCAAGCTCGGACTGTTTCTCCACTTGCTCGGCTGAAAAAAGCGCAGAGAGGCGGGGAGCCTGCTCGGGATGACCCCGAATTGGCTCCTAGAGGGGATCGAATCCCAGGAGGGGCGCAGGGGGCGGCCGTCGCCGCTCTAGGAGCCTGTCGGGATAATCTCCGCCAGGCTCCTAGGGGCTTGTTCACCGGGCAAGAAACAGCCTCGCACGCCGCCGCGACGATGGGACCCCTGGAGTGGGTCACCTCCGCCCCGAGCGCTTTTGGCTTCGCGCCTCCTTGCCCCGCGCTTTGACAGATTGCAATTTGGTCGGCAGCCTTGCATGACCAGACCGCCCTGCCGTGGTCCAGTGGAGTACATCCTTGATGAATTCTCCAATCCAGGGCGATGATGGCGGCGTGACTTCGGCCAAAATGCAGAGCATTGGCGTGATCGGAGGGGGCACCGCGGGCTACTTTGCCGCACTCGCCCTGAAGAAGGCCTTTCCGCAGGTGCGGGTCTGCGTCATTGAGTCAAGCACCGTCCCGATCATCGGGGTCGGCGAGGCGACCACCACGCTCATGCCGCCTTTTCTCCACGCGCAATTGGGCATCGACCCAGTGGAGCTCTTTGCAGAAGTGGAGCCGACCTGGAAGCTCGGCATCCGCTTTGATTGGGGGCCTCAAGAGGGCGAGTTCTTTCCCTATCCGTTTGGTCCGACCTGGCCGATCGAGGCCCACACCCACGATCAGCACATTCGCGACCAGTCGTTTACCGCTATGCTGATGGCGCAAGACCGAGCGCCCATTCTGCAGCACCCAAATGGCGCGCACCAGAGCCTGCTTCCTTGGCTCAAGTTCGCTTATCACCTGGACAACAAGCTGTTCGTTGGTTTTTTGGCCAAGCTGATCCGCCGGGCGGGCATTGAACAAATCGATGCGGTGATCCAGGGCGCGCGGCGCTCGCCTTCTGGTGCCAGCGTTGAAGCCCTGAAACTGGAAGACGGTCGCGAGCTGCGGTTCGACCTGTATGTCGACGCCTCGGGCTTTCGGTCCCTGATCATGGGTGAGACACTAAAGTCGCCGTTTATCGATTACAAATCCAGCTTGTTCTGCGACACAGCCCTGGTAGCAGAGATGCCCAACGGCGGTCTGCCGCGGCCCTATACTCAGGCAGAAACCATGGAGGCCGGCTGGTGCTGGCGCATTCCCGTGCGCTTAGAGGACCACCGCGGCTACGTCTTCTCTTCACAATTCCTGAGCGTGGACCAAGCGGAGGCCGAGCTGCGCGCCAAGAATCCGCACATGGGCACCCCTTGGCTTGTGCGCTTCCGCTCGGGACGCCACCGCGAGTTTTGGCAAGGCAACGTTGTGGCGCTGGGCAACGCCTACGGGTTTGTAGAGCCGCTGGAGTCCACTGCACTGCACATGGTGATTGTCGAATTGGCCTATTTGATTGGTGGGCTGAGCGCGGACGGCGACCTAGAGGGCCACCAGGCCCACGCCAATCAGCATGTCGGGGGTCACTGGGACTACCTGCGCTGGTTCCTGGCGCTGCACTACAAGTTCAACCAGAGGCTGGAGTCACCGTTCTGGCAGACCTGTCGCCGCGAGGTCGATGTGTCAGGACTGCAAGGTTTCCTAGACGATTTTGCCGCGCGCGGGCCGTGGCGCGAGCGTCAGGGGCTGGCCTATGCCCACAGCGACCCGGCGTTCAGCTACGAAGGGCTGATGTTGCTGCTGCTGGGCCAAAAGGTCGCCAGTCCTGTGCCGGCGGTTGCGGTCGGGCGCGAGGCCTGGCAGGCGCTAACGCGCGCTCGGCGCGACCTGGCCGGGCTGGCCATGCCCCAAGCGGAGGCCTTGGCACTGCTACAGCGGAGTCCAGCGATGCTGAGGCAACTCATGACCGAGCCTGGGAGTTGGGTCAGCTCTGGCGAAGAATTGCTGCAGGTCCGCCCAGAACTGGGTCAGAGCGTGCATCCCAAGGCGAGGCCGACCCTTCCGTCAGGACCTTTTGCCGATCTGTTGACGGGTCGCCGCGGACGGCCGCAAGGCTAGCCAGGGACCGCGGTGGCCTGGCTACCCTGGAGGCCATCGCCCCAGCTCAAGCGGATAGGCTGTTCCATGATCGAAGACCAGGAGCTTGTTCGTTGTGCCATCGCGGCGCCGCAGGAGCAGTGGCTGGGCAAGCCCGATGGACCGGCGCCCATCGAACGGCACCACCGCCGCCCAGCGCCGCTGTAGCCACCCAAGGCTCAGGGCGGCAGGCCCTGGGCGGCCTTTCCGTTCTGGCAGTTGGCTGATAGGCCATGGACTTCTTTGCTCTTGCTGCGAGGTCCCCCGTGTACCCCAACAGCGCACTGCTTCGCTTCTTGGTTTGGCTGGCCCTGGCCGGCAGCTGCGCCCTGCTGGGCTGTGACGGGGCAGACACCGCTGTAGAAGGCCAGGGCACTGCGGTCGTCCAGGACGCGGTGGCCGATGGCGGCGGCGATGCTGGCGACGGCGACGCCGCCCAGGCCACCGACGGCGACCCACCGGGCGACACCGCCAGCGGCGGCGACGGCACCAGCGGCGACGGCACCAGTGACGGCAGCGCCAGCGGCGACGGCAGCGCCAGCGACGGCGACGGCACCAGCAGCGTCGATGGCGACAGCACTGGCGGCGCCGACACCCCCAGCGGCGACGGCGGCGGCAAGCCGCTGGTCGGCTGCACCAGCGTGGCCGATTGCACTGGCGCGGTAGCCAGTTGTCAGGGGTGGACCTGCCAGACCGGCACCTGCGTGGCGGTAGTGCTCGACAACGCCAGCGCCTGAGACGACGGCAACGGCTGCAGCCTGGGCGACAACTGCGCAGCCGGCGTGTGCAGCGGCTCGGTGGCCAAGGCGTGCGACGACGGCAACCCGTGCACCAGCGACGCCTGCGACCCGGTCAGCGGTCAGTGCAGCGCCAAGCCCAGCGACGGCAAGCTGTGCGACGACGGTCTGCCCTGCACCTTGGGCGACCTGTGCAGCGCTGGCCAGTGTCAAGCGGGCGAGGACGCGTGCAGCTGCAAGCAAAATGCCGACTGCCCAGATGACGGCAACCTCTCCAATGGCAAGCTGTTTTGCGACAAGAGCGGCCTGCCGTGGGCCTGCAAGATCCTGCCCGGCAGCGCCGTCACCTGCGCACCTGGCGACCAAGCGTGCCTGGCCGGTGCTTGCGATCCCCAGACCGGTCAGTGCCAAGCCGTGCCCCTGCCGGCGGGCTCGACCTGCAGCGACGGCGATGCTTGCAGCGTGGCCGACTTCTGCAGCGGCGGCCAGTGCCAGGCGGGTGTCGACACCTGCCCGTGCAAGAGCCAGGCGGACTGCGCGGGGCTTGAAGACGGAAGGCTGTGCAACGGCAGGTTGTTTTGCGACCTGGGGGACCACACCTGCAAGCTCAACCCCAAGACCGTGGTCAGCTGCGGCGCGGCGGGAGACAGCGCTTGCCAGAAAAACCTGTGCGATCCCAAGGTCGGCAAGTGCAGCCTGCAGCCTGCAGCCGGTGGCCGATGGCTCGCTGTGCGATGACGGCGACCCCTGCACCGGCCCCGACAGCTGCGCGGCAGGCCAATGCACCAGCAAGGCGCTGGACTGCAACGACGCGGACCCGTGCAGCGTGGACTACTGCAAGGCCGGCCAGGACTGCGTCCACGCGGCCATCCCCAAATGTGGCAAGGTCTTGCCGTTGCCCTGGGCCGATGCGTTTGACTGCGGCGGCGGCAGCCTGTGGGAGATCTCGCCCGCCGGCAGCGGCCCAGGGTGGGCCATTGACGCCAGCCCTGCGGCGCCTGGCTACAAGAGCCCGCAGTGCTCGCTGAACTTCAACAACGGCAGCAACTTCAACTGCCCGGGCGGCGTCAGTAAAGTCGCCGGGACGGCCAGCACCCTGTGGTTGAACGCCCTGCAGCTGGCCACCGGCAGCGGCCTGAAGATGACCTTTCAGGTGGCAGGCGAGTGGGAGAGCGGCTCCTACGACAATCTGGTGGTCGAAGCCGCCACCGACGACGCGACCTGGAAGCCGCTGATCGACCTCGACGGCGTTGGCACCTCTTGGCAGGGCAAGACGATAGACCTGGCAGCCTATGCCGGAAAGTTGTTTAGGCTGCGCCTGAATTTCAACACCAGCGATTGCATCGGCAACAGCACCAGCGGCGGCTTTGTAGACGACCTGTACGTGGGCGCCGACGTCTGCACCCAAGACGCCGACTGCAACGACAGCAAGCCCTGCACCCAAGACAGCTGTGACCTGGCCAGCGGCAAATGCAGCCACAAGGCCATCGCCGCAGCGGGCGTCTGCAATGACAACAACCCCTGCACCACCGATGGCTGCGACGTCACCCCGGGCAGCCCGACCCTTGGCAGCTGCGCCTACAAGCCAGACGACGGAAAATCCTGTGACGACGTGCAGCTTTGTACGACATCGGACCAGTGCTCGGGCGGCAAATGCGCCGGCGCTGCCAAGTGCTCCGACGGCGGCGCCAGCGCCGGCCGGATCTCTTCGACCGGCACGGCCACAGGCTTGACCTTGGCCAATCTCCGCTTTGAAAACAACACCAACAGCGACCACGGCGGCGCGCTGTACATCGCCGGGGCCAAGACCAAGGTGCGCATTGTCGGCTGCACCTTCCTGGGCAACTACACCAACTACTTGGGCGGCGCCATCTACATGGACAAGGGCAGCTTGTGGGTGCTTGGCACGCTGTTTGAGTCCAACAAGACCACCCCCAACAACACCCAAAACGGCGCGGCCGGCTTGCATGCCTTGGGGGTAAACGCGGTCTTGCGAGACGTTGTGGCCACCGGCAACAGCGCTGCCTATTCCACCTCAGAGTTTGTCTACCAAGACGGCGGCAATTTTGACGGCCAGCGCATCCGCGTGGTCAAGCAGCCCAGCGCCCTGTATCTGGTCAACTGTGTCAACGTCAGCGTAGATAGCTTGGTCTCTCTGACCAGCTGGACGCCGTTACAGGCCGTCAACACTTCGGGCAGCCTGTCTCTGACCAACAGCCTCATGCAAGGCGCCGACCGCAACCACGTCTACCTGACGGGCTCTGGCAAAGCGACCGTGACCAACGTCAAGTGGCGCGGCGGCAAGGGCACGGCGCTGCAAACGGGCCTGGACGCTGTGGTCAGCGGCATTGAAATCTCTAACTGGGAGGCGCAAAACGTTGGCGTGTGGGGCGCCATGTTCAGCTGCGGCTACGGCTCCAATGACGTGGTCGAGGTCAAGAACAGCGCGTTCCGCAACATCAAAGCCGATAGCGGCCCCGTCATGTTCTCTGGCTGTGGCGGCGGCATCGACAGCTGCCTGTTTGAAGGCAATTCGTCGCTCAAAGACCAGGGAGCGCTGGTGGTCTTTAGCAGTGGCTTGATTTAGAACTCCCTGTTCATCAACAACAAGGCTGCGGGCGGCGGTGGCGCCATGCGGGTCTCGGCCGGCGTGGACAGCCTGCCCATCAGCGTAGAGAACTGCTTGTTTCACGGCAATCAGGCTGGCAATGGCGGGGCGATTCTGGTCACGGTGGCCAATGGTGCCTCTACGCAGAAGGTGCAATTCCGAGGGATTACCGTGACCGGTAACACCGCCACCGACAAGGGCGGCGGCCTGCACCTGGGCGCCAGCAGCGTGACGCTAGCCAGCAGCATCGTGTGGGGCAACAGCGACGGCGCCACCGGCGGCGGTTCTGGCGATGAAGTCTACGTGGCGCCGATTCAGGGGTATGCAGTCGCCGTGCAAGCCACGCTCAGCCGCGCTGCCGAAGGCCAGTTTGGCGACCCCTCGCTGCTGGTCAACGGCGGCAGTGGCTTTGCGGTCGGCCAGCTGGGCAACCTGGAGGCCAACCCGCTGTTTGTCGCCGGTCCGCAGGGCAGCTGGTACCTGGGGAAGGCGGCTGCAGGGCAGTGTAGCACCTCGCCGGCAGTCGATCCCGCTGGAGGCGCGGCGGCCAGCAGCGTCCCCTGGGGCAGTCGCACCACCCGGACCGATGGCAAGGCCGACAGCGGCGCCCTGGACCTTGGCTGGCACTATCCGCTGTGAGGGTGGGCAGGACGCCAGGCGGCGCAGAGTCGCGGTGTCCCGCCGGTGCTTACGCTTCCGGCTTGGCCAATTCTGCCCGCAGCCGCGCCACCTGCGTTTCCAAGACCAGCAGCGCTGCGGTGTAGCGCTCACGCTGGGGCCCGCGCAGCTTGCCCATAGCGCCCAAGGCAACCTCGCGAAACGGCGCCCAATCCACTGGAATTGCCCACCAGTACCGCTCCAACAGCCCTCATCGCCCGGCCGCCGCCGGAGGCCTTGACGGCCCGCGGATCGCCTCCGATGCTGGTGCGTCAAAGTCCGGCGGCTTGCGCCGCTGCGCCCTAGCGGCAAGGAGTCTCCCATGAAGTCGATCCCTGCGGTCCCGTTTCGCTTGCGTCCCGCGCTGTTCTCGGCGCTGCTGGCCACCGCGCTGCTGCCCAGCTTGGCCCACGCCGGCGGGGTCAGCGGCAAGCAGGCCTACAACGCCCATGGCCAGTACTGGCACCGCCAGCCGCTGACCGGCGCCGAGGTGGTGGTGCGGCCCGACGCGCTGCAGCTGCAGCTGACCCTGATCCGCGTCGACAAGGACCCCGAGGCGGCGCTGCAGAGCCTGGAGGAGGAGGCGGCCAAAGTCCAGGCGGCGCTTGGCGAGGTGCGCGGCCAGAAGACCGCCCTGACGTGGACGGCCAGCCACGTCAGCGTCGTCACCGACGACAAGGGCCGCAACCCGACGCCGCAGGTGTCGCTGACCGCGGTGGTCGAGCTGGCCCTGCCGGCCGAGGCCGACCTGCTGCAGCGGGCCCGCTGGCAGGTGTCAATGATCAAGGCGCGCGACGCGCTGGTCGAGGGCCACGCCGACGCCCGCAAGGGCGTGCAGATCCAGGCCGGCAACCTGCAGGTGGTCGTCAGCGCGCCCGACGAGCACCGCCCGGCGCTGCTGGCGCGCTGGGCCAAGCAGGCCCAGGAGTTTGTCAGCGCCGCCCAGACCCCGGGTACGCCGCTGGCGGTGGTCGACTGCAAGGCCCCCGGGGCGATCTACCAGCAGTTCCTGTCGCTGGACGCTGTCAAGCTGACCCTGCCGCTCGAGTGCCGGGTCGACGTCGCCAAGAAATAGACGGGGTTGCTACGGTCGCGTCGCCAGTTCGGTGTCTTGGGAGTTGAAGTAGCCGACACGGGCCCATCTGGCGTTCTGCGTGTCCGAGCCCAATGTCGCCGCCGCCCGCCGCGTAGGACCGCATCGGGTTTGACAGGTAGGGTGTCAACGGCAAGGCACCGCGCCGGGCGACCCGCTGCCCAACCAAGGTTCATCGCCGCAATTCCAATCAGTTGTGCGTTTGAACAGGATTGGCACGGCTCTTGCAAAGCTTCTGCCCGAGGGTGATTCTGTGCCCGCCGGGCAGCAATGTCTCTTTTGTTCCGCGACACCCAATTTGACCCCGGCCCCGGCCCCGGCCCCGGCCCCGGCCCCGGCCCCGAGGCGCGTGCCCGCACTTCGGAAGTTCGCCGCTCGATCCGCGCCGTGGTCATCGACGACAGCCCTTCGGTGCGCACACTGCTGTGCATGATCATCGAACAGGATCCGGACATGACTGTTGTTGGCGCCGCGGCCGACGGTTGTCAGGGGCTGGCCCTGGTCAAGCGTCTGTGCCCCGATGTTGTCACCATGGACCTGACGATGCCGGGGGGCAGCGGTTTGGAGGCGACGGCGGCGATCATGCGTGAGGCGCCGACCCGGGTGATCGTCATTTCGTCGCTCACCGGGCCATCCAATGCCACCCAGTCCCTTGAGGCACTGCGGGCCGGGGCGCTGGCGGTGCTCCACGGTCCACCTAGCCTGCGCTCGGACGAATTTGCCGCCCAAGCCCGGACAATTCGCGACGTGGTGCGATCCTCTGCGAGCGTGAAGTTGGCCATAGCGTCCTTGGGGCGATCAGCAGCAGTCGACGCGCCGTTGGACGCAGTTCTGCTTGGTTGGGCATCAGCTAGAACCGCACCTCTGCAGAGGATTGTCGCCTCGCTGTCGCAGCATGCGGCCGTGCCGATTGCCGTGGTTTGCGACACCGACGTTGATCCGCGCGTGGTGGCCGCATCGCTGTTGCCCACGTCGGCGTTGCCCGTCCGCCCTGTGGTGGCGGCCGAACCGCTGCTGGCGGGCTCCATCTATGTGTTGGGGGCGTACGCGGCTGTCGAAACGCGCCGTGGGGTGCCCTTCGCCGTTCCAGGTCAAAGCCAGCCCGGCGCAGCTGGCCAGGGAGCCCCTGCCTTTGTGTCATTTGCCAATGCTTTTTCCGGGCGGGTCTTGGCCGTGCTGCCCGCCGTGTGGGATGGAGCCCAGGCTCAGATGGCGCAGGAACTCTTGCTCTGCGGTTGCAGGGTAATAGCCGCACTGCCAGACGCTTTGGGTGGCCAGCGCCCGGCCAGCCATGGGATCACGGTGGGTAGTCTCGCGGACTTGACCCTCCCGGCTCAGATGCTTGGCCCCTATGTGCGCAAGCAACTCGCCTTGCGGAGGCATCGAGAGCCATGAGTTCAAGTCTGGAAATGCTGGACTCCTCAAGTCTGCAAACGCAGGCACTGCCGCAGGTGTTGGTGGTCGACGATAGCCGCACCGCGCTGTTGCACGCATCCGGCATGATCAAGCAGTTCGGAATGGTCGTATTCTGTGCCGTGGATGGCATCGAAGCATTAGAAATCCTGAAATCTACCCCCATTGACG
This sequence comes from uncultured Myxococcales bacterium, assembly GCA_903919145.1. Lineage (GTDB taxonomy): Bacteria > Myxococcota_A > UBA9042 > UBA9042 > UBA9042 > SXRM01. The sequence goes on from CAIXGW010000291.1 coordinate 16,331, forward strand.
TGGTATTGACCGACATTGACATGCCGCGAATGGACGGCAATCAGCTCTTGTACGCGATCCTCGCCGACCCAGAACTGCGCGACGTGCCCGTGGTGGTGTTGTCGGGGCACAACGATGTGGCGACGATGGTGCGGTGTATCGAACTCGGTGCCGTCGACGCCCTGCCCAAGCCGTGCCACGAAGTGCTGCTTCGCGCGCGCCTGGAGTCATGCTTGATTCGCAAGCGCTGGCACGACGAAGAGAAACGCGCTGCTGCCCGTGTTGCGACGGAGGTCGCCCGTTCCGGTCAGTTGGTCGCCAACATGTTGCCAGATGTGATCGCTGAGCGCCTCAAGGCAGGAGAGCGGGCGATCGCCGACTACCACCCAGAAGTATCGATTCTCTTTGCCGATATTGTTGGATTCACCCCTTTGACGGTGGAGCGGACTCCAGCTGAGCTGGTGGCGATGCTCAATGCGCTTTTTTCCATGTTTGACGTGGCGGCGGCGAGCTTGGGCCTAGAGAAGATCAAGACGGTGGGCGACGCCTACATGGTCGCAGCTGGCATTCCCACCTCACGCGCGGATCACGCCCAAGCGCTAGCGGCGTTGGCGGTTGAAATGCACACCTTGGCCGCGAGGCTGGCTGGCAGGGATGACGAACCGCTGCGCCTGCACGTGGGCATTCACAGCGGTGGCCTGTCCGCCGGCATCATCGGCAGCCAGAAGTTCAGCTACGACGTCTGGGGCGACACCGTCAATGTCGCAAGTCGTCTGACGGACGCCGCTCCGGTCGGCGGGACGCTGGTGAGCGCAGCCACCGCTCAGCTGTTGGCTGGCCATTACCAACTGCGCGACGCCGGCAGCGCCTTGCTCAAAGGTCGCGGCCTGATGCAGGTCTTTCAGGTCGGCGCAGCCCTGGCCCCTGGCTCGGAGCTCGCCATGGCGCCCACCGGCGACCTGGCCCGACTGGTACCCCAGACCGTTGATTCGATCCGGGCTACGTCCGGTGCTTGTTCACAGGTCTTGGGTCCTACTGCTGAGTCTTCTTCCGCACCCCAAACCGTGTCCGTTCCGGAACCCGGAACGAAATTGGGGTCTGGGGTACTAGCTGGCGCCTCTGGCGGTCATCAAAGAGGTGCGGCGTAATGCTCAACCTCAAGACCCACACCGCTGCCCCCCCTGTAGCCTGCTACTGGGCGGTGATTCGTCTGGACACGCGCTGGTTTGCGCTGCCAGTGGCGACGGTGCTGCGGGTCGCGCCGCGGGTGGCGGTGACACCGCTGATCGATGCGTCGCCTGCCTTTGAAGGGGTGGTGCAATTTGCTGGACGCAGCCTGGCAGTCATGGACCTGCGCCACCGCCTAGGCCTGCCGCCTATGCCCGCCAGACTCACGGACCGTCTGGTCATTTTACAGGGTAGCCTGGGGCGTGTGGCATTTCACGTCTCGTACGTCGCTGGCTTGGTTGTTTTGGATGCCCAGAGGGCAATTGGCAGCCATGGCCAAGGGTTGACGGCCGCGGCCCTGGCCAGCGAGCTCATCACTGCGGAGGATGGCACGGTCCTGGAACTCGATCCCGCCTCGCTCTGGTCTGACGAACGGGAGCTGATTTGGTCGCAAGACCGCTCAGGAGGTCGCGGTGAACCCCAGCGCCACGGAGGCTGAAATACAGGCTTTGGCCCGCTGGGTTCGCGAACAGTACGGCTTCGCTGAACTGATCGTGAGCCCTTCTGAGCTTCGCCGGGCCGTGCACTACGCCGCGCGTGACGCAGGCCTGACCGAGCGGGCCGTGGTTGACGCCATGCTCCGCGACGCCCCGGGCAATCCACAGGCCTTGCGGCCGTTGTTGCCCCACCTCACCGTTGGCGAGACATACTTTTTCCGCGATGCGCCGCTGTTCCAGGCCCTAGAAGCGCGCATCCTCCCAGAGGTGTTGGCCAATGCCGGCCCACGGCCCCTAAGCATCTGGAGCGCTGCGTGCAGCACCGGGGAAGAGGCGTACTCAATAGCCGTGGCGCTGGGCCGCGTGGCGCCGGGCACCCACCACCAGATTCTCGGCACCGACGTCAATCCGCTGGCCATCAGCGGCGCTCGTGCCCACGTCTATCGGCCTTGGTCGCTGCGCAGTCTCAGCCATGAGGAACAGAAGAGTTGGTTTGCACCGCTGGGTCACGACAAATGGCGTCTCAACAGCGATATCGCCAGCCGCGTGGCGTTTGAGGAACACAACCTGCTCGACCTGCGGCTGCCCCAGGCCCTGCGCACCCAGGCAGTAGACATCATCTTCTGTCGCAATGTACTGATCTATTTGGATATGCCTACCGCCCAGCGGGTGCTGTGCCAGCTCATCAGCCACCTGAGTGACGGCGGTTGGCTCGTCGTGGCCGCGGTCGAGACGTTCTTGGTGCCGACTCCGCCGGTAGAGTTGGTGGACCTGGGGGACGCACTGGCCTTTCGCCTCCCCGCAGGGCAACGGCACCTGACGCCGCAGTGGCCGCACCTGTGGCCGAGCCCGGAATTGCCCGCGGCGGGTGGGTCCGTCTGTGCCGCGCCAGTGCGCGCCCCGCGAGAAACCGCCGCACCGCTGGCACCACCCGCTGCTCTCCAGCTTGGCCCCAAGCCGTCCATTGAACCGACCCAGGGCACTGGAGAGCTCTACCTCGCGGCGCTCAGGGCTGTGGCAGGGGCGGCCGACGCTGCCGGCGTAAACTTGCTCCGCAAGCTGCTTTTTCTCAATCCCAGCCATATCCTCGGCCATGTCGCCCTAGCGCGCCTGCACCGCCGCCTCGGCCGCCACGCCGCTGCTGAGACCAGCCTGCGCAATGCCCTGCGCCTGGTGGGCGATTTGCCGGCCGGTGCCCGCCTGACCGATGGCGCTGGCCAAACGGCTAGCGAGCTGCTCGTCGAGCTCCACAACGGCGCCTTCGACGGGGGGGCTCATGGATGAAATCCCGTGGCAGGACACAGCAAATGCTCAAGCTTCGGTCGCCCAAGAGGCGGTCTTCGAGGCCCATGCTGCCGCCTCTGAGATCGAGCTCGCGCTGCGCCGCCGGGCCGCGGAAATCGCCGTCTGGCAACCGGAGCCGGGGGAACTCAGCCCAAAGGAGCCGCTGGTCGTGTTTACCGTCGGCCAAGAGCGTTGGGGCATTGCCCTGCGCTGGGTGCGAGAGGTTATCGCCAAGCCACCGCTGCGGGCGATTCCTGGCACGCCGCGCTGGGTTCAGGGGGTCGCTCTCTACCGGGGTGGCATTGTGGCCTTGGTGGACTTTAAGGAATTCATGGATCTGCCGGGTCCCGCTGTGGCAACGCCCTGGGTGGTGTTGCTGCAAGGCCAGGGAGCCGAACTTGGCTTGGCTGTGCAGGCGCTGGAAGGGTGTGGTGAGGTCGATCTGGCTGAGCTGGCCCAAAGCCGCAATGGCGAAGGCCCAGGGATGACCTCGGCTCGCGTAGCCCTGCTGGGCATTACCGCCGACCGGCTCGCAGTGATAGATGGGGCGCGCCTGCTGGGCAGTCCCGACCTCGTCGTCAATCAACTGGCGTAAAAAGGCAGGACCGATGCAGCGAATTCTCCCCGGAACACCGAGCAAACTGTTGCTACAGCTGACGGCCCGGTTTCTCATGGTGGCGGTGGTGCCGCTCGTCGTCACCATGGTGCCGACTTACATGGTCGCGCGGCAGGCCCTGTTGGAGCAGGTCCATGAGAAGCTGGAGGCCAAGGCATCCTCACGCCATGCCATCCTTCAGGATTACTTCCACGTGCAGCGCCGCCGCGGCGAGCTGCGTGCCGCCACTGTGCAGGTCGCCGAATCCGTGCAAGCCCTGGAGCAATACGCTCAGGTCACCTCTACGGCGGGGGGCTTTGACACCCTGTCACCTGCGTACAACACCCTGTATGAGAAAGTCTATGCCCGGATGGTCCAGGTAGCCAAGGCCGACGAGTATTCCGACGTGTACCTAATCTCAGCCGATACAGGTGTCGTTTGGTTCAACTACAGCCGCGAGGCGGACCTCGGCACCAACTTGCGCACGGGGCCATACAAGAACACTGGATTCGCCAAGGCCTTTGAGCGCGCGGTGGCCAAGGGCGAGACCGCGTATGGCGACTTTGAGTGGTTTGATCCGGCAAAGAAGGCCTGCATGTTTGTGGCCAGCCCGGTGTTCGATGACAAAGGGATCGTCAAAGCCGTTACCGTGGTGGAGGTGGATAGCTTGGCCTTTGATTCGGTTGCTGTCGATCGCACTGGACTTGGGCAGACCGGCGAGACGTTTGTCGTAGGGCGGGATCTCATGATGCGCAACCAGTCGCACCTCACAGCAACGCCGACCGCACTCAAGACCAAAGCGGACACGGAGGTCGTGCGCGCCGCCCTTGCGGGTAAGAGCGGGATCATGGAAGCGCTCGACTACCGCGGGGTCCACGTCATTGCACACTCTTCGCCGCTGGGTCTGCTGGCCAAGACTGGGCTGGATTGGGTGCTGGTCGCTAAGGTTGATTCATCAGAAGCGCTTGCCGAAATAGACAAAATGCGGTTTCGCCTTCAGATCACCGGCCTCATGGCCGTCCTCGTCATTGTGGGCTTCGCCTACTGGCTGTCGCGCCAGCTGGCCGGTCCACTGGTAGGGATTTCCCAGGTCGCGAGCAGGATGGGAGTAGGCGACCTGTCCGTCAGCACCGATGCCTTCCGCGGCAGTGACGAAGTGGCGCTAATCGCCCGATCGATCCAGTCGATGGTCGAACGGCTGCGGCAGCAGACGGCGGCGATGGGCGGCAGCACCGCGACGATAAGCGCAGCCACCTCGCAGTTGACTACGTCTATGGCAGAGCTGGCATCGTCGGTGACCGAGACAGCCACTGCTGTGGCCGAGACCAGCGTCACCACAGAAGAGGTCAAGCAAACCTCTCTTCTGGCTTCGCAGAAGGCCCAACTCGTCGCGGACAGCTCCCGCCGCGCCGCGATGGTCGCCGCCGACTCGCAAATCGCGACCGAGAAGACCCTGACGGACCTGGCGCGACTGCAAGAGCAGATCTCTGCCGTGGCCGCGCGCATGTACCGGTTGAGCGAGCAGACCCGGTCTGTGAGCGCTATCGTCCATGTTGTAGACGACATCTCCGACCAAGCCAACCTCCTGGCGGTCAATGCGGCCATCGAGGCGGCCAAGGCGGGCGAGTCCGGCAGAGGCTTTGCGGTCGTGGCCCAGGAGATCCGCGCGCTGGCCGAACGAACCCGGCGGGCGACCACCGAGATTCCGGTGATCCTGGGCGAAATCGAGCGCGCTGCCGGGGCCGCAGTCAGCGCCACTGAAGTGGGCACCCGCTCCATCGAAGCGGTCGTGGCGCAATCTGTGGCGGCCGGACAGGTGGCGCGCGACCTCTCGGTCGTCCTTGGCGAAGCCGCGCAGTCCGCCACGCAGATCCTGGTCTCGGGCCAGCAGCAGGTCATTGGCATGAGCCAGGTGGCGAGCGCGATGGAAAGCATCCGCATCGCAAGTGGTCAGAACGCCGACAGCGCCCGCACCATGCAGGACACGACCCGCGCGCTTGAGGGAGTCGGCAAGGACCTTCGGGGCATCATCGATTGGTACAAGCTTTAGTCTGTAGCGGCGCTTGCCCCTCGCCCGGCCTGCGTAGAGGAACACACCGCGATGGACCAGGACTTTGAACGAGAGCTGCTCGGCGCCTTTGCCCAGGAGGCCGCGGATCACGTGCGGGGCATTACCGCCGGACTGCTCGATATGGAAAACGGCGTCACCCACGCCGATGGCGAGCCCCTGATTGTCCGGGTGTATCGGCAGGCCCACAGCTTGAAAGGTGCTGCCCGCACAGTGGGTCTCGCCGAAGTGGAGTCAGTGTGCCACGCCATGGAGACCGTGTTAGGGGCAATGAAATCGGCATCGCTGGCAGCCTCGCCAGAGTTGTATGACAAGTTGCAGGCCGCGGTTCAGGTGGTGGATGAGTGGCTCGAGAGTGGCCAAGGCGATGAGGCGCTTGCGGAATCGACGGCCTCGCAGCTCATGCGCGTCCTAGAGACCAAGCTGCCGCTGCCCACTGAAGCTGCTGGTCCGCAGCCAGACCGGGACCGAGCGCCTTTGGCGGCGCAACCGGCCAAGACCAAAGCGGCTGCTGCTGGCCACAGCGGGGTATTCAGCGGCGATGCGACTGTGCGCGTGCAAGCCCGCATGCTGGAGGGGTTGTTCGCCCAATCAGAGGAGTTGCTGTCCGCGGCGTTCGCAAGCAGGCAGCGGTTGGCGGAGACCCGATCCCTTGCCGCTCGCCTGGACGGATGGAGAAAGGCTATAGAAAGTGCTGAATTGTCGGGCAACGCTCCTCCGATGTGCGAGCAAGTGGGCGCCATGGTGCGCTCGCTATGTGCTGACGCTCGGCAGCTGGATGCAAAATTAACCTCTGATTATATAATGGTAGAGCGACAGGCTCGGGACCTTTTGGCTACGGCGCGTTCGGCCCTCTTGCAGCCGTTTGGCGGGCTTTTTGAGCCGTGCCACAAGGTGGTGCGCGACTTGGCCCGCGAACAAGGTAAATCCATTGAATTACTGATTGAAGGTGCGGATCTGTCGGTAGATCGGCGCATCCTTGAGGCGATGCGCGACCCCCTGATACACCTCATCCGCAACGCCTGCGATCATGGGGCAGAGTTGCCCCCCCAGCGCCGTGCGGCAGGCAAAGCGGAGAAGACGCAGATTCGCCTGCAAGCCGTACCCATGGGGACCGACCACGTGGAATTACGGGTGATCGACGACGGCGGCGGGGTGGACCCGCTGCACCTGCGCCAAAAAGCGGTGGCCCTTGGCCTGTATTCGGAAGAAGAACTAGCCAGTTGGAGCGACGAGGCAGTGTTGGACCTCGCCTTTACCGCTGAACTTTCGACCGCTGCCAGCGTGACCACCCTCTCCGGTCGGGGCCTTGGCCTGGCAATTGTGCGTCAGTCTGTTGAAAGTATTGGCGGTTCTGTGGCGATCCGGTCGCGAGTGGGCCAGGGTACTGCGTTCATCCTGCGCCTACCCGTCAGCTTGTCGACGTTCCGCGGCGTAATTGTGGTCAGCGCCGGCCAAGTGTTTGCCCTACCCAGCCCCCAGGTTGAGCGAGTAGTGCCCTATCGGCCCAGTGACGAAGGGACGGTCGCCGGATTGCCCATGTTCGGCGTGGAGGGGGCGCAATTGCCAACGCTGCGCCTTTCGCAGCTGCTGGGGTTGGCCGATTCTCGACCCGTGCAGACCGAAACCGCGGTCGTTGTGGCGGCCGGCGGCCGGCGGGTGGCGCTGCGGGTCGACGCGGTGTTGGCCGAAGAAGAAGGTCTGGCCAAGGGCCTGGGCAAGCAATTGTGCCGAGTGCGCGGCATTTCCGGCGTCGCCAACTTTTCACAATACAGTCTAATTCCCATCATCCAACTCGCCGACCTGCTCAGTGCACCGGCGGCGGCCAACCTCCATCTGGTTGGCTCCGGTGCGGCGCCGCTCGCACCCCAGACCCAGGGCCAGCGGGAACGACCTCAGCGGACGATCTGTGTCGCTGAAGACTCGGCCACGGCGCGTCACCTGGTCGTCCACATCCTGGAAAAAGCAGGCTATCGCGTCTGTGCCGCAGAAAACGGCGCTGATGCGCTGGGCCTTCTGCGCACCGACCACTGCGACGCCCTGGTGTCCGATGTGGAAATGCCGGTGCTTGACGGCTTTGCCTTAACTGAAGCGATTCGCGCCGATGCCCGCCTCCACGATTTGCCGGTCGTGCTGTTGACATCGTTGGAGAGCCGGGAATACCGCGATAGAGGTTCCGCAGTGGGCGCAAATGCCTATGTGGTCAAGCGCAATTTTGACCCAGAGTGGCTCCTTGCCGCCCTGGAGCGGTTGCTCTAGCCGTGCGATGTGCGCCATGCAGGAGAGTTGGAGGTTCTGGCCCGCATCGTGCTGCGCCGCCAGACCACCTGCGCAGGAAGGGGCTGCCATGATTCGAGTATTGCTTGTAGATGACTCAGATGTGTCGCGGTTGCACGTGCAGCGCATCATCGACGCCAGCGCTACCGCTCGCGTGGTCGCCCTGGCCCGCGATGGTGCTGAGGCCATCGCCGCGGCCCGACATTTCAAGCCCGATGTCATTGCGATGGACCTGCAAATGCCTGGCCTCAATGGATTTGAGGCGACTCGCGCGATCATGGAGACGACACCCACGCCCATCGTGGTGGTCTGCGGACTCAGCGATGCCACGGTCAAGTCGGTGACCATGTCCGCCCTAGAAGCCGGGGCCGTAGCCGTCCTAGACCGCCCCCCTGCGCCCAATCATCCCAACTTTGCCCGCCACTGCCGCGAATTGCTCGATACGTTGCGCATCTGCAGCGAGGTGCGCCTGGTGCGCCGCTGGAAAGGGAGCGAGGCGTCAACGGTGCCGTCGCAGCCGCCCACGCAAGACCAGGCCAACCTTCTTCCGCGACTGGCAAATAGCGGCGGCCTCAACCCGCTGCGGGCAGGGGCCATCGTGGCGATCGGCGCCTCGACCGGTGGCCCGGTGGCCCTTCTTGAGCTGCTCCGGGAGTTGCCGGCGAGTTTTCCTTTGCCCATCTGCGTGGTTCAGCACATCGCCGCCGGCTTTGTTGACTCGATGGCCACTTGGCTCAACAACGCAGTGCCCCTGCAGGTCGCGGTGGCCTCGGAGGGCGAAAAGCTTCTGGCCGGCAGGGTCTTGCTTGCCCCCCACGGCACCCACTTGACTGTGGCTTGCCGCGGTGAGGTCCGCCTCCAGGGCGGCCCCACAGAATACGGCATGTGTCCAGCGGTGGCCCAGCTTTTTCGCTCTGCCGCCGAGGTGCAGCGCGATCAAGCTGCGGGCATCCTACTGACTGGCATGGGCCTTGACGGCGCCGCTGAGCTGGGGCTGATGCGCCAAGCCGGCGCGGTGACTTTTGCCCAGGACAGCAATTCGTCTTTGGTGTTTGGCATGCCGGGCGAGGCGGTGCGCCTCAAGAGCGCCGAACATGTCCTGTCACCTCAGGCAATTGGCGGAGCGCTGATTCGCCTCACGGAGAGCCCGGGTGGGGCGGGGCGACGGCCTCCTGGGCGCGGATAGGCGGCGGACCGCTGACACCGGCGGGTCAAATCGTCATCCTATTGGCAGCGTGCGTCACCCATATGACATTTAAATAGTTGATCTTTGCTGTTGACAAGCCGCGCGGTCGCTGCGATACTGCACTCACCCACCCAGCAAGGGCCGCGCAGCACTCTCGCGCGGCCCTTGCTGTTTTTTTTGGCGAGAACCTTTCGGTCCGTTCGCCTCCCAGCGGTCAGGCCGCGCAACCACTAGAGGACCTCCCCGCGCCTGGTCACTGTCCGCGTCGGCCGTCGCCCATGGGCTCATGGGGATGCCTCGGATTGGGCGATGCGCATCGGCTGATCGATTGAAATCGCGTCGTTCAACCGTTGGCACGGATCTTGCTATACCAATCTCCAGAGGGCGGGGATCGGTACACGACACCTTGCCCTCGCGATTGGCTGCGCCGCTTGCTTGTTGGCGGGCTAGTACCCCAAACCGCAAATTCGTTCCGGGCTCCGGAACGGACGCGGTTTGGGGTACGGAAGAAGACCCAGCAGCAGGACCCAAGACCTGTGAACAAGAACCGGGCGTAGCCCGGATCGAATTAACGGTCTTGGGTACTAACGCCGGCGGATTCGCGCATCCACGGCCACGGTGCCGCGGCCCGGGGGCTGGGCCAGCAGCGGGTTGATGTCGAGCTCGGCGATCTCTGGCACTTCGGCGGCTAGGTGAGACAAGCGCAGCAGCACTTCTTGCAGCGCTTGGCGATCCGCCGGGGCGGCACCGCGAAAACCGTCGAGCATTTGCTTGCCGCGGATGGCGCGCAGCAGCTCGCTGGCGTCGACATCGTCCAAGGGGGCCAGCCGAAACGCGACGTCGCGCCACAGCTCGACCGCTACGCCGCCCAGGCCAAAGGCGACCAGGGGGCCAAACACCGGATCCTGGGTCACGCCGGCAAAGCACTCTACGCCGACGGGCGCCATGGCCTGCAGCAGCCAGCCGTCGACCTCGGGCAGCAAAGCCTGAGCCGCCAGGCGGCCTTTCATCAACTCCAGTGCATCGCCCAGCGCCTCAGGATCGCCAAGGTTTAGGGTCACGCCCCCCACGTCGGTCTTGTGCAGGATGGCGGGCGACTGGACCTTGAGTGCCAGCGGATAGCCGACTTCTGCCGCCGCGGCCGCCAGTTGCTGGTGCGACGCATCGGCAGGCACCACCTGCTGGTTGAGCACGCTGATGCCGATCTCTACCAGCAGCTGGCGGACCTGGTCCGGCGACAGCCACTCGCCCTCGGGCACGGTTTGCAGCAGCCCCCTGACCGCGTCCAGGCGCTCTTGGGGCAGGGCCAGCCACTGGCCAGAGGGCCGCCGCAGCCACTCGCCGTAGCGGGCCGCCTGGGCCAGGGCAATGGCGGCCGACTCGGGAAAGGCATAGCTCGGAATGCGGCCTTCGCGCAGGGAGGACAGGGCGGACGGCACGCCGTGCTTGCCCAGAAAGCAGGTCAGCACCGGCTTTGACGATCCGGCGGCGCCAAGGCGGATCGCGTCGGCCACGGCGGTGGGGTCGGTGACAATCGGCGGCACAAAGATCGCCAGGACTGCGTCAAAGGCATCGTCCGCACAGAGCAATTCGACGGCGCGGCGGTAGCCCTCTGCGGTGGCCGAGGCGATCATGTCGACCGGGTTGCGGACTGAGGCCTCGGGCGGCAAGAAAGTGCGCAGCTCTGCGGCGGTATCGGCAGAGAGCTCTGGCAGCAACAGCCCTTGGGCCGCACAGGCGTCGGTGGCCATGATCCCCGGCCCACCGGCGTTGGTGACAATGGCGACGCGGCGGCCCTGCGGCACCGGCTGGTTGGCCAGCAGCATCGCCAAGTCGAAGAGCTGCTCCAGGGTGTCGGCGCGCAGCACCCCCGACTGCCACAGCAACGCGTCCACGGCGACGTCCAGGCCGGCCAGCGCCCCGGTGTGCGAGGAGGCGGCGTGGGCACCGGCTTCGCTGCGGCCCGACTTGACCATCAGAATCGGCTTTTTCTTGGCAACGCGGCGGGCGATCTGGTGAAAACGCTTGGAGTTACCAAAAGACTCCAGGTACAGCAGGATGACCTTGGTCTCGGGATCGCTGCCCCAGTACTCCAGCAGGTCGTTGCCCGAGACGTCGGCCTTGTTGCCCATGCTGACAAATTGGCGAACGCCCAGGCCCAATTCGCGGGCGTGTTCCAGGATCGCCTGGCCCAGGGCCCCGGACTGGCTGGCGATGGCCACGCCGCCGTTGGGGGGCCACGCCGGCGAAAACGTGGCGTTGAGAGCGATCTGCGGGTCGGCGTTCTGCACGCCCAGGCAGTTGGGGCCGACCATGCGCATGCCAGAGCTGCGGACGATCGCCAAGATCTGGTCCTGCAAGACCTTGCCTTCGCCGCCCAGCTCGCCAAAGCCGGCGCTGATGACCACAATGCCTTTGACGCCTTTGTCAGCACACGCCTGCACTTCGGCCAGCACCTGGTTGGCGGGCACGGCCAGCACGGCCAGATCGATGGCGTCGGGGATCGCCTCCAGGCTGGGCCACGCGCGCACCCCCTGCACCGCGTGGACGCTGGGGTTGACCGGGTAGACGGCGCCGGTGAAGCCATGGGCCAGAAGATTGTGGAGCAATTCTCCGCCTATCGTGCCACGGCGCCGCGACGCGCCGACCACGGCGACCGTCCGCGGCCGCAAGATGTACTCGACTGACGCCCTTTCCATTGCCGTCCTACTGAGCCCCTGTTGGGCCGATTGCGCAGAATAGCGCACGGCGGAGCTGGCGTTGTCACGGACCTGTGACCACCCTGGGATGCTCGGCAGATCGGCGCCCCTACGGCGGCAGCTGCAGCGCCCCGGCCCGCGGACCAGAACGCTTGGGCCCCTGCGGGCCGTACTCAAAAAGCCCAAGCACCAGGCGGCCTAGCTGGGCCTCGGCGCCCGGCCCCAGCACCAGCGCGGCAGTCGAAAGGGCATCGGCGCGCGCGCCGCCCTGCGCCAGCACCGCCATCGCGTAGGGCCAGTCGGGGTGGCCGCGGCCGGCCGGATAGCCGGTGCGCGGATCCAGGATGTGGTGAAAGCGCTCGCCCTGCCACAGCCAGAAATGCTCGTAGTCTCCTGATGTAGAGAGGGATTCTCCATCGCGGAGATCGATCGCTGCCCACACTTCTTCGCCGCCCAGGCGCGGGTGGCGCAGCCCGACCCGCCACGGCTGGCCGTCGCGGCTGCCGCCGGCCAGCATCTGGCCACCCGCTTGCAGCAGGAAATCGCGCACTCCCGCCGCCCGCAGCGCCGCAGCCGCCCGGTCCAGCGCCCAGCCCTTGGCGATGGCGCCAAGGCCAAGGGCCATGCCGGGCTGATCGAGGCGGGCGCGGGCAGGGGGACCCTCCTGCAATTGCAGGTGGCGCCAGCCGATTTTGGCCACTCGCTGCTGGACCTGCTGCGGATCGGGCAGATGCGGTGGCGCGCCAGGGCGGAAGTCCCACAGCCCCCACAGCGCGGCCCAGGTCGG
>CAIXGW010000292.1 GCA_903919145.1 uncultured Myxococcales bacterium
CCATGGCGAATCGAACTCTACCTGCGCCAGCCGTCGCACCCGTTCGGCGTCGGCGGCAACGGTCAGTTCCTCCACCTTGGCTTGGATGCGCCGTTGCACGGCGCCGTCAGACTCATTTGGCATGCGGAGCAGGTCTACGGCAGGGCGATGCGGAAAGCAGAATTCCAGCTGTGCAAAGGTCGCTCCTGGAGAACCGTTTGCTTGCAGCAGTATCCCGTATGGCTCGCCCCTTTTGAGCTCTGGCCACCGGAGAACGTGAACTACCAGCGCGTCCTTCTCCCCGTCCAGTTCATCGCTGACGTCTGGGCAGTGCACCCATCCTGACTCTGCGCGGGCAAAGCCGGCTGCAATCCGACCTAGGAAGTGGTCTCGCTCCTCGTGGGCTTCCGCCTCCGCCGCCTCGCGCGCCTGATCCTCATCCCGCATCTGGGCTACGATCACTTCCAATTCGGCGGCTGTAGGTGGCGCTTCATCTCCCCGTGGCCGCTGGCTCCGGCCACCTGGAAGGGCAGCGGCGGACTGGGTTTCGGCCTGCGTAAAATAGTCACGCGAGTCCCAGTACGTCAGCACACTGTCACGCTGCACTAGGACGGGCATGCCTTCAGCTTGCAGCTTCCGGACGAAGGCGGCTGGTGCACGACCTAGCAGCTGCGCGACCGCCAGCACCGGAACCGGTTCGCCCATCGACATCACCTAATGGCAACTGGGCTGATCTCTAGCTCGCCGGGTCCAAATCGGCAACCCGACGACGCGCGGCCAGAGCCCGGCGCCCCGTCTGCACGTCAGCCGCCATCAGCATACGCCAAGAAGCTCCACTGTCCAAACCTAGCCAGATTCCTAGCCAGCGGCGGTTTTGAGCTTTTTCGCGTTCCAGAAACTCTAATGATTCTCGGAGCCAACACGGGGACTTGAACCCCGGACCTGCTGATTACGAATCAGCTGCTCTACCAACTGAGCTATGTTGGCCTCAAACCCCAGCGGCCTCTCGACCACCAAAGCGGCGCGCACTGTACCGCCAACCCCTCCGCGGATCAACCCCCCTCTTGCCGATCCCGCCGATCCGCGCCAACATCCCCCCACCGCAGCCACCGCTGCTCTGGCCGCCCATGAACTCCGACCGCTTCAGTCTCGCCGACCTCGTCGACTGGCTCGCCCTGCCAGACGGCCCGCGCGATCGCGCCCTGATCCTTCGCACCGCCGCCTGGCTCGAAGAACACAGGGACTTTCTCGCCGTCGAAGGCGCCGTCACCGCCGGCCTGGCGGAGATCGTCGTCACCCTGCTCATCCAAGACGGCGTCTCCGCCGTGCTGACCGGCCACCGGCCCGAGCTCCCCGGCGAGTGGACCTGGAAGGTCAAGCAGCGCCACTTCCCGGACCTCTACATCCTGCAACGTCCCGAAAAGCGCGACGATCCCTTGTCTTTCTGCGTTCTGGACCACACGCCGGCCGGCCGCCCGGTCCTGCTGCCCACCGGCGACCACGGGACTGCCGTCGCCGCCGTGTGGATCGAAGGCCGGCAGGAGCTGCGGGTGCGCGGTCCGGGCGGGCGCTTGCATAACTTCGCGCGTGAAGACGTGAGCTTCGTCGACGAAACCCCAGCCGCATGATCCCCCACGCCACCTTGCCCTCAGCCGGTGCCGTGCAGCAAGCTTGGGCCACCATCCGCGCCCAGGGGCCCCTCCTCTCCGATCGCCAAACCCTGGAGCGGCTGGTCCAGCTGACCACCGACCCCACGCCCCCCCGCACCAGCGCTGAACAAACCGCCGTCGCCGCCCTGCCCCACACGTCGGCCGGCCTGGCGCGGGTCCTGGAGCTCGGCCTGGCGCTTCTCAACAACGACCGCGCCACCCCAACACAGACCACAGCGCGGACGGGCCTTGGCGCCTTCTACACGCCCCCTGAGCTGGTCGAAGGCCTGCTGCGCCACTCGCTGCAGCCGCAGATCGACCGCGCGCTGCAGTCGCCCCTGCCGGCGCTGGCCCTGGCGCGGGTGCAGGTACTGGATCCTGCGTGTGGCGGCGGGCACTTCCTGGTCGCGGCGGCGCGGCTGCTGGCGCTGGCGTGGCAGCAGGCCCTTGGTGGCAGTGGCCCGCCAGGTCCCGAGGCTTGGCAACGCTCTCTTGGCGCAGTCGCCGGTATCGACATCGAGCCGCTGGCGGTGCAGGTGTGCGCGGCTGCGCTGCGGCTGGCGGTGCCGTCGGACATTGCCATGGGGAGTGTCTACTCCGCGCCGATGCTACAGATTTCTGACTTTCTCGAGCTGCCGCCGCAGCGCCAGTTCTCTGTGGTGGTGGGCAATCCGCCGTTCCTGAGCCAGCTGCAAACGGCCACGGTGCGCCAGCCTGCGGGCCGAGCGGGTGGCCAGCCGCGCGGGGCCTACACCGATGTGGCGGCGCAGTTCCTCAGCGCTGGCCTGGAGTGGCTGACGCCTGGCGGTACGCTGGCACTGCTTCAGCCACTGAGCACGCTGTC
>CAIXGW010000293.1 GCA_903919145.1 uncultured Myxococcales bacterium
TAGTACCCAAGACCGTTAATTCGATCCGGGTTACACCCGGTTCTTGTTCACAGGTCTTGGGTCCTACTGCTGGGTCTTTTTCCGTACCCCAAACCGCGTCCGTTCCGGAACCCGGAACGAACTTGGGGTTTGGGGTACTAGGTCGAACTACTTGAAGCAGTTGCTGAGGCTCTACCCCGGCAACCCGGGGCACAGGCGACGTGGCCCGGCCTGTCCCGTAGTGGCTGCCGCATGCCCCCCTGTGGATCGCCGTCGCGCAGAAGGTCGCGAGGTTACGCGCCTGCGACCTTGACGGCGTACCTGGCGACTGTAGAATAGTAAGGAAACAAGGAGTCGCCATGCTCGCCAAGCTGACCTCAAAGAACCAACTCACCCTCCCCAAGGAAGTCCTGCGCATGGTGCCGCGTGCCGAGTATTTCGATGCGACCGTCGAAGGGTCTACCATCGTGCTGCGCCCGGTGCGCATCGAGCCGGCTTTTGACCTGGAACTGCTGCGCGACCGCGTTGCAACATTGGGGTTGACGGAAGCCGACGTCGCGCAAGCGGTGGCTGATGTGCGCGGCCAGCCATGATCACGGTGGTGTTGGACACCAACCTGCTGGTCTCGGCCTTGCTGTTTCGGGGGCTACCTTCGCGCATTTTGGCCCTGGCCCACGCGGGCGAGGTCGTGTTTGCGGTGTCGAACCCTGTCCTCATGGAATACCAGCGGGTACTGGCCCACAGCAAGTTCGGCCTGAGCCAAGCGGAAGTCCAAGCCGCTGTGGAGACACAGGTTCTGCGCTTCGCCCAGTTGGTAGTCGCGCCAGGACACTTTGCTGAAGGGCCCGTTTGTCGCGACGTCAACGACGACAAGTTTTTGGCCTGCGCGGTCGCCGCCGGAGCGGGCGTGCTGTTGACGGGCGATGGCGACCTGTTGGCCCTGGGGCCGCAGTGGCGAACTGTACGGATCACCACCGCTGCGCAGTGGCTTTCGGAGCGCAATCTCATTTAAGTTCATGATTTTGTGCTTCGGGAGGGTCTTGCTGGTGGTCGTTGTGACCGGCGGTTTGCGGCAGATGTGGCGCGGGCTGTGCTGTCGGCTCAGGTCCTGGCCCTTGCTGACATAGGCCAGGCAGCAACAACAGAGGGTGGCTGGTTTTCGTTCGCAGAGGGTGGCTGGTTTTGGTTAGCGGTGAAGAACACGGGCCCGGTCTGCGGTTGACACTGCGGCGGGCAGGGGTTGGCGCCGGGCCGGCCCCTGGACGGAAGGCCTACGTGCCGGCCCCACAGCAACCGCGAGAACCGCGCGTCTGCCCACACTGTCACCCCCGCGGCGGCGGGGGCCCAGGCTAAAACCCACCTCTGTCAATAGGTTTTGCCCTTCGTGTGGTTGGCAAAGGGGGCGGCTTGGCCTGCGCGAGCGAGTTGAGTCCGGCGTTTCTGGGGTCGTGCGATCGCTTGGTCGGCGCTGACTGGCGGCGGGCTGGGGGAAAAAGATTTAGGCGCCTAAATAGTTTTGGTTGGGGCTTGGGGCTTGGACAGGGCTGGCCTGGGTGATGGCAGAGCTGGGGCCGTGTTTGGGCGCCTCGCCTGCGGCGACCAAGCTGCGACTTTCGGCGACGGGGCGGACGGCGAATTCCCTTTGCAGGCGGCGCCGAAAGCGGCGTCGGACGCCGTCGCTCCGCGATTCGCATCTTTGGCGCGGGGGGTGCGGACCCTTGCGGCACCCTCAGCCCCTGGCCCCTGAGTCGCCGAGAGGGTGAGAGGGAACCTAGCTTAGCGGTTGGATTTTTGTGGGTGGCTGGGGCGGGGCCTGGCCGGAGCGGTTGACGGCGGCAGGCGTGGCTGGCCTCAGGGGCGCATAGTCGCGGGCGGTGGGCTAAAGGCATGCCGCGGCAACATCGTCGGACTCGTCGCGGTGCAGTTTCACGGCGAGGTCGCGGTACCGCGCCTCGGGCAGCCATCGATCCAAGTTGCTCACGAGCGCCTTGCGCACCCAGGTGCTGAGCGCGTTGGGCGATAGGTGCTTGCTGGCCAGCGCTGCCTCGTCAGCCACGTCGGCCAGCGGCGCCAACTCGCTGCCGGGTTGCTGGGCTATGTCGGCGATGAGGAGGATTCGCGCCATCATCAGCGACCAAGCCGCCAATTCGGTCTGGCGGGTGACCGAAGTGGGCGCAATCGACCACAAGTCGTCGAGGCGAACCTGGGGAATGCTCGCCAAGCGCTTGCGCTGCCACGCGACGAGGTGTAGCCCGCTGGTCCAAGGGCCGCCACGGCGGGAACAGTTGGCAATGTACGCCCGGCCCAGGCTAATGAGGGCGGCCTCAGCCTTGGCCGACCGCAAGAAATGAACCTGGCTGTCAAGGACCTTGAGGGTCGCGACCTTCTGGTCCACGTTCCAATTCCGCACCGTGCTGGCCACTTGGTTCTCGCCAAGGCGGTCGAGATCCTGGTCGAGCAACGCGGCACCGGCGCTGCCATTGGCGCGGTCAGGTAGGCGGTACACGCCGTTACCCGGAAATACCAGTATGTGCGCCTGTTGGACGGCATCGGCGTCGCTAGCCAGCAAGTCGCGGCGTCGCTGCCAGCCACAGGTGGTGAGCGTTGGCTGCTTTAGAATCGCCTCGCGCCGCACGCAGTAGCCGTACGGGGTGCCCAAAGCGTCGAGTTGCATGGGGTTGTAGCAGCAGTAGGTGCAAGAAAGGAGCATGGGCGACCTCTAGGCGAACAGCGAATTCAGTGTCGCGCGGGCAGCGCCAGGGTCGCGGCCGATCCAGCCGCGAAAATCGAACAAGTGCTCCTGCCATTGCTCCACATACTTGCGGGCTTGAGCCACTTGGTAGGGCCTGGAACCTGCCGCATCCCCTTGACCGTTGCCTTGGAGCAGCCGAGTCAGCTCGCGTTGGCTCAGGTGGCCGACGTCTGCGGCCGTTGCCGCGGCCAGCGTGGTTCGGTAGACACGCCCGGAACCAGCAAAATACTGTGCCGAGTCGCGCGATTCGCTGAGTGAGAGGTATGGGCTGGCGCGCCCGGCACCTTCAAGGTAGAGCACATGCCGGACGATGGACGGTGGCCCGGCAGGATCGGGCGCTTGAACGCCGCCCGCCGTGTCGCCACGGAAGAGGGGATCGCTGTGTTTCCAGGTGGCGCGGCGAACGACCATGGCGGCTAGCCTAAGGCGGCAGATGTCCGCCGCTCCTGCGTTTTAGGGTGTTGGCGGGCCGGGGTCAAGGTTTACCCAGCCGCAGGTGGTGGCTGGGCTCAGGAGCGACGCGTGGGTTAATCGCCGGGGACATTCAAGTGGGCATCAACGTAGTCGGCGACTTCTGCTCCGCTACCCGTCGAACGGATGGCAAAGCCCGAATAGAGCGGGCTCCACCAGGGCTGAGGGATCGACATCTCAAGGAAATACACGACCTGTTCATTTGACATGTCGCGCCACGGCAACCGGAGAAATTCTTCTTCCGAATGGGGGACGGGGATGTCATCTTGGTTTGCCATTCAGCACCTCTAGTTCCGCTTGCCGTGCTGCTGCGGTTGACGCGGTGAGTTTAGCGGATCGCCGCAGGGCCCGAACTGAGCTGTGGTCGCCCTACCAGTTGACCTGCCGAGTCTAGCCGTTCTGTGTAGCGCCGTCTGGATTCCGGCAGCGCATGGCCGTGAAAAGCCCTGTGCAGCACAGGGGGCCCGAGACGCCCGTCGGGCCATCGATTGCGGTTCAGCCATGTGCGCCGGTTCAGCGCCGCACACGCAGGGAACGGATCGCAACGGCGGATGCTGACGCGAGCGCAACCGGTTCAGCCCCGCACACGCAGGGAACGGCCTGTGGCGCTGGCTCGGCAGCGGACCGCCACCGGTTCAGCCCCGCACACGCAGGCGATGGACGGGTTGGCTGGCGTGGGATTTGGCTCGGTTGGGGGCGGGGGGAGATTGTGACAGGACTCGCCGCCTTGGGCGCCGCTCGGCGTTGTCGAGGTATCCCCGCCAGAATCGCGTCCCATTCTTGGCCTGTTGGCCACCGCGGGGGTCCAAGAGGCCTCGCTGCGCCTTGTCGAACGGAAGCGAGCCGCTATACCCGCGCCCGCGCATCCCAATTTGACGATCCGGCCGAATCGACGTGGTGGGTTTGGGCGTGCCACCCAGCACTTAGCTTCGACCACACCGGAGTCCGCCATCGCAGAGGGGAGCGGCCCGACCCAAGGGCAACGGCTGCGACATCGGCAGCGCCGAGCTGCAGCCCTAGGCGAAGCCGAGCCGATCAAGGAGATCCCGTGATATCTGGCAGCCCTGCGTCGAATTGGCGGCAACGCCGCGCGCTGGCGGCCCTGGCTGTGCTGGCGGTGGCGGCGCTGGCGTGGTGGTGGAACTCGGCCGCCGACGCGCCGCCGACCGACCGGCCGACAGCGGCGGATTTGTCCACAGCTGCCCCAGCCAAGCCCGCGCTCGGACCCGGTGCCCAGCCACCGCCCGCGGTGGCCGGCTGCCCGATCCCGCTTGACCGCGACCTGCACTTTCAGGCCCAAGCCAGCGTGGTGCTGGACAATCCGCAGCAGCCGGCGGTGGCGGCGAGCTGGGCGTATTCCGTGCGCGCCCTGCGGCGCGATGCGGACGGCACCGCGGTGGTAGCGGCGCGGATCCGCCGGACCGACCAGCCAGCTGCCGGATCCCAGCCCTGGCCCGATGTTTCACCAGCGTTTCTGCTGCGCTTGGGCGCTGACTGTGCCCACCTGGCTTACGCCTGGCGGGGCGACGCCGACCTGGAAGGGGCGCGCTTTCAGCAAGGTCGGGCGGCCATGTTTGCCTTTGTGCTGCCAGCCCGCGCCCACACCGCCACCACCGGCGAGGCGGCGGACGACAACGGCCGCTACCAGTTTGCCGCCGTCCGCAGCCAAGGCGCAGCGGGGCCGGTGGTGCGGCTGCAGAACCGCGGCTATCGCAGCGCCGTCGCCAGCCCGACCCAAGGCATGCCGGCAGCGGTGGCGGTAGAAGGGCCCGGCTTGACGGTGCAATTGGACCCAGAGCGCTGGCTGGTGGGCGCAGAGCTGCAGCAGACCGTGCGCGTAGCCACGCAGCCGGGGCTCAGCGCCACGGTACAAGCCAAGCTGCTGGCTGTGGAAACTGGCCTGGACGTGCGCGGCGTCAGCGCCCAAGACGCCGGTTGGCAGTGGGGCAACTTGCTGCTCGACAGCGCCGCCCAGCACCGGGCGCGGCTGCGCCCCGACCCCAAGCTGGTGGGGATGGCGCCGGCGGAGCTGTTTGCCCAGCTGCAAGCCGCCGACCCCACCGGCGAGCGCATTGCCCAGGGCCTGCGCTACCTGGAAGCCTGGCTGCTGGCCAACCCAGCCGGCGCCGACCAGTTGCGCGACTGGCTGCGCGGCCAGAGCGATCGCTATACCGACAACCCTTGGGCGCGCATGGCCTTGGCGGCGCTCGCCCGCTGCGGCCTGCCCCAGGCGCGGGCGGCGCTGCGCTCGCTGGCCCAGGACCCCAAGCTGGCCAGCGCCATGCGCCTGCACGCGCTGCTGAACTTGGCCACGGCAGAGGGCCTGGAGCCCGGCGATGGCGAATTCCTCAGAGAACAAGCTAGGGAGCGCGTGGCCCATGGCCTGGACAGCCAGGCGACGCAAGGCTCGGCGTCGGCGCTGACGGCCCTTGGCATGGTGGCCCGCCACCCCAACCTGCAAGGCACGCCGACCGCGGCAGCGGCGATCGAAGACCTGCGCACGGCGCTGCACACCGAGACCGACGAGGCGTATCTGCTGGCGGCCGTCAATGGCGCCGGCAACGCGGCGGATCCCAGTCTGCTAGCGGACCTGCAGCCGCTGAGCCAGCACCCCAGCAGCGACATCCGCCGGCGGGTAGCGGACGCTCTGAGGGGGATGCCGGCCGAGGCGATCGAGGCGTGGTTTGCGCCGTGGCTGGCCCGCGAAGACGCGCCGGTGGTGGTGGCGCAGCTGATCGCCGCGTTTGCGCTGCACTACGGAGCGGGCGAGCAGGTGCCGGCGGCGGTGCTCGACCCGGCGCTGGCGCGGCTGCCCGGCGAGGCCAACGCCGCTGTGGCCCTGCAACTGGTCGAGCTGGTGGGCAAGGCCAGCGGGCAGTCCGCCGCGGCCAAGGCCGCGCTGGTGGCCAAGTTTGCGGCCGAGTCGGCGCGGGGTGGTGCGGTGGATGCGGCGCTTCTGCAGGCGATTGGCGCGTATGTCGAGGCTGGGGCGTTGGCGGGGGGTAAGTAGCGGGGGGGGGGCGGCGGGTGGTTTAGGGTGTCCGACCGGGAGCATGGGTAACACTTTGGCTCGGAAGCATAGGTAACACTTTGTGTTCGTCCGTCCTTGTCCGAAGCGCTCGCTCCGGGCGGTGGCGCCTTGCGGGCAAAAAGGCTCGCGCGCGGCAGGAGTCGCTCGGCCACCGCAGCGCCGTCGTGGTGGCGCACCGCCAGCCAGTCGCCAACTGCCAGCGCCTGGTCGGTGCGCAGCACCAAGCGCTGCGGCTGCAAGGGCATGGGGGCCAGGCCCAGCGCCTCGACACTGCCGCGGTCCACGCCCGATACTCGCGCTGACCGCAGGTCGCTGTCGCCCAGCGCAAGCAGCTCGGCGGCGCGCTGGGCCGTCCAGCCCAGAGACACCAACACGGCGGGATCGACGGGCGCTGGCATGGTCAGACCTCCGCGCCGCAGGATAGGGCGGTCGGCCAGTGTTGTCAGGGGGGCTGTTGGCTGCCGCAGTTGACGGGGCCGGCAAGAACGACTTTGCAGTGGCGGTTGTCATCGGCGACACTGCGGCCACGGGCAGGCCCCCACCGGCGACGCCGCCGTCCGCAGCCCCCGACCGCACAACCTCCAAGAACAGCTGATCCACAAGAGGGGAATCCATGAACCATCCAGTTGTTCGCGCTGCCGTAGCCGTCCTTGTGGCTTGGGCTGGGTCGCTGGGCGCCGCCGGCTGTGGCAGCCAGGCCGCCTCCTCGCCAGCTGCCGACAGCTCTGGCGCCGCCGACTCCGGCGCCGCGGATGCCCCAGCAGCCAAAGACAGCGCCGCCCTGGATTCCTCGGGCAGTACCGCCGATGCAAAGGCCGACAGCGCCCCAGATGCATCGGCTGAGGTCTCTGATAGCGCTGGCGAATCGATGGGCGGCGCCGACGCCGGCAGCGCCGATGCCACCGACGCGGCAGGAGCCGATGCCGCAGCGGCCCCCGCGGTCGCCTTGGCCGAATTGGCGTCGGCGACGGCCGCGGAGCTGTGCAAGGCCAATTTTGCCGCCTGTACCCCGGCGGAGAAGATGCCGTTTGCCACCCAGGCCGGCTGCGTCGCGGCACTGACGGCCACAAATTCCGTAGACTTTGCCGCCCTTTCTGCGCTAGTCAAAGGCGGAAAGGTGAGCTATGACGCAGCTGCCGCGGGGCAATGCTTGGCGCTGGTGGCCGAGCACTGCGACGACCTGGACCTGGTCGACGGGCCCGCCTCCTGCCAGGCGGCCTTCTTGGGCTCGGCAGTCAACGGCTCCAAGTGCCAGTATAGCGTCGAGTGCGCTTCGCATTTCTGCTACTCAGACGGCGTGTGCGCCGGAGTCTGCAAGGCGCGGGTGGCCCTGGGCGCGGCCTGCGACGAAGAAACCGACAAATGTGCCAGCGGCGCCGCGTGCTTTGGCGGCAAGTGCGTCGCCAAGGTGGCCAAGGGCGTGGGCGCGGCCTGCGGGGCCCTGGCGTGCGCCACCGGCCTGTACTGCAACAGCAAGAACAAGTGCGCGGCGCTGGGCAAGGCCGGCGAAGCTTGCGACATCGTGGGCGCGTGCGTCGTCGGCACCCAGTGCATCGACTCGGGGTCCGGCGGCAGCTGCCTGCCCATGCCCAAGAAGGGCCAGCCGTGCACGCCCGATCCCTTCTCCGACGCCTCTACCCAGTGCGCCAGCGGCCTTGTTTGCGCCAATGACGGCGGCGAGGTGGGTACCTGCGAGCCCCAGGTGCCGCTCGGCGGAGCCTGCAAATACTCCAGCGAATGCGGCGGTTGGGACGTACACTGCGTGGGGCCCCAGGGCGGCAAGGTCTGCCAGCTGCTCTCTGCCAAGGGCGGCCCCTGCCTGCCCGGCGACCTGGACCAAAGCGAGTGGGGCGGCTGCCTGGCGCCGTGGACCTGCAGCAAAGGCATCTGCATCGACCCGCCCGGACTGGGCCAGCCGTGCGCAGAGGACATCCTCAATGCCTGCGCAGAAGAGCTGATGTGCGATTTCTTGGCGAACAAGTGCATCGCCATTCCAGTCCTGGGCCAAGAGTGCTACGGCCTGTGCACCACCGGCCTGACCTGTGACGAGAGCGTCATCCCCAATCTGTGCAAAGCCGCCAAGTGCCCGTAGAGGGATCTGCGCAGAATTGCAGAGATCCGCCGCTGGCCTGAGGTTGGACGCTTCACTGTGGCCCGTGTACCATCGCCGGGTCGGGCTGCCACAGGGCGATCTTGGCCAGGGGCCGGCAGATCCGCTTGCTTGTGAGGAGTCCGCGTTGACGGACCTAAAGGCGCAACCCGTGCTGCCCGCCCGCATCGTCGCCACCGCCTCTTGGCTGCCGGGAGAGGCCGTCTCGACCGCCAGCTTGGCCGCGCTAGCGATGCCGGACCGGCTGGCGGCCGACGTCGAGACACGCACCGGCATTCGCACCCGTCATTTTGCCAGCGCCCAAGAGACCTTTGCCAGCCAGGCGGCAGAGGCGGTACGGCTGTGTCTGCAGCGGGCGCAGCTGCCAGCGTCGGCGATCAAGCGCCTGATTTTTGTCAGCTCTACCGGGGGCGACTGCAACCTGCCCGCCAACGGCAACGCCGTGCTCGAGCTGCTGGGCATCGCCGACACCGTGGACTGCTTTGACCTCAACAACGCTTGTGTGGGCTTTCTGACCGCGCTCGACCTCGCCGCTCGCTGCGTGGCCACGGGCCTGGGTCCGGTCGCCGTCGTATCGTCTGAGATGGGCTCGCGCCACATTGACCCTAGCGATCCTCGCCCCTATGTGGTGTTTGGCGATGCGGCGGCGGCGGCGATGGTGGCGGCGACACCGTCAGGCAGCGGTGCAGCCGTGCTGGCCAGCGCCTTTGGCAACCGCGGCGAGCTGCGCGACACCGTGACCATGGCCCACGGCGGGCTGACCGGGCAGCGCGAGACGATTCGCTTCTCCAAGTCCAATCAAGACATCTCTGCCATCGCCCTGGCGGGCCTGCGGGTCTCGGCAGAGCGGGCGCTGGCGGCTGCGGGGCTGGGCTGGGGCGACATCGATTGGTTTGTGCCGCACCAGCCCAATGGCGCGCTGCTGGCGGCGATTGTCCAGGAATTTGGCCTGGACCCTGCCAAGGTGGTGCCAATGGTCCAAGACGTGGGCAACGTGGGATCCGCCTCTATAGCGGTCGGCTTGGACTGGCTGCTGCAGCGCCGCCCCGTGACCGCGGGGCAGTGCATCCTGCTGTTTGGCGTGGGATCTGGCCTGTCGCATGGCGCGCTTGTCTATCGGGTGGGGTGATGGTGGCAGGGTCAGGTCCGCAGCGACCGCAGTCCGCTAGCGACCGTCCGCGGCCGGAAACCGCTGCGCATTTGTCTAAAAACGCTGAGCTGACGCGGAAATTGTGGCTGCAAGGCTGGGCGGCCGCGGCCCGCTGGCACCGCTTCCAGACCCAGGGGCTGGAGCACCTCTTGACCGGCCAGCCAAGCCTGATTGTGGGCTACCACGGCCGGCCGCTGGCGTGGGACCTGTGCATGCTGACCGTGGAGGTGCACCGCCGGCTGGGCTATCTGCCTCACGGGGTGGTGCACGCTGGCCTTGGCGCCGGCCCCATGGCAAACGTCTTGCGCGACCTGGGATTTGTCACCGGAGAGGGGCCAGAGCTAGAGGCGGCCGTGCAGCGCGGCGAGCACATCCTGGTGGCTCCCGGCGGCACGCGGGAGGGCTGCCGCAGCCAGGCCGAGCGCTACAAGGTCGATTGGGGCCAGCGCCACGGCTACCTAAAGCTCGCCTGGCGGCACCGCCTGCCCATCGTCCCCGTGGCTGCGACCGGGGTCGACGACGCCTACTGGGGCTTGAACCACGGCGACCGCTGGGGACGCCGCTTGCACCTGCCCTCAAGCTGCCATTTTGGATAGGCCTTGGCCCCACCGGGCTGTGGCCGCTGTCTCCGCCTTTTCCGGTGCAAATCCGCCAGCAGATTGGCGCGCCGATCCAGCCGTGGGACGATGAGACCGCGCCGCGCGGGCCGGGTGCCCAGCCGGACGCTGAACAGCTGCAGCGATGGCACCTGCGCATCCAGGCGCAAGTCCAGTTGAGGTCATCGTCGCTGGGCCGCACCAGGTCTTTGGCCGCAAGTTCCGGCAGGATGCTGGGGACATCAAGGCGACAATCCTCCATGGGCAGCAGGTCTTGGACGGCCACCATGGTAAAGCTGCGCCCAAGCACGCTGGCCACTTTCAGCGTCATCTGCTGCACGCCGCTCAAGGTGTCCAGGCGGCTGATGATAAGACCGCTGATGCTGGCGGACAGGCGGGTTGAGGCCAGCTCGGCCAAAGAGACGCGCAACTCCACCACGCCATCGCGCACAACCAGCGCACCCGTGTCGACCAGCGTATGGGCCAGTTCTTCAACAAAATAGGCATTGCCGCCGCCGCGCAGCCAGATCAGCTCAGCAAGGTCGTCGGGCAAGCTCGCAGCACCCATGACTTGGCAAGCCAGCTGGACGACCGCAGAACGCGCCAGCGGCGTCAGGCGCAAGACTTCCACCAGGTCGTCTTCGCCAGTGGCCCACGGGCTGGAGTGGCGCCCCCCAGGCAAATTGCTGGCTTGCCCCCGCGCGGTGAGCTCGCTGAACTCCGGCGGTGGGTCGTCGATCGGCCTAGAAGCCAGCACCAGCAGGGCCGGCCGCACGGTCAACCGCACCTCGCGAATCAGCGCCCAGGAAGCGGAGTCGGCCCAGTGGACGTCTTCGAGCACGATGCACAGCGGCGCCACTTTTGCCGCCTCGCTCAGCAGGTGGCACAGCACGGCGCGGGTTTGCTGCGCTCTGGCCTCGCCGCTGAGGTGGCGGGCTTGGTCGTCCTCGCCCAGGTCCACGGCCAGAACGGTCTCGACCAGCGGTCGCAAGCTGCGCATCTCGGCGGGTAGCTTGCCGAGGTGGGCGTCTACCTTGGCGGCGCCGGTGGCCATGTCTTCGCCAAGCTGAAGGCCAAACAAGTCAAAGAAAATAGCGCGCCAGGCGTGGTAGGCGATGTTGCGGTCGATCGACCGACCGCCGCCGCGCAACGTGCGCACTTGCAAGGACTCGGCCTGGCCGTACAGCTGCTCCATCAGCCGCGACTTGCCAATGCCTGCCTCGCCAATGATCACCACGCTGGCGCTGCGGGCAACCCGCACCACCGATTGCAGGGCCGTAGACAGCGCCCCGCGCTCCAACTCGCGGCCCACCAGCGCACTGCGCGACCGCACGTGGCGCGTCGATACGCTGCCGGGCTCAAAAACCGCCACCGGCTCGGCGATCCCCTTGAGGTGCAGCGGCGGCAAGGCGGTAAAGGCCAGCGTGCCTTTGGCCAGGTTCATGGTGACATCGTCGCAAATCGGCGAGTCGGTGGCCGCTTCCATCAAGCGCGAAGCGAGGTTGACCGCCGGCCCCAGCGAGGTGTACTCGCAGCGCGCCAAGCTGCCCACCGGGCCGCAGAAAACCTGGCCGGTGGCCACGCCGATCCGCGGCTTGCCGCCCAGCGCGACAATGGCCTGGCGCATGGCCAGGGCCGCCATGCAGCCGCGGGCGGCATCGTCCTCATGCGCCAGCGGCGGCAGGCCAAAAGCGCCAATCAGCACAGCACCTTTTTCGTCGATGCTGATCTTGTCTACCCCTCCGTCATATCGGTACACGGCCCTCTGCAGCGCTTCGAGCACGGGCTGCGCGGTCTCAATCGTCAGGGCGTCGCCAATCTCAAACGGCAGGGCGGCAAACACAATGGTTACTTGCCGCAGCTCTGACAGCCACTCGTGGTGGCCCTGGCCCAGCCTGGACAGCAGCGCGCCAGGCAGCCAGGCTCGCAGCGCGACGGCCAGGTCGTCGGCCAGCTCAGGAATCGGCTGTCGCGCAAACTCGGGCAGGTCGGCCACCCACTGCAGGCGCCGCGGTCGCTCTTTGTCGGCGCTTTCCGCCTTGCCTTCCAGTATAGACAAGCCTGCGACATCGATATGGATATTGCGAGTTTCACTGCTGCCGCGAGCCGCAATCCGCGAATGAAACGGCGGGCCAAGCAGCACGGCGGTCGCCGGGCTCAGCACCACCGATCCGGGCGGCGTTGCCATCTTCAATTGCGACAGCTGCAGCAGGGGCTCGCCAGCCAGGATCGGCTCCCAGCGCGCCAGGACTCCGCCCACCTGCAAAAAGCGCAACGGCCCACTGGTAATGCAGATGCGCATCGCCAAAATCACGTCGTCTTCCGCAACAAAACTGGCCAGCTCTCGCTGGATCCGCAGGCCGCAGGCGCTGGCTGCTCGGGCGGCCTGGGCCATTTCCTCTGGCTGGCACGGCCAAACCGCAATGAGCGCGTCGCCGGCAAACTTGAAAACGTCGCCGCCGTGCGCCGTGATCGCTTCGACCACGATGCCAAAGTAGCGGTTAAGGTGCTGGTCGATGCGCTCTGCGCCGTCGGCGTAGTTGGCCAGGCTCTCGGTCAGCCGCGTGAACCGGGTCACATCGGCAAACAAGACGGCGCCCGAAAACTCTTCCGACTCCGGTTGGAGCGGCGGCCCTCCTTCGCGCAACGCACGGCGGACTACCATCGCTGGCACAAATCGACTGAGTTCCGCTGCTGAGTCTGCTGGCACGCTAAACATTCCTCCCAGGGCGCGAAGCGCAGGCCGTTGGCTCGCCATCGGCAAGGAAACTCCTGGGGCTGATGGAAAACCCTGACATTGGCTGGCAAATGCCGCCAAGGTACTTGTCTTGCCGGCGAATTTCGGCCCAGCTCAGGGCAGGCGCCAGCTGCGGAGTTGGTGGTCGGCCGATCCGGCAGGCCCTTTCCCCGGGGCGCCTGTGGGAGAGGTGCGGCAGCCCACAGCCAAGAGCCCAATCCTCTAGCTCGACAAGGGGTCGCCGGTGGGCCGCTGGCCTGCTGGTCGTGAGTGGGCTCAGGCGGCCAAAACAGCTGAATTCACCCAAGATCATTGTTTGCGGACCGAAAAAACGCAAAAGGGGCAGCGAGCCGGTTGGGGATGATCTCGCCAGGCTCCCAGCTAGAGGGAACCAGCACGATGGCCACGACCGGACACACCAACAAGAAGATCGACCCGCAGCAGCTGGTGGATCTCGGCTACGCCTGGATGCTTGAGTCGACGTTCTTCAGCCAGCTCGACTCGGCGGACTGCGCAAAGCTCCTCTCTCTGATGGAGTGGCGCAGCTACCAGGCCGGTGAGTGCTTGGTCGAGGCCGGCAAACCAAGGAACGGGATGGAAGTTATCGCGGTCGGCGAGGCGGAGGTAGTGCTTCCGGCCGGCAAGGATCAGGCCGTGCTGTTTAGCCGGACGTCGGTGCGCAAGGCCAACGGAGAGACCGTGGCTGCCCGCCTGGCGCCGGGCCATGTCTATGGCGAGCGGTCGCTGCGCTTGGGTTTTGCCGCCAATGCCACGGTCCGGGCGCTGAGCCCGATGACCACGTTGCACATCCCCGCCGCGGAATTTGTGCGCGCAACAGTCGAAGTCGAGGCTTTTGGCGCCTACATCGATGGCTTGGTCGCCCTGCGCGATCGCGCCGCAGAAATCACCGATTTGCTGTTGCGTCATCCGTTCTTGCGCCTGCTGGGTCGCGACGACATCCAGCGATTCGTTGAGGCGGGTCGGATCGACAAGGTGGCTGCCAACAGGCCCATCGTCCGCGCGGGCGAGAAGACTACAGACGCCTACGTGGTGATTCGCGGGCGGGTTGGCGTCATGGCCGGGCAGGGAGGGGGCCGCGAGATCGTCGCCACCAAGGGGCCTGGCTGGATGTTTGGCCACGCCGCTGCCCTCTTCGAGTCGCCGCGGACGGCCGACATCGACGCGTTGGAGCCGACCGAGCTGTTGCGCGTGCGGGCGGAAGTGTTGATGGGCCTTGTGACCCGCAACCCCACCCTATTTCGCCAGCTGTATCGCGAATTGTCGGCGGCCGGCGTCACGGTGCCCAGTCGGTGGTGTTGGTGCGCCGCGCCGATGACGGGGCCCATGAGGAGGCGGCCGAGCGCCACCACTACCGCGTCGATGCCGTGCGCTTGACGGGTGCAGCGCTACCCCTAAACGCCAGTGGCCGCACGGTGCGCTTGCCCGACGACGCCGACAGCCTGCACGCCTTCTACGCCAGCGGCGAGCTGACATCGCTGACGCAGCTGACCACGCCCTTTGGCCGGGCCTGCGGTCGCCTCTCCAGGGCCCTGCTCGGACGGACCGTGGGCCTTGCGCTGGGCGGCGGCGGTGCCCTGGGCTTTGCCCACATTGGGCTGCTGCGGGCGCTGGAGGAAGCCAACATCCCCATCGACTACATTGCCGGCGTTTCCTTTGGGTCGCTGGTGGCGGGGCTGTACGCCTCCGGTCGCCGCGACGCCATCGAGCGCTGCGTCAAAGAGCGCAACTGGCTGATTCCGCCGCTGCTGGCGGGCTTTGGCTCGACGGCCCCCTTTGAGTGGTTCGTCAACCACTTGACTGGCGGCGAAGTCCAGATGAGCCAAACCGAGATCCCGTTCTACCCGGTAGGGGTCGACATCCAAACCGGCTGCGAAGTCGTGCGCGCCCTCGGCAGCGTAGGCCACGGGGTCAGATCGTCGTCCTGCTTGCCCGGCGCCTATCCCTCGCTGGTCGTGGGCGGTCAGCGCATTGTCGATGGCGGAATGCACAACAACGTGCCCGCTTCGGTAACCTGGCAGTCCGGCGCCCACTTCATCATTGCCAGCAACATTATTCCTGAATTTCCGTTCTCGACCCCCAACTACCGCAGCGGGCTGGCCGGCCTGGCGCGGCGCAGCATGTCGCGCGTCGATGACCTGATGCGGTCGATGTTTCTGCTGATGTCGCAGTCCGGTCGCGATCGCGCTCAGCTGGCCGACTACGTTTTTGACCTCGAGCTGCGCAACTACAACATCTACGACTTCGCCAAAGGCGACGAGATTGCCAAGGCCGGCTATGAGCAGGCTCACGCGGCAATGGAAGACATCCGGGCCGCCTGGAACAACCAGGGGACCGGCAGTCTGGCGCTCGCCGGCGTCGGGGCTGAGCCGCTAGTGACCGGCTAGGAGCTTGCCGGGCCCATCCCCAACAGGCTCCCCGCCATCAACTTGGCAATGGGCCCGTGCGGTCGGGCAGCTTGTATCCTTACACAACTAAGCTAGACTATTGCACTTCGATCAAAGGTCTGTGGGGATCCGCGGTCAGGCTCATGCGGGGATTGCCGCTGGGAGGACTGCCGCGGTGAGTGATTCGGCCATGCGCGTGTTGATCATCGAGGATCAGCCAGATATCCAAATTGTCCTGACCCGGATCCTCAAAGGGGCGGGCTATGCCGTGACCGCCGCAGCTGACGGCGACGTCGGTCTTGAGCTGGCGCGCCGCGAGCATTTTGACGCCATCGTTTTGGACCTGATGATGCCGAAAATGCTCGGCTATGAAGTCATCCAGCACCTGCGCGCCACCCCGGCCACGGCCGACCTGCCGATTGTGGTGCTTTCGGCCAAGACCTACGCATCCGACCAGCGCAAGGCTAGAGATCGCCCTGCAGGCCGGCGTGCGCCACTTGGTCCTTTTCAGCCACGATTCCATGCACAGCGATGACATGGTCGATGCCAAGCTCGCTCACTGCCGGCAGATTGTCCAAGAGCGCGGCTCTGACATGCAGGTGACCGCCGCATCCGAGCGCGAGACTGTGTTCTTGCCGGTAAAGGGATAAGGACGGTGGCGCGGCGCGGCCTACCGCTACCCCGCCAGCTTGCGCCCCAGGGCATCCAGCCAGTCGCGCGGCTCTGCCTGCCACTGGCGCACGGCCTCGTCTAGCTGCGCCTGGGCGGCCCGCCAGACCTGCCCTTGAAAGGCGGCGACGGCGCGGGGATCGTCCGCCAGGTGGGCGCCCTGCGGCGGCAGAATGGGCTCGCCAACGTGATAAGTGAACTGCACCGGCAGCGGCAAGATGCCCAGGCCCAACGACACGGGAAAGTCGTAGCGCGCCTTGCCCTGGCCGGCAAAGTGGCGCACCAGCAGCTTGTCGCGAAAAAGATAGCGATAGGCGTGGTCGACGCCCGCCGCCATGATCGGCACCACTGGCACCTGGGCGCGCAGGGCGACCTTGGCAAAGCCCATGCGCTCCTTCCAGAAAAGCTGATAGCGCTGGGCCGGACTCTTGAAGGACTCCGCAGAGCCCCCCGGATAGACCAGGCACATCTCGCCCTGGGTCAACAGCGCCACCGCCTTGTCTGGATGGCCTTCAATCGCGCCAACGCTGTGAAACACCCTGTTCAACCCCGGGACCTTGAATAGGAAGCGATCCGCCAGGCCCCGCGGCAGGCGCTGGGTGTGCTGCCAGAGCAGCGGGTACAGGGCAAAGGAGTCGATGCCCATCAGCGCGTGGTTGCCGACCAGCAGCACTCCGCCTTGGGGAATCCGCTCTGGATGGCGCAGTTCCGGCCTCAGGTAGCTCAGCGCGCCCGCGAGCACCTTGGCGCCACGGTCGAGGTAAGGGGCGGCAAGCACGTCAGGGGTGCTTGGCGGTACGTGAGGCTGGCGTTGCGGTACGGGGCTGGTCATCGGTGCCACCTTACTCACGACGGGTTCGCAGTTCAAGACGCGGTCGGTGGTGCTCGCAGCCAAGGCGCGTTGCCAAGCCGCTGTTGGGCCAAGGCTCCCTGTATGAATCTTGTGGCAAGGCCCATGTCCCTGTAGAGATGTGCGCCCCGGCTCCACTTTGCGCCAAAGCAAGCCGCGGTCTTCCCCACGCTGCGAGCAACCGCGATAGGAAACGCAATGTGCAAGGTCCTGGTATGGAGTGCTGCCATCGTGCTCTTTTGCAGCGGCGGATGCACCGGCGGAACCGCAGGAGGAGGAGGCGGCAGCTTTGGATCCGGCGGTCAGGCCGGAACAGGCTGCTCCACGGCGACGCAGAACCAGGGCTGCCTGGGCGCGACCGGCCAGCAAATGGTCTGCGACCCGGCCAGCAGCCAATGGCAGGTCGCCGGCCTCTGCCCTGCAGACAGCTACTGCGCCGAGGCCAACGACCCGGCGGCCCCCGGCACCGGCAAGAAGGTCACAGCCTGCAAGCCAAAACTTCCAACAGCTGGCGCCGACGTGGCCGCGGCCGACTCAGACAGCGCCAGCACTGACGCCACGGCCAGCGGCGACTTGAACCCCACCGGCCAAGGCGATGTCCCGACCGACGGCAAAGGCGACGCGGCCATCCAGCCCGACCTGCCCGGCCAGGACGCGTGCGCGCCAGCCTGCAGCGACAAGGAATGCGGGCCCGATGGTTGCGGGGGCCAGTGTGGAAAATGCCCTGCGGCGGCGCCATCTTGCGTGATGGGCACCTGCGAAGCCAGCTGCAAGCCAGACTGCGCTGGCAAGAGCTGTGGGCCTGACGGCTGTGGCGGCTTTTGTGGCAACTACCTGTATGGAAAGCTGATCTGCATCGATGGTCAGTGTATCGCCGACTGCACGCCGGCCTGCTCAGGCAAGAAGTGCGGTCCCGATGGCTGCGGTGGCCTGTGCGGCAGTTGCGCGGGCGACAGCGCGTGCCAGAGCGGCCAATGCGTGCCCAGCGGACCTGCAATTACCGTGGGCGAGCAGTGTTACGCCATGCTCGAAGACTGCGCACTGGGGTCCACCTGCGTGCCGTCGCTAACGGCCACCGGCGCTGAGTGTATGCAAGACAAGGCTGCCGGTCAGGCCTGCGGCTTTGGCATAGGCTATTGCGAGCCCGGCAGTAGCTGCAAATTCACCAGCAAAGACAAGGCCGCCATGAAGTGCTATCCAGATGGCGGTGTCGGAGCGATCTGCAACCCTTATGGTGCGGGCGGATGCACGGATTCGTCGTGCATGTGGACCAGCAGCGCCGTCACCACAGCCAAATGCTATGCTCTGGGTGGCATGGGCGCGAGTTGCGGCGGGGTGGCCAAGGGACTCTGCAAATCAGGGCTGGGCTGCATCGCGGTCGACGACACGGCGATGTCCGGCACCTGCTTGCCCGAAGTGCCCATCGGCGGTGAATGTGGCGGCGGAATCGGTCTGTGTGCCGTGCCTGGCGAATGCGTATGGGCTACCTCGAGCAAGGCCAAAGCCTTCTGCACAGCGCCCGTGAAAGCGGGAGAGGTCTGTTCGACCTGGGGCAAGTCCAGCGAGTGCGTCCCATGGTATGGGTGCATTCCAGACTCTGCAGCCTCTGGCTCCGCTTGGCACTGTAAGCCGCTCAAGACCATCGGTTCGCCCTGCGGCAATGGCATTGGGTATTGCATCAACGGCTTGGCGTGCGTGCCCAATGACCTCCAGGCCAAGACATCTACTTGCAGGCCGGCCGGTCCCAAGGGTGCGGTGTGCGCGTTTGGCAAGTCGGGCTGCGCCTCAGGCTATACCTGCGACAATAGCTCTGGCCTCAGCGGCAACTGCGTCGATGCGTGTGAACTCTATCAGTACTACAACAACGGCACATGTGAGTCAGGGTGCGTGGACCCCGACCCCGACTGCTTCCAGTTGGGCGGGGGCTGACCTGCAGGCTCCAGCTCTGCGAGCAGCAGAGCCCGACGGAGGGCCTGTTGCTGCTTGAGAAAGCAGCTTTGATCCCGTCCTGCTGCCGTGAAACCAGCTGCCAGGCACTCTGTCGGCCGGCCTTCGCCGCCGGAGACGCCCACGGACCGACCCGAGACCTAGCGACCCTGGATGGAGCTGCAGCCCGCCGTGCCTCCGCCCTACGGGCTGGGCCGCTTTGGCCTGGACTCCCGCTGGACACTCGGTGGCTCCCAGGCCCCTGCGCACAGCAATGCGCCACACCGGATGCAGAGCCGCCAGAGCAGCCGCCTCGGCGTCACGCCGCTGCCGCCCTTTCCGCCGTCCCGCCATGGCCGCCTCCGCGAAATCCTCAGTCTGCAAGCGGACCAGACATTCCCTATGGTATTGTCGGACAGCGACGGCCTACCAGGCAATCTGGCCAAGGCTTTTCAAACTGATGACGGTGGACGCCACGCACCCAGCGTGGAAGGAGTGGCCGCACGGGCAGCAAAACGCCTGTAGATGCGTGCAGCGACGCCTAAATGCGACAACCCAAACGTGGCGCGTGTAGACCAGCACCGCGCAACAGCCGTCAAGCACCTGGCGGACCGCACCTCCACCGAAGAACCTCGCCGCGGAGCTCACCGGATCTGTCGAGAATGATGGCGCTGACCAGATCGACCCCAACACTGACGAAGTCTGCACCGTCTCTGGCCAATTGCGACGACCCGGCAGAATTGCACGGCGGCGCCGACCGGCTCGCGGCTCAAGTTATCGATTTTGGAAACAAAATTTAGCCCACCTGCCGGCGTCAGGCGGACGGCAGCCCAAGATCCCCTGGCCCCATAGCGTCTCCCGCTACCATGGAAGCAGCTCCGCCAGACCGCCGGGCTCCTACCCCAGCGCCACCCCGTCACTGGTACCGCTCTGGACCGGCAGGCGCAGAGGCAGTGTGCCCAACAGCATTCCCGGCGGCAGCGCAATCGCCGCGCCGCAGAGGCGACCGTCGCGGA
>CAIXGW010000294.1 GCA_903919145.1 uncultured Myxococcales bacterium
CCGCCACAACCTCTCGTTCAACATCTACCGCTCGGCCATGGTCGATGAGAACAAGTGGCGCGCCGCTCGCTACGGTGTCCACGGCAAGCTCATTGACTGGGGCAAGAAGCAAGAGGTCGAGTTCAAGCGGCTGGGCAACGAACTGGTGGACTTTGTGTGGGACGCCGCTGTGGAATTTGGCTCGACCAATGAGTTGGAGCGGGTGCGCCACATCCTGGAGACCGGTACGTCTGCCGACCGGCAGCTCAAGCTCTACAATGAGACCGGTGACCTCAAAGCCGTGGTAGATCAGCTGCTTGCTGAGACCCTGGTCGGCGTGATCGATCCCGTACCATGATCGGGGCGGCCGCCGGGCTGCTGGTCGCGGTGCTGGGCTCGGCCCAGGACTGGCAGGGCGTTGAATTTACCCAAACTCACTTCGACGTCGTCACCCGAGTCGTCACCGAAAAAATGCTTGATGCTCCTGCGGTTGGCTCGCCGCGGCTGCAGGCGGCGTGGCGGCGCGCGGCGGAAATGGCGCTATGGAGCCTTGACCCCGGCGCTGAGTTGCTGCCTGACGAGTACGTCGACACCCTGATGGACGACCGCGACCCGCCTTGGAAGCCAAAGGTGGCGCCACAGACCTTGGCCTGCAACGGGAAGCCGCTGCCGGGCCTCAGGATCACCCGCGAAGAGGTGGCGCAGGTGGACCCCAAGGCCCTGGAGCTGGCGTGGCAGCACTGGCTGGCAAAGAATTCCTTTGGACAGTCAGAGTTCCTCTGCACCCTCGCCTGGGTTGAAACCGCCCTGCCCAAGGGCGAGCAGCGGCGTCCGGCCCTGTGGATGGCCTGGGTCAATGCTGCGTCGGGCTGGCTCAAGGCCCTGGACCACAACGCCGACGTGATAGCTGCCAAGTTTTGGGAGGCGGAGAGCGAAGCGGATCACGTAGCCGATTTGGCTGATCCGGGGTTAACTCTGCAAAAATGCTCCGCTACTGCCGCTGGCACGCCGTGGATGTGCTGTGTCGCCGACGTCCGGATCGACTCGGCGGCGTGGAAAGCCGACCTGCGCGTCAACGACCGCGTGGCCTACCAGGAGGGGACGGCGGCGGGAACCTCCGGCAATGGCTGCGCCAATCCGCGGTTGCTGCAGGGAGAAGACGGGGCCAGCGTGACGGTGGAGGTGTGGAGCCGCCGCACCGGCAAGGTGCGCAGCGTCGCCTTGAGCCGCGACAGGGCCGTCACCCGCGACGCCGAGGCGATGCCGCTGGGCCGTGGCGTAGTTCACCTGCGGCTGCGCGACTTTGTGCGTGGCACCGCCGAGCGGGTTCGCCAGGTGGCCCGCCTGGCCCTGTTGGCCTCTGGCGACAAGAAAGTCAAAGAACCCAAGGGTCTGGTCCTTGATCTGCGCGGCAACCGCGGCGGCGTGCTGGATGAAAGCGTGGCCGTGGCCGACTGGTTGCTGCAGACCGGCGTGATTGTGCAGACCCGTTGGAGGGACCGCACCGATGAGAGGCGGGCCATGCAGGGGCCGGGCGAGCTGCGGGCGCCGGTGGTGGTGCTGATGGACCGCCGCTGTGGATCCGCCTGCGAGGTGCTGGCCGGGGCGCTGCAGGACCACCTGAGGGCGCCGCTGCTCGGTGTGCGCAGCTATGGCAAGGGCTCGATGCAGAAAGTGCAAAAGCCAAACCAAATGTGGGGGTTCTATCTCAAGTACACCATTGGCAAGTACCTGACACCCGATGGGCGCGATATTGACGGCAAAGGCATGGCCCCAGACGTCGGCTTGCCGGTGGACGCGACTACGCTGTTTGGCGAGCCCGCCGAGGCGGCCTGGCGGCCGGCCCAGAGCTGCGTCAGGTCTCGCGGCACCGCTCCCAAGCGCCTCGCCGCCGAGCTGTCGCCGCGGCAACGGCCCGACCCCTGGCTGGAAATGGCTGTGGATTGGCTAGCTTGCCTGCCGCCGGTGCGCACGGCCTCTGCTGGCAAGTAGTACCCAAGACGGTTGGTGCGCCGCCTGGTGGCGCCAGCCCGTCTTTCGCCGGCCGTGCACACAAGTGCTTCGCAGCCCAAGACTTGGCTCCGGGCAGGGCTTGGCTCAGACCTTAGCTTGGATCAGTCCAGAGCTTGCTCAAGCCTGTCGCAGATGGTCTGTAAGACCTGCAATCTTGCCAAGTACTTGGACTCGGCGGCCACCAGGGTCCACGGGGCGATCTCGGTGCTGGTGCGGTCGACCATGTCGCAGACGGCCTGGACGTACTGGGGCCACTTGTCGCGGTTGCGCCAGTCTTCTTCGGTGATCTTAAAGCGCTTGAAGTTCAAGGCTTGGCGTTCTTCGAAGCGCCGCAGCTGCTCCTCTGGGCTGATGTGCAGGTAGAACTTGCAGAGGATGGCCCCGGCTTTGACCAGCTGTTCTTCAAAGTCGTTGATCTCGCTATAGGCCCTTAGCCAGTCGCTCTGGGCGCAGTAGCCTTCTACCCTCTCTACCAGGACCCGGCCGTACCAGGTTCGGTCGAACACCGTCACCCGACCGTGGCCGGGCAAGCGCCGCCAGAACCGCCACAGGTAGGGTTGGCGCCTCTCCTCGTCCGACGGGGCGGCCACAGCGATGATGTCGTAGGCGCGCGCGTCCAGAGCACCGGTCACTCTGCGGATGGCACCGCCTTTGCCCGCGGCGTCCCAGCCCTCAAACGCCAGCACCAAAGAGCGCTTCCTAAAGCCCGGCCGCCGCGTCAGCAGGGCCAGGCGCCCTTGGAGCTCTTCAAGCTGGGTCTCATAGCTCGCCTTGTCGATGGTGGAGGCCAGGTCGACGCAGTCCAGGATGTTGCGGTTGTCGATGGCTGGCATTGGCGCCGGCGCGGTCGGGGTGGCCGCGGGCAGCTTGGCCGCGTCGAGGCGGGCCCGCAGGGCTGCCAGCAGCGTTTTGCCAACGGTCAGGCTGCGGTAGCGCTCCTCTTCGCCCTCGACCACGATCCACGGGGCGTGGGCCATGTTGGTCTCGCGCAGGGCTCGGGCAGAAACCTCTTTGAACTCATTGTAGTGCTTGAAGTTCTTCCACTCCTGCTTGGTGACGCGCCAGCGGGTTGCCGGGTCGGCCTCTAGCTTCTCAAAGCGCTTCTTCTGGGCCTTCTTGGACAGGTGGAACCAGAATTTCAAGACCAGCGCCCCTTCGTCGGCCAGCATGCGCTCAAAGCGGTTGATGGCTTCCAGAGACTGGTCAAATTGGCTCTCGGTCTGGTCACTTAGCACCCTCTGCAAGATAGGCGCTGTGTACCAACTGCCAAAGAAGATGCCAGTCTTGCCGCTGGGGGGCAGGCTGCGCCAGAACCGCCACATGGGCGGGCGGGCAGCTTCCTCGTCGCTTGGCGGGCCAAAGCCATGGACTTCGATGTGGCGCGGGTCCATCCACTCGGTCAGGGCGTTGACCGTCTCGCCCTTGCCGGCGCCATCGACCCCGGCGATGACCAAGACCACCGGAAATTTGCCAGTTTGCAGCAACTCGTACTGGGCATCCAGCAGCGCTGCGCGCAGGACCGGCAGCTCGGCGGCATAAGTCTCTTTGTCGATCTTGTGGCCGACTTCAGCGGTTTCAAACATGGGACCTCCCAGGGGCGCACTGGGGCGACTCGACACCGGGATCTTCACTGCGGCATTGCCTACGCTGGACCGCGGAAAAGCCTTGGCCTATTCAACCGTCGCGCCCAACCTTCTACCTTACGCCCAGGTCCAGGTCAATTGTCACGGCTCTGTCGGCGTTGCCGGCGACGGCTGGCGGCTGCATACTGGGCGGCGAGGCGGATGATGCAGCACAGGTGCAGGCTTGCCCAGCCAGGGCGGGCAAAGGGCAGGGCAAATTGGGTCCTGGCGCTGGCAGCCGTGCTGCTGGCAGCCGCGGCATGCGGCAGTGAACCCCAAGCAGAGCCAGAGGGGGACGCAGCCGCCATGGCCGACCAGGGCGACGCGCCGACTGCAGCGGATACTGGCGCTGGTTCGGACACGGAGCCGGGGACCGACACCTCCGCAGCGACCGACTCCAGCTCCCCGGCCGACGGCGACGCCACTGGTACAGTGGACACGCCAGTCGCCGCCGACGGTGAAGTCAGTGGCGACGGCGAAGACAGTGCCGAGGTTGACGTTAGCGTCGACGGCGAAGTCAGTGGCGACGCTGAAGTCAGTGCCGACGCTGAAGTCAGTGCCGACGCTGAAGTCAGTGGTGACAGCGCAGTCAGTGCCGACACTGATGCTGGGCCTGACGCCGGCAGCGACGCCGCGGCACCCCAGGATGCGGTGGACGCGGCGGGCCCTGCCGACACGGCCGACGCAGGCGATTCTGTAGACGTGACAGATAGTTCACCGGCGTGCGGCCCAGAGTGCGCCAAGCAGGACTTTGGCAGTCCCTGTCTGGTTGGCACCTGCGTGAGTGGCGTGTGCAAAGGCGTGGCGGTTGCCGCGGTCACCGCCTGCGAAGACGGCAACCCCTGCACCACTGGCGACACCTGCTGCTTGCCCGGCAGCGCCTTCTGCCAAGCTGGCACCTGCAAATCGGGCAAGAACAGCTGCGAGTGCCAGGGCAAAGACCCAGCCGAGTGCGAAAACCTCAAAGGCGACGCCAATCTCTGCAACGGCGTGCAGATGTGCGACACCAGCAGCATGCCGTTCAAGTGCGCGGTCAAGCCCGGCTCTGCGGTGATCTGCCCCAGCGACGCCGGCGACTGTGCCAGCTACACCTGCCAGCCCGCCACCGGCAATTGCCTGCAGACCAAGCTCGCCGACGGCAGCGACTGCGACGCCGATGGCAACAGCTGCACCTATGGCGACCAGTGCCAAAGCGGGGTGTGCAAGGCAGGGACACTGGTGTGCGGCTGCCAGATCGACGGTGATTGCCTGAAGTTTGACGACGGCAACCCGTGCAACGGCGCGCTGTACTGCGATGTGCTGGCCAAGGCATGCAAGGTCAACCCGGCCAGCGTGGTGCAATGCCCAACGGCGCTGGACGGCCCGTGCCAGACCACCAGCTGCGACCCCAAGAGCGGAAAATGTGCAGCCAATGCCGTAGAGTTGGGCACCGCCTGCCAAGACGGCAACCCCTGCACCGTGGGCAACCCCTGCACGGCCGACAGCTGCGACCTGGCCAGCGGCAATTGCCTGTTCAATCCGTATGGCAACGGCACTGTCTGCGGCGCCAGCTCTGTCTGCGTGGCGGCGGTCTGCAAGGGCAGCCCTGCTGAAACTGCGCTCATCGGTGGGAGCTTTTGGATGGGCTGCAACGCCGCGGTCGACCCCCAGTGCCAGGCCGACGAGTCACCGCAGCACCTGGTGCAGGTCAAGCCCGTGGCCATCGACCGGTCTGAGGTGACGGTGGCGGCCTACGCCGCGTGTGCCAAGGCCGGCAGCTGCAGCGAGCCCAAAGCCGGGCCGGGCTGCAACACCGGCCAGCCCTTCAAGCAGGATCACCCGGTCAACTGCGTGCAGCTCAGCCAAGCGCAGGCCTATTGCGCGTTCAAAGGGGGGCGCCTGCCCAGTGAAGCCGAGTGGGAGCTGGCGGCGCGCGGCCCGTGCTCCAGCCCCGACTGCAAGACCACAGCCCGGAGATTCCCCTGGGGCAATCTGCCGTTGCCGAGTTGCCTGCTGGCATGGATGCACGGCAGCGCAGGCCCCGGGTGCAACAGCGGTGGCACCCAGCAGGTGGGGTCGATGCCCAAGGACCAGAGCGTCTGGGGCATCTTTGACCTGGGCGGCAAAGTCAGCGAGTGGACGGCGGACGGCTACAGCGCGGTGTTCTACGCCTCAGCCGAAGCGACCAAGCGTCTCCGCTGGCGCCAACCGCGGACCTGGGCACCTTCCGCGGCGGCTCTCTGCAGTCGCAAGCCAGCGGCGTGCGCGTCTCTGGCCGCCACCCGCTGGCGGTGGGCGCCCAAGGACCGCATTTGGGCTTTCGCTGCGCCTACGAATTCTGAAGCCCCATGGGCCCGAATTGCGGTAGCTCGCCAGCAGCCTGCCGGGGAAAAGCCAGAAGCCATGGTCTACTGCGAAAGCCCGTGGCCTCGACAGGGTCCGCCTGCAGGCAACCGGCTGGAAAGAACCAAGCTGGCGTCGAGCCTGACCGCGGTGGCCCCGACCGACTCGCACAGCGGGAGTTGATTTGCCCA
Organism: uncultured Myxococcales bacterium; assembly: GCA_903919145.1. Classification (GTDB taxonomy): domain Bacteria; phylum Myxococcota_A; class UBA9042; order UBA9042; family UBA9042; genus SXRM01. The sequence continues at coordinate 6,128 of CAIXGW010000294.1, forward strand.
CTGAACTGAATTCCAAGCCCGCGGCTGGCGGTCCCCTGGCTGCTGCGCCGCTGGCGCTGCTGTGGATGCGCGCCGCGCTGGTGGTGGCGGTGGTCGCCTGCCTGCTGGTCGTTCATCACTACGGCCTGTTTGCGCTGTTTGCCGAGCCCGCCCAGCTCAAGAAGGCCTTGGTCGACCTGGGGCCGTGGGGGCACGTGGCCTTTGTGGTGTCCTACGCGTTACTGCAGCCCTTTGGCGTGCCGGGCACCGTGTTTGTGTTTGCGGCGCCGCTCATCTGGCCGTGGCCGGTGGCCTATGCGCTGTCGATGGTCGGGACCATGGCTGCCAGTGTGATCGGCTTCTCTTTTGCCCGGTTTCTGGCGCGAGACTGGCTGGCGCAGAAGGTGCCGCCGCGGCTGGCCGCCTATAGCCAGGCCCTGGCGGAAAGAGGATTTGTCACGGTAGTGCTGCTGCGCCTGGTGCTGTGGATGCCGCAGGTGCTGCACACGTTCTTGGGCGTGTCGCAGGTGGGCTTCTGGACCCATTTCTGGGGGTCGCTGCTGGGCTACGCGCTGCCGCTGTGGCTCACGGCCTACTTTGGCGAGCAGCTGTTTGACCGTATGCGCCAGATTTCGCTGACCCAGTGGCTGGCCCTGGGGGCCGCGACCTTGGGCGTAGCTCTGCTGGTGTGGCTGCTGCGGCGCCGGCGGCCGGGTTAGGACCGGCTTTCGCCCTGTGCAGCGTGGCGGCGCTGTCGCTGCAAAGAAGTCCGCCGCAATCCGCTGCGATGTGTTACAATGCAAGTTCTGTACCGGCAAGTTCTGTACCGCTGCCCGGTTAGCCAAGGAGCCCTGTATGCCCCGTTCTCCAGCCGTTGAAACCTTCATGACCGCGCTCGACCACCCCTTCAAGGCCGAGATCGCCGCTGTGCGCGCCATTGTGCTGGCCGCCGATCCGCGGGTGCGCGAGCGTCTCAAGTGGAAGGCACCGAGCTTCTACCACGGCACCGATTTGGGGGCCTTCAACCTGCACGCCACAGAATTTGCTCACCTGATCATTGTGTTTCCCCAGGGTCGGATGGTCAATGATCCGGCGGGGCTGCTGCTTGGTGCCCACAAGGACCGCCGCGAGATCAAGTTCACCAGCCTGGAGGACGTAGCCGCCAAGAAGGGCGCCCTGGCCAACCTGGTGAAAGAATGGCTGGATATCGCCGATGCCGCCATGGCCGCTGAAGCGGCGCTGCTGCCAGTGGCTGTCTGAGCCAAGAGGATCGCGGGTTGGCAGCGGCCAGACCTGCACGGGCGGACTGCCCTCTGCGCCTCGTCCCGCAGCCGGTTGGCGGCACGCAGGCGCCACGGATCGGCAAAGATGCTGCGTAATCAAGCGTTTGTGACCCACTCAGCGCGCCGCGGTGTCCTGCACAGCAAAACGGCGAGTCTGACCTGAGCGCTGGTGCTCCATCGCCTCGACCGCCGCCTCCGCGGCCGAGAGCGTGGTGATGCAGGCCACGCCCTGGGCTGCGGCGGCGACGCGAATCGCCTTGTCATCGTAGAAGCTGGCCCGGCCCAGCGGCGTGTTGACCAGCAGGTGCACCTTGCCGTCGCGCAGCCGGTCGGCGATGTGGGGGCGGCCCTCGCCGACTTTGTAGACCAGCTGGCACGGCACGCCTTGGTCGAACAGGTACAGCGCCGTTCCGCGGGTACCTACCAGAGAGAACCCAAGAGCTGCCAAGCGCTTGGCGATGGCCAACACTGCCGGCTTGTCATTGTCATTGACCGAGAGGAAGGCCGTGAACTGGCCCGGGCGGTCCAGACTGGCCTCGGGCAGGCGCAAGTCTGCGCTCTGCAGCGCCTTGAGATACGCCTCGCCTGGGGTGTCGCCCACGCCCATCACCTCTCCGGTGGAGCGCATCTCTGGCCCCAGCAGCACATCGACGCCGGGGAACTTGCGAAAGGGAAAAACTGGCGCCTTGACATACCAGCGCGGTGGCTGCGGGTCGTCAAAAAGTCCCAGCGTATCAAGCGTTTCTCCAACCATCAGCAGCGTGGCCCACTGGACCAGCGGCAGGTTGAGCGCCTTGGCCAGAAACGGCACGGTGCGGCTGGCGCGCGGATTCACCTCTAGCACGTACAGCAGGCCCTCGCGCTCGGCGAACTGGATATTCATCAACCCTTGAACCCCAAGGGCCGGCCCCAGCTTGCGGGCGATGGCCTGCATCTGCGCCAGGATCTGCGGCTTGACCTTGAGGGGCGGCAGCAGCGCCGTCGAGTCGCCAGAGTGGACCCCAGCCTCTTCGACCTGCTCTAGAATCCCGGCGATCAATACCCTTTTTCCGTCACACAGGGCGTCCAGGTCGTACTCAAAGGCGTCTTCTAGAAACTGGTCGATCAGCACCGCCCCCGCCAACCCCAGCTGCTGCAGGCGCGCAAAATGCTCTAGCAGTTCCTCGCGGTTGTAGACAATGCGCATCGCCTGGCCACCCAGGACGTAAGAGGGCCGCACCAGCACCGGGTAGCCGATGCGCTGCGCCGCCTGAACCGCCTGCTGAGGGCTGTCGGCCGTGTCCGAAGCAGGTTGACGAATGTCCAGTTGGCGCAGCAGGGCGCCGAAGCGCCCGCGG
>CAIXGW010000295.1 GCA_903919145.1 uncultured Myxococcales bacterium
CCTGGGCCAAGCCCATCGTCGCCGCGGCACTCAAGCTTCAGTCTTCCCTCTGACCCAGCCCACCCCATGAGTAGCAGGCAAAAAGGTCAGGAGCAGGCAAAAAGGTTTTAATCTTTAATGTGTCGCCCTTGAGAGAGCCGGATTCAGAAGTGGTTTCGGTTTAAGCGGCGAGGCAAGTGCCCTCGATACGCTGGAGATCGAGGCGTTGGCGGAGGAATAACTCGAAGGAAGAGTCGTGAGGGGAAGCGGCGATAAATTCCGGGAGGCTGTGACGCAGGGCACAGGCGACGACGAACTCCGAGGGGCAGTGAGGGGAGCGCACGGTGCGCAGCCAGGAGCCGAAGTGGCGCCAGACCAAAGCCGGGTGGAGGGCGGCGAGGCATTGGAGAAGGCCTTGGGCGACGAGGCCTATTTGGATGTGGCGGTGATAGGCGGCGAGTTTTCGGCGGATGGCCGTGCGGTAGGCCGCGGACTTGTGATGGAGGAATTGGTCGCCCTGAAACCGGCGGAGCGGCGTCATCGGGCGCATCCAGAAATGATACGCCCAGGTGCCGACGGAGTGGAGCGCCTGTTTGAAACTGACCTCGATCTTGAAGCGCAGGGCGTAGAGCCGGATGATCTCGGCTGGAGCGAGCGTGAGGTCGGTGGACAGGAGCAGAATTTGGCCACGGTGGGGATGAACGACGGCCACGAAGCGGACGACGCGTCCGGCGGGACGCCAGAGCAGGTCGCGACAAACCCAGCGCAAGGTGACGCCCTGCTCGTCGTAGACCGGGCTGGGCATGGTCGCGAGGGGCCCGGTGAAAAGATCGCGCAGCCGGATTTTGGTCCCGTAAAGTTTGGGGCGGCCGCGGCCCGCGCGCCGGGGGCCGACCGGCACGGTGTAAGCGCAGGCGTTTTTCCTGAGCCGGGAAATCAGGTGGCCGCCCTGGTCGAGCAGTCCGGCGATGATTTTGCCGCAGGCGTAATAGGCGTCGGCGACCAGGAGCACCGGTTCCGGCAGCTGCAAGGCCGCGAGCAGGAGCAGCAGTTTGTCGAGCAGCGTCCGGCGGTCGCGGTTGGAGAACACCAAGCCTTCGTGAATCCGCGCGGTCAGCGGCACGGCTTGAAAGCTCGCGCCGACCTTGACCAGCAACGCGAGCGCCTGGCAGGAGTGGCCCATGATATACTCCGGCTTCGTGTTGGAGTCCGAAGCCTGGTGGAGGGATTTGACGGCCGGCATCTTGCGGCCCGCCTTGGATTTTTTCAGGCCATCAGCCAGCAGGACGAGGCGACCGTTGACCCGCTGCACGCCGGGATGGGTTGCCAAGACGACGCGCACCCAGGTTCGCGCCAGGGCGTCTACGCAAAGGGCGGGGCTGTGAAAGAAATCCAAGAGTCAGCCGTAGCAGGCCGCCTTGAGCCCGAGGGCCCGCACGAAGCTGGTGACCCCGCCGAGGTCCCGGCGGACCGCCATGGCGGCGAGTGTCACCGCCAGCCACAGAAAGGTGCGCTGGCGCGAGCACGCCGGACGCAATTGCGAGACGATTAACCACCAGTGGGACCACAGGAGCATGCGGAGAAGTTGACTTCGTCCATAGTATAGCTTCTGTATGCTATACTACGATCACCAAATGACTCCCGGTCGAAAAAACTTCGCGCGGCCGCACCCGCCGGCTGGACTTCCACCCCGCTTCGCGGGGAAGCTCCCCGCCGTGGAAGACAAACAGCTCGCAACGTGGCAGGCCCAACTCGCTCGGACCCAGACCGCACTCGCCCAGCTCGGGCCCATGCGCCCAGGTTCCCTCAGCCAGCAATACAAGGACCCGGTCGCGCAGACCGGCGCCTACTGGCAGCTCAGCTACACTCACAACATGCGCAGTCGATCCCGCTACGTTCGGCCGGCGGAACTGCCCCGGATCAAATCGCTGCTCGCCAACTTCAAACGCTTCCGCGCACTCGTTGATCGCTGCGTCGATCTCTCCGTCAAGATCGCCGACCGCCAGACCGAATTGCTCCGCACTGCCGCGCCAGATCAACCCTGACCGCCACTCAAGAACTCGGCACTCTCAAGTACCAAACAGTCCCGAGTTCAAAGGACGTGGGTATCATAGGAGACTGACGTTTCGTTTTGGCCGGAGCCGCTCAGGAATCGCGCAGGAGGCGCAGCGCCGGCGCGCCGGCCTGCCGCGCAGACCG
>CAIXGW010000296.1 GCA_903919145.1 uncultured Myxococcales bacterium
AGTACCCCAAACCCCAAGTTCGTTCCGGGTTCCGGAACGGACGTGGTTTGGGGTACGGAAGAAGACCCAGCAGTAGGACCCAAGACCTGTGAACAAGAACCGGGTGCAACCCGGATCGAATTAACGGTCTTGGGTACTAGCCAACTTTCGAGACCGCTTTGACGAGGCTCCCCGCCCTTTCGGCTTTGTTCCGGGCGGGCACCAGCCATTGCAGGCCAATTGCACTGCGTCGACCGCTTGGACTTTCGCCAGACCACCGCGCCAGCAGCGTGTCGGCTGCCTCGGCCAATGGGTCGCTCCTAGGCACTTTTCCCTACGCCTTCTCAGCGATCGGCCCTATAGGAACCGGCCGGCGTTCATCCCATATTGACCTTGCCAGAAGGGCAACGGCCCCCAGAGAAAGAAGCCAGACAGAACACAACAGACAGCCACCCCACAGCCCCCAGGAGGACCCCATGAAGACCTACAAGAACCAACAGCCCGCGCAGTACGGTCTGTACCTCAGCTTCCAGCCCATGGACGTGCGCTTTGTGGGCGCCGAAGGCGAGGCCCTGGACGGCATGGCGCAAGCCGAGTACCGCCGCGTGCCGACCCTGCTGGCCCTGGCGCTGGCCCCGGTGTTGGGTGCCTGCTTTGTGATGGCATTCCCGCTGTTGGTCATTGCCGCGGTGCTGATGGCCGCCACCAGCGCGGTGGTCCAGAAAGTGCGCCATACCGCCAACAACCACGCGTGGCTGGCGATGCCGCACTACGAGCCGGCGGCTTCCTACCTGACCAAGGGCGAGAAGAAGGCCGATGCCGTCGCTCCCGCCGAGCTGAGCGACCTGCAACAGAAGGTCAATGAGAAGCGCTCGCAGGAAGATCGCCAGGCCCAGTGACCTCTTGGCCCCCATTCTCCGGGGCTGCAAGGAGCCGCCATGAGAGCGGACCCCCTCACCCTCAAGCTGTTTCCCCTGGTGCTGGTCGCGCTGCTGGCCAGCCCAAGCCAGGCGACGGCCAAGAGCACCGAAGAGACCAACCAAGAGTGCTTGGACTGCCACGACGGCGAAGAAGCCGTGGTCCGCTTTGCCGATGCCACGACCCTTACCGTAGGCATCGACACGGCGGCCTGGAAGAAATCGGTCCATGGCTCCGAGCTCAAGTGCACAGAGTGCCACACCGGCATCAGCGACCATCCCCACCCGGAGGTGAAATTCGCCAGCAAGCGCGCCTACCAGCTCGACCGCGCCGGTGCGTGCAAGCAGTGCCACTATGCCTACCACACCAAAGTGCTAGACAGCATCCACTACAAGGAGCTGGAAAAGGGCAACCAGGCCGCGCCGACTTGCACCGACTGCCACGGCTACCACGATCCCAGCGACAAGGCCGACCGCCTGACCGTGGCCGATCGCTGCGCCAAGTGTCACAGCAAAATCTCTAGGCAATTCAAGGCTTCGGTTCATGGCCAAGCCCTGGCGGGCAAAGACGGCGGCGATGTGCCGACCTGCACGGACTGCCACGGCGCCCACCAGATCCGCGACCCGCGTGAGAAGCAATTTCACGCCAGCGCCTGGAAGACCTGCGGCAACTGCCACTCTGAGGCAGACAAGATGAAGCGCCACGGCTTGTCACCGGCGGTATTGACGACCTACCTCGACGATTTTCACGGCCGCTCTAACGAGCTGTACGCCCAGGGCGCTGGCAAGCCCGGCAAGCCGATTGCCACCTGCAGCGACTGCCACGGCGTGCACGACATCCAGTCCTTTCGCCAAGGCGCCACCGCCAGCACCGATGTGCGCGCCAAGGTGATTGTGGCCTGCCGCAATTGCCACCAAGACGCTCCGCTGGCCTTTGCCGATGCCTGGCTGTCGCACTACCCGCCAACGCTGAAAAGCGCCCCGCTGGTGTGGGCGATCCAATGGGGCTACCGGATCCTGATCCCGCTCATCCTGGCCGGCTTGGTGCTGCACATCCTGCTGCACCTCTACCGCGCCAAGGTTCACCGCTAGGAGGTTGCTATGACTACCCGCACCCACACCCGCCAAGATGGCACTGTGCTGGTCGAGCGCTTCACCCTGCCGCGGCGGGCTGAACACATCCTGGTGCTGGTCACGTTTGTCGCCTTGACCCTGACCGGCCTGCCGCAGAAGTTTGACGGTCCCTATGCGCAGGCGACCCTGGCTGCGCTCGGTGGCTTGGACATGGCGCGGGCGATTCACCGGGTAGCCGGCCTGGTGTTCTCTGTGCATGCCACAGCGCACATCCTGCTGTTTGTTGGCGGCTTGCTGGCTGGGCGCATGCGCTGGACCATGCTGCCGGTGCTGCAGGACCTGCGCGATGCCCGCCTCATGCTGGCCTACTACCTCGGCACTGCCCAGCGGCCTCCAGAGCTGCCCAAGTTTGACTACCGCCAGAAGTTTGAGTACCTGGGCATGGTATTGGGCGGGCTGGTCATGGTGTTTAGCGGCCTGATGCTGCTGTACCCCCAGTGGTTCAGTGCCTACCTGCCGGGCGAGCTGATCCCGGCGGCGCGGGTAGCCCACTCCAACGAGGCGATGCTGGCCCTGCTGGTGCTGGTGGTCTGGCATGTGTACGGCTCGCATCTGTCTCCCGAGGTGTTTCCCATGGACACCTGCGTCTTTACCGGCTATCTGACCAAAGACGAGCTGCGCGAGCGCCACGCCAAAGAGTTCCGTCGGCTGTTTCCCCATGAACCGCTCCACGGCGACCCGCCAGCGGCCAAAGAGGCGCAGACCCTGGCCCCGGCCCAAGCGCCTGGCGCAGCACCATCAGAGCCGTCGCCTGCCGCTGAGCCCGAGCCCCAACCGCCGACCGCCCGCGCCAACTTGCCTTGAGCGAGTGTTTTGGCACAGCGGGCGAATCTCCTGACCTGACCATGCGTCCAAGGGCTGGCAGCCACTGCTGCAGAGGCGCGTCATGGACACCTGGCAGAGGCAACGGTTGCGGCCGGTGGTGGTGGCGTTCTTTCTGGCCACTCTGGCGCAGCTGCCCGGGGCGCGGGCCGAGGGGCAGGCCCAGCTACCCAAGCCCGACCAAGGCATCTTCAGCAATCTGGACGCTCAGGTTCGGCTTTACGACCCCACCTGGCTGGCGCGCAAGCCCTGCTGGCAGCCGCAAAGTCAGCTGCTGTGGCAAGTCCATGCTGGGCTTGGGGTATTTGCCCAGCCAGGCCCTCCTGCTCAGCCGGCCCCAGCGATCTGCCCGCCCATGGACCATGCCGACGGCGACCAACTGCCCGATCTGTGGGACATCCTGATCGGCGCCAAGAAAACCGCGCTGGACAACGCGCCCTATGGCAGCCCATACCGCCAGCTGGCCTACCCCGGCGGCGACGTGCCGCGGTCAGAAGGTGTCTGCACCGACGTGGTGATCCGCGCCTTGCGCAACGCCGGCATGGACCTGCAGCAGCTGCTGCGCGAAGACATCGCCCGCGCGCCGCAGGCCTATCCCATGGTGCGCAAGGCCAATCCAAACATCGACCACCGCCGAGTCAAGACGCTGCTGCCCTACTTTCGCCGCCACTGGCAGGAGCGCGACCCCGGCGTCCAGCGCATCGGCGACTGGTTGCCCGGCGAGGTGGTGTTCATGGACACGCTGCCGGCCAAGGGGCCAGACCACATCGGCGTCATCTCCGATCGGCTGGGCCCTTCAGGAAAGCCATTGGTCATCAATAGCTGGACCGATGGCTACCGCACCGCAGAGATGGACCTGCTGGCAGCGATCCCGGTGACCCACCGCTTTCGCCCGCCGCGGGACCTCAGCACAGAATTGCCGCGGGCGCTGCGGCTCCTGAGCTGGCAGGCCCCGGCAGAGACCCGCCAGTTGGTGCTGGTGCAGGCTGCTTCGGCTGGGTCGACCCAGGGAACGCTGACTCGCTGGCAGCGCGACGGCGCGGGTTGGCAGGTGGTAGGCGCCCAGGTAGCGGTGGACCTGGGGCGCGCTGGGCTTGCCTGGGGGCGCGGGTTGCTGCAGGGGCAGGCGCCGCAAAAGCGCGAGGGTGATGGCCGCTCTCCGCTTGGGGTTTTTGCGCTGGGCACGGCCTTTGGGCGGGGGGCGCGGCCAGTGGGCGTGGCCTGGCCTTGGCGTCGCACCGGCCCCGATGACCGCTGGATCGACGATTCCAGGTCGCCGCTCTACAACCGCTGGACCTCGGCCGCTCTGGCCGGAGCCGCCAGCGCCGAGGTCCTGGCCCGGCCCGACGGCCTGTACGACTTGGCCCTGGTGGTCGAGCACAATACCGCGGCCGTGGTGGCCGGCGGCGGCAGCGCCATCTTCCTGCACGTGTCCAGCGGTCAGCCGACCTCGGGCTGCACGGCCTTGGCCAAGGCCAACCTGCTGGAGCTGCTGCGCTGGCTCAAGCCGGCGGCCCGACCTCTGCTGATCCAGGTCGCCGATCTGTAGCGCCACCCGCAGGTCTGCAGCGTGGCTCGCCGGCTGTGCGGCCGGCCGCCGTCGCTTTCTTGGGCTCCCCGCCCCTTTGGTCTTTCTTCAGCAGGCCAGCGGCGGCGCGGTCCGCTCTCCTTCGCCGGGCTGGTCCGCCGCCGTGGGCCCGCGCAGGAAGTCGCGGCACAACCGCAGCAGAGGGTAGGGCATTTCTCCCTGCAAGTAGTCATAGAGCGGCGTCAGCTGCGTCAAGCCCAGCGCGGCGCCAGCCTGGCGGACCTGCTGCAGCTGCGGCTCAGCCACCCACGGCGCCAGGGTCGGCGCCCGGCTCTCTCGCACCACCGCCAGCAGTTCTTCCAGCGCCGCAGAGGGTTTGACGTCGCACTGCAGGCTCACCTCCTGCAGCGTTGCCCCGCCGCGAAAGGCATCGCGCGCTTTTTCGCGCCAGCGGGCGGTCTGTCGCGGCCCCTGCTCGGTTCCTTGAGGGCGCGGCGGCTTTGGCGGCGGCGGTGGAGGCTCCTGGTAGACTTCCAGCCCCAGCCGAGTGGCCTGCGCCAACAGCTCCTGGTGCATGGGCAGGCCGAAGTTGGCCAGCTTGGCCGGACCTATGCCCGGCACGTCCAGCAGACCTGCCAGCTCGGCCGGCCGCATGGCCACCAGGTGGTGCAGGGTGGCGTCGGTCAGCACCCAGTACGCCGGGACCTGCCGATCCTTGGCCAGCGCCAGGCGCTTTTTGCGCAGGGCGTGCAGCAGCTCCTGTTCTTGCGGGTCCAGCGGGTCCCTCTGTCCTTGGGTGGGCACTGACTGGTTGACGGTGGGCGAAAGTACGGCTCTGTCCATGGCTCCTCCTGGTGGCCGCAGCGCCGGGCGTGGCGCAGCAGCGGCGACGCCCCACCAAGAGCAAGAGGCGTGCCAAGAGAAGTTCTTTAAAAATACAAAGGTTTCTGTTGGGGTATCGGCGTCTGCCGCGGTATCGAGACGTCTCAGAGACCGGCCGTGAGACCCACTGGCCCCCCCCGGCGCTGGCTACAGGTGGGTGGAGCGGGCAAACTCGCCAAAGCAGGCGGGCAGCTGGCTGGTGGCTTTGATTTGCTTGCCGGTTATCGGGTGGGCAAAGCCCAGGCTCAGGGCGTGCAGGGCCAGCCGCGCCCACTTCCACGCCGGGTGCTTGGCCAGCTCTACCTCATAGCGCACGTCACCCAGGATCGGATGGCCCATCTCTGCCAGGTGCACGCGGATCTGGTTGCGCCGGCCGGTCTCCAGGTGGACTCGCAGCATCGTTGCGCCGCGCAAGCGCTTTTCGACATTGTAGTGCGTCACCGCCAGCTTGCCTTCGCCGGCCACTTGGGTCGAGTACTGGTCCAGGTCGTCATTGGTGGTCAAATAGCTGCGCACTGTTCCTTGGTTGTGCTCCATGCGGCCAGCGGCAATGGCCACGTACTCGCGATCTGGCTTGCGGGCTTCAAACTGGTCCTTCAAGGCGCTGGCCACGCTCTGGCTCTTGCCAAAGACCAGCAGACCAGAAGTATCTCGATCCAGGCGATGAACAATATAGGCTTTGTGGGTAATGCGCTGGCCCTTGCTCAAGTAGCGCGCCACCTCGTGGACCAGCGTGTCCTGCTCGCCGCGGTCGGTCGGCACCGTCAGGATGCCGGCGATCTTCTCTACCACAATGAGGTGCGCGTCCTCATAGGCGACGGTAAAGCGCGTGCTCATGCGGGTCTTGGGGATCTCTCTGTATTTCTGCTGCGGGTCGTAGTCCAGGGCCAGCAGCTGACCGCGAAGGGCCGGTTGGCCGGCGTCTTTGCACGGCTGGCCATCCAGCATCACGCAGCCATGGTCAAACATGCCGCGCACATAGGACCGCGACTCCCCGACCAGCGCCTGCACCACCAGGTCGAGGCGCGCGGTATCGGCGCTCAGGCGCTGGCTTTGCTTTTGCTTGGGCATGGTGCGGTTCCGCTGCACCGCGCGGCTGCGGAGCGTGGGCTGAGCGTGTACGCCCAATTGACTGTCTGGTCAAGTAGGCTTGGTCACAAGGGTTTGTTCCCTTGGTGGAAATCGGTTATTCTGGCCGCCATGCGCAATCTCTCCTTCCTGCTGCCCTCCGTGTTGTTCTTCGGCGCCGCCTGTGGGGCCCCTTCTGCGCCGCTGGTGCTGCCGGCGGCCGATGCCCTGGCGGGGCAATGCCAAGTGGTCGTGCGCGAATTTTCCAAGGCTTCTGAAGAAGGCCGGCACTTGCCAGTGGCTGTGCGGGTCCGCGGCGAGGCGGCAAAGCTGCTGTCAGAAACCGAGCTGGCCACCCACCTGACCCAGGCGCGGCCAGGCGGCGAGACGCTGGTGCTGGCCCGCGCCGGCTCGGGCAAGAGCCACCTGTCCTGGGCGCTGCTGGCGCGCACTTGCGAGAAGATTCCCGCCATTCACGTCGCCGTCGCCAAAGAACTGGCACCGCTGTACCTGACCGAGACCGCCAAGACGCCGGCTCTTGGCCGCTTTTTGGCGCATCAGCTGGGGGCCCCCCTGACCGCCGAACCCAGCGCCGTGCTGCAGCGGGCCTTTGGCCAAGCGCCGTGGCTGTTGATCATCGATGGGGCCGATGAGCTGACCTCCAGCGAGCGCAAGAAGCTGGAGGCCAACCTGGCGTGGCTGCGCGGCCTGGGCACCCAACAGCACATTGTTCGCCTGGAGCGCCCCGGCTATGAAGGGCTCAAGCGGCAGCCGACTCCCGACCAGGTGTTGGAGCTGCCCGAGCTGACTTGCGCCGAAGTCGACGCAGTCCTGCACAGCCGCTGGCCAGAAGGCAAAGAGCGCAGCGACTCGACGGCTTGGCTGGTCCGCCACCACCTGGACCGCAAGAAGCCTGGTGATGCCTGCTACTACGTGCACATAAGCACTTGGCGCGACGCCGAAGTCGTGGCCGAACTGGCCCAAGCGGCCGCCTCTGGGCCCGACGACCTGACCGAAGACCCAACCCGCGCCGATGTCCACGGCCAGTGGATCATCAACAAGCTCAAGGCTTTTGGTGTGGGCACAACGCTGGCGCTGCCGTGGCTCGACCGCATTGTGGCGATGGGCGTGAGCAAAGCTACCGAGCCCGACCTGGTCCTGACCGAAGACCGCTGCCTGGGCGCCGCGGGGCCCGATGGCAACGTCAGCGCGGAGATGTGCAAAGGCTTGCTGCGCTCCTCGGTGCTCAAGGCCATGCCGGCGCCGGGCTCTTTCATGTTCAAGAATAAGACGATCGCCGACCTGCTGATGGCGCGCTGGTTGACCGAGCGCTACGCCGACTGCGGCACGCTGGCCGGGGCGACGGCCGCCATGGGCTCTATCGAGACGACGTCGATGGTGGCGTCGACCCAGGCCGGGCGGCTGTGCCTAGCGCAGCTGCTGGCCTCCGAGTGCAGTCAGGGCGTGCCCACCGAACAAGTGGCCGCCATGGCCGACGAAGCGCTGCCGCTGGGCTCCCGCGACCCGGTGGTGCTGGACCGCATCAAAGCCCAGGCCAGCTCTGCCTGCGAGCGCACGGTGATCGGGGCTCTGTACCCCAGGCCGTAGGCTCGCCGCCCGGTCGCAGGCAGCGCCCAGCCCATTGCGCCCCAAGCGGAAACAATGCTTTTCTCGACGCAGGGATTGTCCCAGCCTGCGGCCAATTGTACCGTGAGTGGTGCCCGCGCGGTTCGGCCGGGTGTCCAGGGAGCCCCCGTGATCAGGCCAGAACTCACCACCCCGATCGACCGCCGCCAGCTGCTGGCTGCCGGTGTCGCCGCTGCCGCCGCGGTGACCGGCATGGCAGTGCTGCATGACGCTGCGCCCGACGCCGCCGCCCAGCCTGACCATGGTCAAGCCCAAGCCCTGCCACCGCGAGCGCGCTTGCCAGTGGCCTACATCCCCCACGGTGGCGGGCCTTGGCCCTTTGTCGACCTGCCGCTGGGAGACAAGGCCGAGCTGGCGCAGCTGGCGGCCTACCTGCGCAAGCTGGCGCTGGTGCCCGCCGAAGCACCCAAGGCGCTGCTGGTCGTGTCGGCCCACTGGGAAGAAGCGGTGCCGACGGTGATGGCCGCCGCCCAGCCGCCCATGCTCCATGACTACTATGGCTTTCCGCCAGAGGCCTACCAGGTGCAGTGGCCGGCCCCCGGAGCGCCACAGCTGGCGCAGCGCGTGCAAAGCCTGCTGGAAGAGGCTGGGATCCGCTCTGGCAGCGACGCCAAGCGCGGCTTTGATCACGGCACCTTTGTGCCTCTCAAGCTGGCGTGGCCAGACGCCAAGATCCCCACGCTGCAGCTCTCTCTCAAGCAGGGCCTTGACCCAGCTGAGCACCTGGCCATCGGCCGGGCGCTGGCACCGCTGCGCCAAGAAGGGGTATTCCTCATTGGCAGTGGCATGAGCTACCACAACATGCGCGGCTTTGGTCAGCCGCAAGCGCGCCAGGCTTCTCAGGAATTCGACGGTTGGCTGCAGAAAAGCATGGCTATGCCGGCCGCCGAGCGCGATCGCCAGCTGGAGCAGTGGCTACAGGCGCCAGCGGCTCGCCAGGTCCACCCGCGGCCGGAGCACTTGCTGCCACTGATGGTGATCGCCGGCGCCGCCCAGGGCGACACGGGGCGCGCAGCCTACGCTTCGACCCTAATGGGCGTGGCGATTTCGGCTTATCACTTTGGCTGATCAAGCCTTGCGGGAGTCTGCCGCCGGTGCCACCGCCAGCGGCCTGCCAGCCGAGCAGAAACTGCGGCCTTGGCAAGAGAGCTAGCCAGCCAGCGCCAGCTGCAACGCTGCACTTTGCTGGACTAATTGCCGCAGCTGGTCGGGGTAGAGCGACTGCGCCCCGTCAGACAGAGCCTGCTCTGGGCGCGGATGGGTCTCTACCAGCAGGCCATGGGCGCCGGCCGCCACCGCCGCTCGTGACATCGGCAGCACCAGCTCGCGCCGCCCGGTACCGTGAGACGGGTCGACCAGAACCGGCAGATGCGACAGCTGGCGAATCAAAGGAACCGCAGATAGATCCAAAAGATTGCGGGTCGCCTGATCAAAGCTGCGCACGCCGCGCTCGCACAGCATGACCTTCGAATTGCCTTCTGCCAGCAGGTACTCGGCCGCCAGCAGCCACTCTTTGAGCAGCGCCGACGGCCCGCGCTTGAGCAGCACCGGCTTGCCAAGCCTGGCGATGTAGCGCAACAGCGTGTAGTTCTGCATGTTGCGCGCGCCCACCTGGATCACGTCGGCGTATTCTGCCACCAGATCCGCGCCTTGCTCGTCCATGGCTTCGGTCACAATCGCCAGGCCATAGGTGTTGCGCGCCTTGCGCAGGTGTTTCAGGCCTTCTTCGCCCAGCCCTTGGAAATCATACGGTGAAGTCCGTGGCTTGAAGGCCCCCGCCCGCAGCATCCTGACCCCGGCAGCTGCCACATAGGCTGCCGTCTCCAGCAGCTGCTCCTCAGACTCTACGGCGCAAGGGCCGGCCACAATCACGCAGTCGCCGCCGCCAATCGCCACGCCGCCGTTCAAGTCCGGCGCTACCGTAACGATGCTGTCCTGCGCCTGCCACTCGCGGCTGACCAGCTTGTAGGGGGCGGTGACGCGGATGACCTCCATCACCCCCGCCATGCCCTCAAAACGGCCTGGATCAACGGGTTTGTCATTGCCGACAATGCCAATCGCGGTGCGGGTGCCGCCGGGCAGCGGTCTGGCCTCCCAGCCCAGGCCTTGGATGGCGTTGCACACGCTCTGGATTTCCGGTTCTGTGGCACGGGCCTGCATCACGATTAGCATAGGGGGCTCCTAGAAGGCACGGCGCAGGCGGCGCGGCACGGTTCGGAAAATTGTTCAATCTCTTTAAAAGCTTGTTCGATGTTGGTCGGATCGCCGGCCAGCGCATTCTCCACCAGCTGGGCCAGGGCGCTGCCGACGATGATGCCGTCGGCCCCCGTCAAAGCCACGGCGGCCACGTGGGCAGGGCTCGACAGGCCAAAGCCGACCACGACTGGTAAGCCCGTGGCACTGGCAATTCGCGCGACCGTAGCCTGCAGGTCATCAGCGACACCGCGCTGCTCGCCGGTGATGCCGACCCGCGCCGTGGCATAGACGTAGCCGCCGCCGACCGCACCGATGCGCCCCAGCCGGGCAGAGTCAGAAAGGGCAGAGGCCAGCAAGATCGGCGCCACTCCGGCGGATCTGGCCGCGGCGGCATAGGGTTCCGCTTCCTCTATGGGGACATCCGCCACCAGCACGGCGTCGACTCCCGCGGCGGCCATGTCGGCGTAAAACCGCTCGACCCCGTAGCGCTCCACGGGATTGGCATAGCACAGCAGGCTGAGAGGCACGTCGCAGGCGCTGCGAATTTCCGCCAGCAACGTCAGAGCTTTGCGGGTAGACATTCCGGCAGCCAGGGCTCTCTGCGCCGCCCGCTGCAGCACAGGCCCGTCGGCCGGCGGGTCAGAGAAGGGCAGGCCAAGCTCCAGCATATCGGCCCCGGCCCGCACCAGGGCTTTGGCAAAGGCCAGGGTGGCTTGTGCACTTGGGTCGCCCAGCATCAAGTACGGCACAAAGGCGCTGCGGCCCTCAGCTTTGGTGCTCCGCAGCATCTGGTCCAAACGCTCGCTCATGCGGCCCCCTGCTGGCGCTCGCGCAGGGCTTGGCCCACGTGCGCCAGGTCCTTGTCACCCCGGCCAGAGAGGTTGAGGATGACACTGTGATCCTTCTGGAACCGCCCGGGATTGGCCAGCAGCCAGGCGACCGCGTGGCTCGACTCCAGGGCTGCCAGGATGCCCTCTTTGCGCGCCAGCCACTGCAGGGCGTCCAGGGCCTGCGCGTCGGTCGCCGCAAAGTAGCTGGCCCGGCCGCTGTCGCGCAGGTGGGCGTGCTCAGGGCCCACCGAAGGGTAGTCCAGCCCTGCAGAAATGCTGTGCGCCTCCTGCACCTGGCCATCTTCGTCCTGCAGCAAGATCGACCTCATGCCGTGGATCACCCCGGGGCTGCCCAAAGTCAGTGTGGCGCCGTGCTTGGCGGTGTGCAGGCCGTGGCCCCCTGCCTCGACGCCAATCAGGGCCACGCCGGGATCGGCCAGAAAGCCAGCAAACAAGCCGATCGCGTTGCTGCCACCGCCCACGCAGGCTATCGCCGCCGCCGGCAGCTGACCGGTCTGGGCCAGGATCTGCTGGCGGGCTTCCAGGCCAATCACTTCTTGAAACTCGCGGACCAGGCTTGGGTAGGGGTGGGGGCCGGCAGCCGTGCCAAACACATAGAAGGTCTCAGCGATGCGCTCGGTCCACTGGCGCATGGCCTCGTTGATGGCGTCTTTTAGGCTGGCCGACCCGGCGCTCACCGGCACCACTTCCGCGCCAAACAGCTGCATTCGCAGCACATTGGGATGCTGGCGCTCGACGTCCTTGGCGCCCATGTAGACCGTGACCGGCAGCCCAAGCAGCGCCCCGGCCATTGCCGTAGCCACCCCGTGCTGGCCCGCGCCGGTCTCGGCTATCAGCCTGGTCTTGCCCATCCGCTTGGCCAACAGCGCTTGCCCCAGGGTGTTGTTGGTCTTGTGGGCGCCGCCGTGCAGCAGGTCTTCGCGCTTGAGGTAGACCTCGCAGCCGACCGCAGCGCTCAGGGCCGGCGAGCGATACAGCGGTGTGGGCCTGCCGGCGTAGTGATGCAGCAAATCCGCAAGCTCACTTCGAAACTTAGGATCTTGGCGCGCCTGCAGCCACGCGTGCTCCAACTCCTGCAGGGCCCCGACCAGCAGCTCAGAGACAAACCGCCCGCCGTAGCGCCCAAACTTGCCGTCTGCACCCATGCTCCGCTCCTCCGCTATGCGCCCCAACCCATTGGCACGCTGCACAAATTGACCAATCTTTTCAGGATCAAGTGCGCCAGCGGTCTCCAGCCCACTGGCCGCATCGACGCCTGCCACCGCGGCATGAGCCAGCGCCTGCTCGACATTGCCTGCGGTCAGGCCTCCAGCCAGCCAGACTCGCTGCAGATCAAGGTCTTGAGGCACAGCCCAGGCCCAGGGCTGGCCAGAGCCGGCCTGGCTGCCGTCTAGCAGCACGATGTCGGCGCTGTCCAGCCAGGCCAGCAGAGACGCCTTGGCAGTAGATCCCGGCAGTGCCCGGATCACCCGCAAGCCGCTGGCCTGCAGGGTCAGCGCCAGATCGTGGGGCTCGTCGCCGTGCAGCTGCACCCACTGCACGCTCAGGCGGGCCGTTTCGCTGAGGATCTGCGACCGCGGGCTGTCTCTGTAGACCAGCACCGGCTCTACCTGGGCCTGGCCGGCCGCCGCACAGGACCGCAATTCGTCCAGCACGGCCGTGCACTGGGCCAGATCGATGCAGCGCCGCGAGGCTGCGACGCGGTTGAGGCCGGCAAAGTCCGCCCCCGCCGCCGCGCACGCCTGGGCATCGCTGCGCTGGCGAAGGCCGCAGACCTTGACTGCTACCTGCCGCCTGTCGATGCGCTGCTGGGCCTCTGCTGCGCTCATGCGAACCCCAGCTCGGCCACTGCAGCCTGTGGATCCGCGGCCGTCATCAGCGCCGTGCCAATCAGCACCGCGTTGACGTGCCCAGCGCTGGCCCAGTCGCGCAGGCGGTCGACCTCCTGGCGGGTCTCCAGGCCGCTCTCTGCCACCGCCACCCGCCCGGCCGGCACCTGGGCCAGCAGCTGCCGGCAACCCTGCAGATCGATCGCCAGCGTGTCGAGATCGCGGGCATTGACGCCGATCACCGCCGCGTCGGCCAGGACCGCCTGCTCCAGTTCCGGCTGGTTGTGCACTTCGACCAGCGCTTCCAGCCCCAGATCCCGGCAGTGGCCCAGCATTTGCGCCAGCCGCGGTCCTGGCAGCAGGCGGGCGATGAGCAGCGCCGCGTCGGCCCCCAAGGCCCGCACCTGCGCCAGCTGGTAGGGATCGACAAAAAAGCCCTTGGCCAGTAGCGGCTGCGCTGCCAGCGAGCGGAACACCTGCAGCAGCTCGGGGCCGCCGCCAAAATGGACGCGGTCGCACAGCACCGACACCGCCGCAGCCCGCTGATAGGCCACGGCAAAGGCCTTGGGATCCGCGTCCTGGCGCAGCCACCCGCGCGAAGGCGAGCGGGGCTTGAACTCGGCAATCAGCTTGAGCCGCGGCCCAGGCGAGGTCAGCGCTTGGCGCAGCGACCGCACTGGCGGCGCCGCGGCCACCCGGCAATTCAGCACGTCAACGGGCATATCCCTTTGATCATCCGCCAGTTGTTGAAGGGTCACCCTCATGATCGGCGCCAGCACCGCCGGCAGTGGCGGGCTGAGCGGGCTGGGTGAGGCAAGGTGGGGCAGTTCAGCGGACACGGAGCTCCTTGGCGGCACATTCGCCAGCGGTCAGGCGGCTTTGTCTAGGCTACAGGCGCGGCGGTAGCGCTCCAGCAGGTCGCGGCCAGCCCCACACGCCAGCACCGCGCGGGCCTGGGCCACGCCGCTTGTCAGGTCCGGGCTGCGGCCCATCAGCAGCAGGCCGGCGCCGGCGTTGAGCGCGGTCAGGTCGGCCGCAGCGCTGGGCTCGCCGCCCAGAACACTTAGCAAAATGGCAGCATTGGTCGCAGCATTGCCGCCGCGCAAGGCTTGGGCGGGGTGGACCGGCAAGCCAGCCATCTCTGGCGTCCAGGTCTCGGTGGTCACCGCGCCCGCGCGAAGCCGCACCACCTGGCTTGGCCCGGCGACGCTGAGCTCGTCCAGACCGTCCTGGCCCGTCACCGCCAGCACTTCTTGGCTGCCCAGGTTTTGCAGGGCCTGGACCATCGGCAGCGCGCGCCGCGGATCAGAGACCCCCAGCAGCTGGCGCTGCACGCCGGCCGGGTTGCACAGGGGGCCCAAGAAGTTGAACACGGTGGCAAAGCCCAGCTCGCGCCGCAGCGGGGCCAGCTGGCGCAGGGCTGGGTGAACGCGCGGGGCAAACAGAAAGCACAGGCCCAACTCGTCCAAGAGCTCGCCGGCCCGCGGCACGGCAATGTCCACGGCGATCCCCAGGTGTTCCAGCACGTCGGCGCTGCCGCACAGCCCAGAGCTGGCCCGGTTGCCGTGCTTGGCCACCGGTACGCCAGCGCTGGCCAAGACAAAAGCCACTGCTGTTGAGGTGTTGGCAGTCTGCAGGCCGCTGCCGCCGGTGCCGCACGGGCACAGGGCGTGGTCGGCGGCGGGGAGCAGGGTCGCCTTGCGGCGCACCGCCCGGGCAAAACCAGTCAGCTCGTCAGCGGTCTCTGGTCGGCGCGCCAACGCCGTCAGCAGTGCCGCCACCAGGGTTGGGCTGCAAGCGCCTTCCAGGACCTCGGTCATGGCCGCGTCAGCCCTTTCGGCGCTCAATTCACCGCCGGAGACCAATTCTCGCACGGCAGCTTGGCAGGTGCTCATGCGGCCTCCTGGCGCAGAACAGCGGCAGGATCAAGGTGTTGGGCGGCGCTTTCTGCCAGGAAATTGGCGGCCATCGCCGAGCCCAGCGGCGTGCCGATGCTTTCTGGATGGAACTGCACGCCATAGACCGGCAGCGACCGGTGTTCGACGGCCATGACCAAGGGCAGCAACCCCTCGCCGCCTGCCGGTTGGGCGCCGGCGTCGGCCAGCGTCTCGGCAACGATGCGCAAAGAGCCAGGCAGACTGCTGCGCTCGGCCAGCAGAGAGTGGTAGCGCATCGCCTCAAACTGCTTGGGGATCCCCGCCAGCAGCCGCCCGCCCAGGTTGGCCAGGGTGCTCACTTTGCCGTGGCGCGGCTCGGGCGCGCGGATCACCCGGCCACCCAGGGCATGGACCAAGCCCTGGTGCCCCAAGCACACGCCCAACAAGGGGATTTCTCCCAACCTCTCCTGCAGTACGGCGGCGCAGATGCCAAAATCCTCGGCCCGGTCCGGCCGGCCCGGCCCCGGCGACAGGACCAGCCGGTCCGGCCGCCTCGCGGCGATCCCTGCCAGGTCAATGGCGTCATTGCGCACGACCTCTACCTCGGCACCCAGGCCCATAAACAACTGCGCAAGATTCCAAGTAAAACTGTCATAGTTGTCGATCAGCAGCACCCGCATTGCCTACCTCCCTGCCGCGGCAGCCACCACGGCTCTGGCGGCCTGCGGTGCGTTTGTCTCGTGGTGCACAGAGCGGTTGCGCTGCAGGGCCAGGGCCAGCGCCGTCAGACTGCCGCGGGCTTTGTTGTCGCACTCGTCGGCCTCCAGCGCGGGCACCGAGTCGCGGACTACGCCAGCGCCGGTCTGCACATGCACCCGACCCGGCTCGACCAGCAGGGTGCGAATGGCAATGCAGGTGTCCATGTTTCCCTGGTGGTCAAAGTAGCCCACCGCGCCGGCATACAGACCGCGGCGGTCGGGTTCCAGCTCCGCCAGCAGCTGGCAAGCCCGTACCTTGGGCGCGCCCGACACCGTCCCGGCCGGAAATGCCGCGCGCAGGGCGTCAAAAGCAGTCTTGTCTTTGGCCAGCTGCGCCCGCACATCGGTCACCAGGTGCTGGACATGGCTGAACTTCTCAATGTGCTCTGGGTGCTCTACTCGCACGCTGCCCGGCGCCGCCACGTGGCCAACGTCATTGCGGCCCAGGTCCACCAGCATGCGGTGCTCGGCCAGCTCCTTGGCGTCTTGCAGCAAATCCTCAGACAGTGCTTGGTCTTCTGCCGCGTTTGCCCCGCGCGGCCGCGTGCCGGCAATGGGCCGCACCAGCAGTTGGCGGTTCTCTACCCGCACCAGGACTTCCGGCGAGGCCCCGACCACACAGAACTCAGAGAAGCGCAGAAAAAACATGTAGGGGCTGGGGCTCACGGCCCGCAGGGCCCGGTACAGGTCCAGGGGCGGCACCGCGACCTCCACGGTCAGGCGCCGACTGAGCACCACCTGAAAGACCTCGCCTTCGGCGATGGCCTGCTGGGCCCGCAGCACCGCCTGCTCGAGATCCTGGCGGCTGCGGTTGGCGACGATGGGCAGGTTGGCCAGGTCCGCCGGCTCCACTGGCCACGGCGCCTCGGCCGGCAACGGCTGCTGCAGCTGCGCCAGTCGGCCCTGCAGCCGCCTCTGGACCTCCGCATAGGCCAGCGCCCGGTCGCCATCCAGGGGCATTTGCACCACCAGGGCGATGCGTTGCTTGCAGTGGTCAAAGATGCACACCTCGTCGGCCAAGAGCCATTGCGAGATGGGGAGATCGGGGTGGGAGCCGTGGGGCTGGGCGGGGCACGGAGGCAGCTGCACCTTGGGCTCAAAGCTCGCCACAGCGTCAAAGGCCAGGTAGCCCACAGCGCCACCCTGCAAAGAGGGCAGGTCGCTGCGGGTCCACACTGGCCGCTGGGCCAGCCACTGCTGCAGAGCGGTCAGCGGGTCGGCGCTGGGTGATTTCTCTGCGCTGTCGCGGTGATGCCACGTCACGGCGCTAGCCGTTGCGCACAAGGTGCGCTTGATGTCCACGCCCACAAAGGAGTAGCGCGCCAGCTGCTCGCCCCCCTCAATGCTCTCTAGCAAGAAGGCGCCCGGGCGGTCGCCGCCCAGCTTGCGCAGCAGCGTCAGCGGCGTGTCGCCGTCGGCCAGCAGCTCCAGGGCTACCGCAGCCAGCTGGGCTGGGCCGTTGTAGTCAAGCACTTCGGCTAGCGTTGGGCGGGTGTGCATCGGGCGGGCTCCGGACGGCGGGCTTGGGCGTGGGCAGAAAAGTGCTGTCCATGCAGCGTGGTCGAGACGGGTCAGCCAACCGGCAGCTTGCGCAGCGTCGCCAAGGCCAGCGCAAAGCCGCCGGCTCCATACTTGAGGGACCGCGCGCCGCGGCTGACCGTGGTGATCGAGACGCCCAGCGCGTCAGCCACTGCCCGCTGTGGCTCGCCGCGGCTGAGGCGGTCGGCAATAAGCCAGCGCTCTGCCAGCGCCTCGGTCTCCTGGGGTGTCAGCAAGTCACTGAGAAGGCAGGCGATGTCCTGGGGGCTGCTCAGGTGGGCCAGCACCGCCAGCAGCTCTGCCGGCAGCTGCGGCTGACTGCGCGCGGCCTGCAGCTGCGGCGCCTCGGGTCGGTCGGTGTCGGTCATGGGCTCCCCGGGCTGCTGCTGCGTAGTGGTGTATTACTGTAGTAATACGATCCAAGCGTACACAGCGCCGCGGGCGCCGTCAAGGGCCAGGCAGATCGCCAAGGCCGTCGATCCCATCCAGGTAGCACCTCATCGCGATTTCCAGGCCTTGGGCACCCAAACCCGCCTGGATTCCAATCAGAGCTTGAAGCCGGCCGTCAGCATTACCGCGTTCTGAATCTGCCAGTCGTCCAGCACCAGCGGCACCCGGCGGGCTGTGAAGGTGTAGTCCAGAGACAGCCACTTGGCCAGCTTGACCGAGATTCCCAGACCAAGGTCCGAGGTCATGGCATCCACGCCGGTCTTCTTGCCCGCCGTCGAGTAGGCCGGCA
The DNA here is from genome assembly GCA_903919145.1 of uncultured Myxococcales bacterium. Classification (GTDB taxonomy): domain Bacteria; phylum Myxococcota_A; class UBA9042; order UBA9042; family UBA9042; genus SXRM01. The sequence continues at coordinate 17,767 of CAIXGW010000296.1, forward strand.
AGAACACGTTGGCCTTGGCTTTCCACGCCACGCCTTCGGTCACGTCGCCGGCCAGGGCCACTTCAGCCTCGCCGCCCACCTGGGTCGCTGCCTGGATTTCTTTGACTTCCATCTTGCCGGTCTTGGCGTCGTCGCTGGCTATGGCAAAGCCGTCTTCTGACAGCACTTGCTGGGCGCCGACACCGAGCTTGGTCTTGAGGGTAAACGCCTTGCTCTCGATGGGATTGGCAAAAGCGCCCACGGTCTCGGCAAAGACCAGGGGATTGAAGGCGCCGCTGATCTGGTAGTTGGTGTTGGCCCCCAGGGTCACCGCCGAGCTGGTGCCGTCGAGCTTGGTCTTCTTGATCTCGTAGACACCGGGCTTGATCACGTAGTTGTTGAACAATTGTGTGGTGGCGCGCACCCGGCCATAGGGACCAAACCACGGCACGCTGTGCAGCCGATAGATCGCCGTCGACACCGCCTCGGCCAGGTCCGCTGACTTGAAAAACACCGGGATCTGCGGCGTGCGGGTCTGGGTGTGCTGGATCTTCAGGGTGTTGAGGCACTCAAAACCACCGGATATCCACTCTGACACGCCTTCTAGCACCAAGCCCAGGGCCACGGTGGTGCCGTCCGTCGCCCCCACCACCGAGCTTGAGTGGTTGTAGGCGGCCGTAGATCCAAGCGAGAGCTTGTTGGCAAAGCCCTGGGGCTTGGGCTTCTCTTTGAGCACTTCTTTGCGCATTTCTTCTGGCACTACAACATTTTGGGCGCTGGCGGACTGCGCCAGTCCGTGCGCAGTTAGCAGCGCCAGCCAGCCCAGGCGAACGGCTCTTGGGCGCTGGCGAGAAGGGGAATGGCATGCGGGCATAGGGACCTCCGTGCGATTTGTCACCTCTCAGAACTCTGCAGAGGCGCTGTGGCGCAAAGATAGCCTAAGCGGTAGCCGTCGTCTGGCCTGCCGCCGCAAAATCTGCCGCGCTGGGCCGGGCATCTTGGCGCGGAGTCGCGTGGTCAAGCCGTGGCAATCGCCAGCTTGGAGCGGCTGTTGATGCCGGGCGGATCGGCGCATATTTCTGAGTCAGACTGCGTCGTGCGCTGCCAGGGCCGAGGGGTAGTAGCCCCAAGTTATCAATGACCAAGGGGAGTTGCCATGTACCGCATTGTTGGCCGCCAGGTGATCTCGCCGCTGACGTTTGTGTGGGAGGTAGAAGCCCCCGACGTGGCCCGCTCTGCCCAGCCCGGCCAGTTTGCCATGGTGCGCCTGCACGAGGGATCAGAGAGAATCCCTTTGACAATAGCCGACTACGACCGAGACCGCGGCACGGTGACCCTGGTAGTCCAGGCCGTGGGCAAGACGACCCGCGAGATGATGAGCCACTACGCCGCCGGCGATGCCTTTGAAGACTTCGCCGGGCCCCTTGGCAGACCCCAGGAGATTCAAAAGCTGGGCCATGTGGTGCTGGTTGGCGGCGGCGTGGGCGTAGCGCCTCTCTACCTGCAGACCCGCGCTTTTGCCCAGGCCGGCAACCGCGTCACCAGCATCTTGGGATTTCGCAACCGCGACAAAGTCTTCTGGCAAGACCGGTTTCAGCACTGGTCGCAGCGCTGCCTGGTCTGCACCGACGATGGCAGCTACGGCCCGGCCGGCCTCGTCACCGACGCGCTGCACCGGGTGATCCAAGAGGATCCCCCCGACCTGGTCATCGCCATTGGACCGCTAGCCATGATGCGGGCTTGTGCCGAGGTGACGCGCCAGCCGGCGATCCGCACCATGGTCTCGCTCAACGCCATCATGGTCGACGGCACCGGCATGTGCGGCTCTTGCCGCGTCACCCTCAACCAGCCGCAAGGGGGCAAGCAGGTGGCGTTCGCCTGTGTTCAAGGGCCTGATTTTGATGCGCACCGCGTAGACTTCGCCGAGCTCATCGCCCGGCAGCGGCGCTTTCAGCCCGCTGAGCAGGACGCCAACCGCGACTTTGCCCACCTGTGCCAGCTCGAAGACCAGCTGCTGCAACAGCAACTGCACAACTACAAGAAGATTCGTGAATTGGAGCCCAAGCAGGTGCCTCTTCAAGAGCGCGATCCACAGCAGCGGGCCCAAGACTTCGCCGAGGTCAACCACGGCTACAGCTGGCCCGAGGCGCTTCGCGAGGCCGAGCGCTGCATCCAGTGCGCCCAGCCCAGCTGCATTGCGGGCTGCCCAGTCCACAACGACATTCCGCGCTTCATCCGCCACATCCTGGTGCGCGATCTGCCAGGTGCCTTGGCAACCTTACATGAGACCAACGCATTTCCATCGATCTGTGGGCGCGTCTGCCCTCAAGAGACCCAGTGCGAGGCCCAGTGCATCATCGGCAAGAAGGTCGAGCCTGTGGCGATCGGTCGGCTGGAGCGCTTTGTCGGCGACCATGCTCAGCCGGGGGCGGGGAAGCCGGCGGAGGCCCAGCCGCTGCCCCCCGCCGTCCTTGGCCAGGTGGCGGTGGTGGGCTCAGGGCCGGCCGGTCTGGCTGCGGCGGTCGACCTGCGGCGCCTGGGCTGCCAAGTCACCGTGTTTGAAGCCTTGCACGTGGTCGGCGGGGTGCTGCGCTACGGAATCCCGGCCTTTCGGCTGCCCAGAGAGGTGATTGCCCGCGAGATCCAGCAGCTGCGCGACCTTGGGGTGCACCTGGAGACCAACAAGATCATTGGCAAGACCTTTACCGTGCCCGAGCTGATGGCCAACCACGGCTTTGACGCTGTCTTTGTGGGAGCAGGGGCAGGGGCTCCCAGTTTCCTTGGTATCCCTGGGGAATTCGCTGGGCAGGTGCTGAGCGCCAATGAGCTGCTGACCCGCGTCAACTTGATGGGCGGCGATCCCAACGCGCTGCCGGACACGCCGGTGGGCCTTGGCGATGACGTGGTGGTCATTGGCGCCGGCAACACCGCCATGGACTGCCTGAGGGTGGCCAAGCGCGTGGGCGCCCGGCGGGTGCGCTGCGTGTACCGGCGTTCCGAGGCGGAGGCGCCAGCCCGCAAAGAAGAGCTGCGCCATGCCAAAGAAGAGGGCATCGAATTTCTGTTCCAGCACGCGCCAGTAGAGATCCTGCTGACCGACCAGGGCAACGTTTGCGGGCTGCGGGTGGAAACCATGGAGCTGGGCGAGCCCGACGCCCGCGGTCGTCGCCAGCCGCTGCCTACCGGCCAGCTGGCCGATCTGCCATGCGACACCGTTGTCTACGCCCTGGGCACCGGTGCCAACCCCATCGTGCCGCAAGCGACCCCTGGTCTGGTGCTGAACCGCTGGGGCAACATAGAAGCCGACGAACACAGCCAAGCCACCAGCGTGCCAGGGGTTTTTGCCGGGGGAGACATTGTGACCGGTGGCGCCACGGTGATCCTGGCCATGGGAGCGGGCCGCCGCGCCGCCACCGCCATTGCCGCCTGGCTGCAGGCGGGCAAGCCGCACTGGCCAGTCAGCGATGCCGACCTGGCCGCGTTCAGGCTGGCCGCCTCTGCCGCCAAGCCAGCGGCTACGGCACCTTCTTGATCAGCTGCTGGCGCAGCGGATGGTCGGCCCAGTAGTCCAGCCGCGCCGCCAGCTGCAGCCGATCGCCAGACAGCTGGCCCTGCAATAGCTCGTAGCCCAGCAGCGCCAGAATTTGGCCGCGCCAGAAGATCGGCCGGGCATTGCCGTACCAATCGGTGCAAGAGGCCCGGCACTGGTCGTCGGCCTTGGTGGCGCGCCGGCTGGCCTGCAGAGACCCCAACAGGCGCAGCTGCAGATCCTTGACCGCCAGGAACAGTACCTGGGCCGAGCCCGCCGGCTGCGCAGCCTCTTTGGCCAAGCCCAGCCCGCCCATCGCTGCCTCGGAGTCGCCACCGCTGACAATCGGCAGCCCAAGCAAGCCACTGCCCGCTCCGGTGGGCTGAAAGAAGAAGCCGTGGGTCCGCGACTCACTCTGGGCGGCGCCCTGGTGCAGGTACTGGCCAGCCGCGGTTGGAGCCTCGCCGCCAAGGGCAATGCTGGTCAAGGCCAGGTCGGTGGCGCGCGCCCCCACCACCACGGCGTCGCTGCCCAGCGGCTCGATCCGATCGGCGCCATGGCTCAGCGGCACCTGGGCTAGCTTGCCCGTGGCGCGGTGGACCAGGAACAGCGGGGGCTTGTTGGCGCGGCGATCGCCAAACCAGTCCTGGCTGGCGCCATACAGCAGCCACTGCCCCACAAAGCGATTCTGCAGCTCTGCCTGACCTGGTCCGGGCAACAGCTGATAATGTTGGGGATTGCCGGCACCGCCGCTTGGGGTAAATGCCGTGGCTGGCAAGCTCAGCAGGGCCAGCGCCTTGCCCTGGGGCCAGTCGGCCCGCCACATGCCGTCTGCGCCTCCCTGGCGCTGCACCAGGACCTGCAGGGTACCATCGGCTTGTTCACTAAAGCTCAGCTGGTCCAGGGGTTGACCCCAGACGCGGGCGGCGGTGGGCGGGGTGCCGTTCAAGGGCACGCGGTAGCACACGCCTCCGGCTGCGCCAGGCAAGGCCGCCAGGGCCTCGGGCTCCGCGGAGCCGGCGCCCACCCACAGATACACCGCCTGCGACGACACATAGAAGGTGTGCGCGCTTGGGCCGATCAGCGCGTCCGCAGTGCAGGTGATCTGCGGCTCGCGGACATCGCAGCGCAGCACTGCGTGGACCATCGGCGCGTGGGTAGGCTGGATGGGCTGAAACAAGTGCTCTTGTTCAATGAGATCCGTCCAGGCGCCTTGGGTCGGTGGCTGGCCCTTTTCGCCGCGGCGCTGGGCGGGCAGCTGGGTCTGGGCGTCGTCGCCCCAGCCTTGCAGCAGCGGAATCGGCACGTACATCACCAAGGTGTGCTGGATCAGCCGCGACGCGTAGTTGTGCGAAGAGTAGTAGTCCTGCGAGCGCAGCACCGCGGTGCCCAAGCGCTGGAACTGGCCAGCCTGATCCACAGAGAAGCTGCGGACTTCGGTGCCGCCGCTGCCGTAGGCATAGCCAATGACCAGGGCGATATCGCCGTCGATCAACAGCTCGTCGTACCACGCGTTGGCAAACCCGCCGCCGGGAGTCTTGCCGGGGTCGGTCGGCGGAGCGATGTCGATGGCGCCAACGGCCTTGGGCTCGGGGCCGCTGAGATCGATGCTGAACAACCGCCCGCGCCGCAACACGATTAGCTGGTCGCCGTGGGTCTTGACGATGTCGCCCTCGTCGACCCCAGCCTCTTGGTTGTTGGTGATGCCGCCCGCGCCCAAGCCGCTGAACAGGCCGCCGCCGCTGCTGCCGCTGGCTTTGGCCGCTGCCCCTGCCGGCGAACCCGCAATGCCCAGACCGCCACCGCCCACGCCGCCACCGGCCATACCGCCGCCGACCATGCCCAGCCCGCCAAAGCCCAACGCGCCGCTGCGCTGGCCGCCTTTTTGGCGCTTGGCCACCACCTCGCGGGTGTAGGCGGCAAAAGCCTCTGCCGAGCCAAAGGGTTTTAGCTCCGCCGCCGCGGTCGCAGCCTGAGCGGCAGTGGCCGCCTGGGCCAGCTCGGCCGGCGTCACCGCTACGGCAAGGTCCGCCGCGCTCTTCGGCGCCGCGCTGACGTCCGCAGGGGCGGTGGCGGTGCGGGTGGGGCCAGACGGCTTGCAGGCAATTGCCGCCAGTACACAGACAATGGCCAAGGCTTTTGAGGCATGGCGCCAGGGCAAGCCAGCAAAGGGCAGGGCGAGAGGGGGGCGAAGCATGGGCGGCTCCTGGCAGCGGGGGGCGGTAGCGGCCGCGGCGACCGGCGGGCGATCTTAGGGCCTGGGCCAGCACAAATCGATCATTTTGTGCCCTGGGCGCTGCCAAGCTGACCCAGGGGCGACCTTGGCGCCATCTGGCTGAGACGCCGCTGCACCTCTGGCGGTCTGACCAGCGCCGGCGGCCACCGTCTTCTGGGCCCAGCGGCAGGCCACAATGGCTAGGCTCCATGGCAAAATTGTGCTATCACCCGCCGCGGTGAAGCGCCCAGCCGTGCCCCCTTGGCCCAGAGCGCGCCCGCCGGAGGCAGACATGAGCACAGCAGACGCAGCGACACCAGAGCACAAGCCCGATTGGCTCACGCAGTACTTCTTGGACTTCAAGGTGCTGGGCGATAACCCCTTTGCATTTTGGGTAGTCCAGTTCATTAATCTTTTGGATTCTTTGGGCTATTTTGCGCTGCTGGGCGTTGGCACGCTGTTTCTCAACCAGACCATCGGCATGGACAAGGTGATGACGGGTTACACCTTCACCGCCTTTACCACGTTGATCACCTTGTCCTTGTTTGTGGCGGGCGCTGTCACGGACTCGCTGGGCATCAACAAGTCGCTCAGCATTGCCCAGGGCATTGCTTTGGTGACCCGCACGACCATCGCGATCTGCGGCCTGTCGCCAGACATTCCCGGCCGCGGCTGGATCGTCGCAGCGGCGCTGGTGATTTCTGCCCCTGGCGCGGCTATGACCCAGACCGTCTTCCAGGCGGCCAACAAGCGCTACTCGTCGCGAAAGAGCCGCTCGGCCTCTTTCAACATCTGGTACCTCATCATGAACATCGGCGCCATGGCCGGCGGCCTGGCCATCGACGTGGTGCGGGTTAACCTGGGCGTCTCGCTGTCTTGGATCTTTGTGATGGCCGCCGCCGCCGCCGGCATCAACGTGGTCGTCACCCTGCTCTTTGTGCGCAATACCGCAAAAGTGCTGGAAGAAGGCGAGCTGCCAGAGCCTGAAGCCGACGCCAGCGCGCCCAAGAAGGGCGGCATCCAGATCATGAAGGAAGTGGTCAAGGAGTCGGCCTTCTGGCGCTTCATTGTGCTGATGGTGGCAGTGTTGGGCGTCCGCGCGGTGTTTTCCTACATGTACCTGCTGATGCCGCAGTACTGGGTCGAGGTGATCGAGCAGACCGGCAGCGCCAAGACCGACCAGGGCCTGCTGCAGGCCATCAACCCGGTGCTTATCGTCGGTGGCCTGATCCTGTTCATCCCCATCGCCAACCGCTTCAACGTGTTCAAGATGCTGATTTCGGGTGCCTTTATCAGCGCGGCCTCGCTGCTGGTGCTGGTGCTGCCGTGGCAGTGGTTTGGTCCGACCATGGCCCAGGGCTACTTTGCCATGGCCGTGGTCATGCTGACCGTGCTGTCGATCGGCGAGCTGGCCTGGAGCCCCAAGCTGACCGAGTACACCGCCGCCATCGCTCCCCACGGCCAAGAGGGCACTTACCTTGGCCTGTCGATGATGCCGTGGTTTGTCGCCAAGCTGGCGGTCAGCGCCATGTCTGGGCACATGCTAGAGCGTTGGGTGCCAGAGGGCCGCGGCCTGCAGACCTTGTGCAGCGCCGACGTGCCGTTCTGGGACACCCCAGAGGCCATGTGGGGCGTGCTGTTCCTGTGGGCCTTTGTCGGCCCGGCGGTGGCGCTGTTTCTCAAGGGTTGGCTGACGGCTGGCGCCGATCTGGACCCGGCGGTCAAGCCCACGCCCGAGTCGACGCGGCGCTTCCGCATGCAAGCCGCCGTGTTTGCGCTGGTCTTTATGGGGGCGTGCAGCGCATTCTTCTACAAGAACGCGGCAGTCCAGGCGGCGCCCGTCAACGGCGCCGATGGCAAGCCCTTGCCGCCGGCCGTGCGCACCGCCGCCGAAGCCCAGACCTGCGGCTGCTACTTTGCCGACAAGTCCAGCCTCGGCGCCAAGCTGTGCAAAGAGGCTCAGCCCGCGGCCCTCAAAGAAGAGGCGGCCCAGAAGGAATTCCGCAAGCAGTGCCTGACCGCTTGGTTTGCCGATCCGGTGACCAAGTGCTCTGCCCTGTGCAGCTCCTTGCCGGCCAATGACAAAGCCGGCACCACGGCCGAGCAGGCCCAGGCTACCTGCCAGGCCAAGTGCAGCGCGATGGCCCAGGCGCCCAAGGTGGCGGCCGACCAGACTGGCGTCTGCGCAGGCCGGGTGCTGGCGCTAGAGTAGCGAAACCGCCCGGGGCGCCCCTCGCCCGACCAAGCACCCCAACCTATCCTGTAGCAGGCAGCCCAGCCGGTGGGGCTGGCGCCGCAAAGGGAGGCTGTGATGCTGTCCGTTCGCTTGGCTCCTGTGCTTGCCGCTGCGGCGGTTCTGCTCGGCGGCATCGCGGTGTCGGCACCGCTGTGGGCGTGTACCGCGCCTTTGGTCTGCAAGCCCAAGCTATCCCTGGTCGCCGGCGCGCAAATCCCGGCAAACGCCAAAGGCATTCCGGTGTTGCTCCCCACACCGCTGCAGCCACCCTACCAGCCAGTGGTGCCGCAGTTGCTCAACAGCGCCGGCCAGCCCGTGGCGGTCGATCTGCTGGACGACGCGATAGGCTGGACGCTGGTCAAGCCGGTCAAAGGCTTTGAAGTCGGCAGCCTCTATACCCTGCGCTTGGCCACCCTCTGCAAGGATGCCGAGGGGGCGTTGCTGCCGCCGGACGATATCACGCTTACCGCCAGCGCTGCCGCGCCACTGCCAACCGAGCTTGGCGTGCTGCAATTGACGGCGATGCCTGCGGAATTGGTGTCGGTGTGGACGACTACCGGCAGCTGCACGGAGGCGATCCTGGCGGTGCGCGGGCGCATAGCCGTGCAAGCTACAGCCGCGCTGGCACCCTGGAAGGCCCTGGCGCGCACTGAAGTCAAGATCGACGGCGCCCCCTGGGCCCAATCGGGCTACGGCGACCTGCCTTTGGCCGATGAGCGGACCCCCGCCAAGCTGATGGGCCGCACCATCCACGCCTTTCACGCCGGCTGTGGGCCCATTTCGTCCTCGGCGGACAAAGGCTTGCCGGTCGGTCTTCACCACGTCGAGCTGCGCATCCACGTGGCCGGCGAGGCCTCCGACGCCCCCGACCTGCAGGGCGATCTGCAGCTGCAATGCCCAGCAAGCCCTGACAAAGACACGATCTCTGGCACCGACGCCACTGCAGATGCTGGCAAGGATGCCACCCCCGGCCCCGTGGCCACGGCAAGCCTGGAGGGGGGCGGCGGCAGCTGCGGCGCAGCGCAATCGGCAAGGCTTGGCTGGTGGGCTGGCGCGGCCGGGTTGGCCCTGGTGGTTGCATGGCGCCGCCGGATGCGCGGCCCTGCCGCCAAATCGCCAATCCTGGCCAGAGGGCAGTGACCGGCCACGCCCTTATCGACGGTGACCCCTGAAAGTGCGACCGCGGGCCCGCCACCCGCTACTGGACTGGCGCCAGCGGCCTGGGCAGCAATTCCTTCTCGCGCAGCCAGTCTTCGTTGAGCACCCGCGACTGGTAGCGCGTGCCGTGGTCGCACAGGATGGTGGCAATGACAGCGCCGCTGCCCCGCAGCTCTAGACCCAGGCGATAGGCGGCCATGGCATTGAGCGCGGCAGAGGTGCCCACCACCAGGCCGTCGTGGCGAGCCAGGTGATAGAGCATGTCGATCATGTCCTGGTCGTGGACCCGCATGGCATCATCGATGCGCGCAGCCTTGAAGTTGGTGGTCAGGCGCATGATGCCGATGCCTTCGGTCACAGACCGGCCTTCATTCTCAATTTTGCCAGTGCGCACCTGGCAGTACATGCCAGAGCCATAGGGATCGGCCAGCACCACCCGGACGTTGGGGTTCTTCTCTTTGAGGTAGCGCGACACACCGCTCATGGTGCCCGATGTCCCAGCGGCACAGGTGAACACGTCAATGCGCCCGCCGGTCTGCTCCCAGATCTCGGCCCCGGTGGTCTCATAGTGAAAATCGCCGTTGGCCGGATTCTCAAACTGGTTGGCCCAGTAGGCGCGCGGGGTGGCCTCGGCAATGGCGCGGGCGCGGTGGTAGAAGTGATTGGGGTTGGCAAAGGGGCAGGCGGGGCCCAGGTCGAGCTCGGCACCCAACGCCTTGAGCATGGCGTACTTCTCAGAGGCCTGGTCGTCGGGCATGGTCAAGATGACCTTGTAGCCGCGCTCGGCCGCCAGGGTGGCCAGGCCAATGCCGGTGTTGCCAGCCGTGCCTTCGACAATCGTGTACGGCGGGTCGCTGTGGGGGACCAGCAGGCCGCGCTGCTCGGCGTCGCGGATGATGCCCTTGGCGGCGCGGTCCTTGACACTGCCGCCCGGATTGCAGAACTCGGCCTTGCCATAGATGCGACAGCCGGTCAGCTTGGACAGAGAAGTCAGTTCCATCAGCGGGGTCTGGCCCACCAGCTCCCAAACTGTCCCCGCGCGCGCCGTGCCGTTCATGTCTCTCCTTCTCTGCAGCCATATCTCTACCAATGCGATAGGAACACCAGCGTGCCTGTGCTTGCCTCGTCAGTCAAGGTCGCCGCGACACCTGCTGGACAATGTGCGGGGCTGCGCGCTGGGCTTGCAGTACCTGTGCATCCAGGTCGCGTGCACCGCTAACTACGCCTAGGCACTCAGAACTCCCGCAACAGCAGCGGAAGGGCTCGGCCATGGCCCACTCGGTTGCGGGGTAGAACACGCTCAGCGCCTCGCCGGCAGCCACGGGCAGTAGCGCGCGCAGCTCGCCGGCCTCCACGTCAAACCGGGCATTGGGGGTGCAGCTGTGGTTGATAAATGTCAACTCAGGTGGGTCGAGTTTCACGTGCTCTTCCGCGCCGATCTGCAGGGTGTGGCGCCCGCCACCGGCCAGCGTCCGCAGCGGCCGCCAGCGCGCCAGCAGCTCGCCCGCAGCAAAACTGCGCTGCACCACCACGGTGTAATCGCCTTGACCGGCCTTGGCCAGCTGAACCTCCGTCCGCAAAGGCCCCAGCGGGCCCAACCCATGGCCCAAGGCATGCGCCCGCGCCCGCCGCACAAAGTCGCTGACGTGGTCGCCGTACCACTGCTGCAGATCCGTCAGCAAGTGGTCAGACCCGCGAATGACCCCGCGGCAGGCCTCCGCACCGCAGTGGCAGGCAAACGCCAGCATCCGCGGCCCGCAGAACGTCGCGTAGTCCATTGTCACCGGCTCGCCCGCCGCCAGTGGCCGCCGTGCCACCAGATCCAGCCCGCTCAGCCAGGCCGACGGCTCGCAGCTGTGCTCGATGGGCTGCCAATCCTCTGGCCGCTCGCCCCACATCACGTGCAGGTCGTCGGTCAGCGGCCAGGCGTACTGGGCAAACCACTGCTGCTGCTGCGGCGACCACTCGCGCTCCACCCGCGCCAGAGAGACCAGCACGTGCGGCCGCTCCTCGCCGGCCTGCAGAACCTCTCCCTGGGCCAGGTCGCGGGCAGCCACCATGAAGTAACCGCGGTCCTTCTCAAACGAAATTGCGACTTTCGGGGTCTTGCGCTGCTGGCGCCGCAGGGCGCACTCCAAGATGTGCTGCAAAAACGCCGGGTGGCCCCCTGGAGCCGCTGCCAGCGCAAAATCGGCGCTGCCGTAGGAGTCGGCCGGGTAGAAGATCCCGCAATTCGGGTTGATCTCCAGCATGAACAGCTGGCCCGCCGCGTCCATCCTCAGGTCGCAGCGCCCATAGCCGCTACAGGCCAGCGCGCTGAACATCGCCGCCGCCGCTTGACGCACCCGCTCAGCCAGCGCCTGGTCTTCCAGCAGGTGGGTTGACATCCCCTGCCAGTCGACCCACTTGAGATCAAAGTGTTTGAACGTCTCGCCCGCGGGAAAGCGGAATTCAATGGGCGGCCAGGTGCGCGGCGCGGTCTCGCCCGGCCCCGGCTCGGCCACCAGCACGGTGAATTCGCGCCCTTCAATAAACTCCTCAATCAGCACAGCACCATACGCCGCAAGGTTGCGCTCAGCCACCACCCTCAGCTCGGCGGCCGTGGCACAGCGCGCATCCTTGCCCATCCCCACGCTGCCGTAGCTGGCTGGATGCTTGGCGATCACCGGAAACCTAAGCGTCTGCGCGGCTTTGACAATGCCCTGGGTCGAGGTGGCCAGCTGCCAAGCCGGCGTGGCTACCCCGGCGTAGTGGCAGGCGCGCTTCATCGCTTCGCGGCTTGGATCGTAGGACTCGGGCCCGGCACCGGTGTAGGCCTGGCCCAGCCGCTCCAGGGTCTGCACGACCTCGATGCCGGCGCGATCCTCGTCCCAGCCGCCATCGCACAGATTGACAAAGACATCAAACCCCTGCGCCACCAGCGCCTGCAGCTGCGGCACCACCGTGGCCTTCTTCAGGGCGAATTGCTGCCAGACGTGCTGGGGCGCGTGCGCTGCCGGTGAGGCCGGTGGGTCGTAGTCGGCAAAGGGGGCTTCGCTACCTTCATAGGAACTGTTCAGCACGCATAGGCGCATGGGCCCCTCCGCTGGCAAATCGGCAGCCGTCCGTGGCTCTTTGGGCAGCTGGCCCCGCCAGGGCGCTGGTGGCGGGCGCAGCCATGCTATACTGCGTCTAGGTAGCGCCGGCCGCAATGGCTGACCGCGAGGCCGCCATGACTAAGCCAAACGCCCCAGCCTCCGCAGCCTTGCAGGCGCGCTGCTGGGCTGTGGTAGGGGTTGCCGTCCTGGCAGGCTGGGCCTGTGCGGTCGACCCGGCCGACCCGCCAGTGGCCCTGCCGCCGCTGCGCGCCCTTCCGGCATCGGACCCCACGGGCTGCAATTGGCAGATCCCTGCCGCCCAGGGCTTTGTCAAGTCTGCTGGACTAAAAGAGATTAGTGGTGTGGCAGCGTCGCGCCGCCATCCGGGGCACCTGTGGGTCCACAATGACAGCGGCGCCAAGCCAGAGGTCCACCTGCTGGCCGCCGACGGTCAGCTGCGCTTGGCTCTGCACCTGGACGGCGCCCCCCACACCGACTGGGAGGACATGGCCTTGGCGCAGTGTCCAGCCAAGGTAGAGGCGGCGGCCGGCGCCCCGCCTGCCGATTGCCTGTGGGTGGCTGACATCGGCGACAACGCAGAGACCCGCAACAAGGTGGCCATCCTGGCCGTCCGCGAGCCAGAGAGCCTGCCTTCCCCTGGCCAAACGCCACCGCATGTCGATGTGGCCAAGGGCGACTGGCGCGCCATCGAGGTGACGTATCCCGACGGACCGCACAATGCCGAGGCGCTGGCCATGCTCCCCGGCGGCTGGGCGCTGATCCTGACCAAGCGCGACGACGGCAAGGCGGCCCTGTACCGCGCCGCGGTGGTCCAAGCCATGGCCACCAAAGAGGACAAGATCAAGGCCGAAGCCCTGGGGCTGCTCGATCTGGCGGCCGCTGGAGTCGCCAGTGGAGAGCGTCTGCGCGCCACCGCTGCCGACTTTGACCCGGCCAGTTCGCGCCTGGCGGTGCGGACTTATGCCAGCATTCAGTTGTTTGACGGCGGCCCGCTGCTGGTGTCTGCCAGCCCCCAAGAAGTCGCGGCCCAGGTGGCCAACTGGCACGGATTGCTGCTACCGTCGCCGGCCGAGCCACAGGGTGAAGCGCTGGCATTTCAAGGCGCCCACCGCTGGGTCTCGATCAGCGAAGGGGCCCTGGCCAAGATCTTTGTGGGTGAGTGCACGGTGCCTTGACGGACCCGGCCCCCCAGCCTGCCCGCGGCGGAGTCGATGCAACTGGCCCACCTGGACAACTCCGCGCAACCCCTTCTCTCCTGGCTGGCCGGGCTCAGCAATGCCGCGGGGGGCTGGCCGTATCACCTGGTCGCCTTGCGCCATCGCCGCTCGCTGTGGACACCCTACCGGTTGGCCGTGGCCCAGCTGCTGCGAGCCTGGGCTCCGCCAGAGCCCGAGCTGGTCCTGATTGGCCCCAGCGCGGGTTGGAACTTGGACCCTGAGTTCCTGAGCCGATTCAAGGTGGTCCACGCCATCGAGCCCGACCCGCTGGCCCGTTGGCTGCTGCGCAAGCGCTTTCCCCAAGTGCACTGGGTGATGACGGCGCGCGACTACTTCAGCCCCCAAGGTCCCACCGGCTGGACGGCCAACCTGGCGCAGCTGTTCGCCGATTATCCCAGCCAGGCCCTACTGTTCTTTGGCTTTCTTGGCCAGCTGATTGTCCTGCATCCCGACGCCGTGGCCAAAGAGGTGGACCAGCAGGTGGTGGCCACCGCGGCGTTTGAGCGCTGGAAGTCGGTGCTGTGCGCCCAGTTGGCTCAGCGGAGCTGGTGCAGCCTCCACGACCGCTGGGTCGGGCACCAGCCGCCCAAAGCCCAGCTGCTGGCGGGCGACGGCGCCACTTTTCTGCTTGACGCAAGCGACCCTGCTCAGCTGTGGCCCCAGGGCGCGCAAGTCGCCGACGTGCTGACAGAAGGGCTGGTGCCCAGCTTGAACAGCTGCTGGCTGCTGTGGCGGCGCTTGCCTGACCGCTGGCATGTCATGCAAGCCGGGTGGGCACGCCAGCCGCCGCCAGGGGCCCCATGAGCCCGCAGCGCGACTCCCTGCGCACCTGGGCCGGCGTAGCGGCGGCGTTTGTGGCCTGGACGCTGCACTGGCTGTGGCCGCTGCCGCTGCAGTGGACCACCCACCTCATCCGCGCCCCCTACTGGTGGGATGCTCAGCTGGCGCTGTGGTATCTCTCTGAAAGTAAACACAATCTGCTGCAGCAACCCGGTCACCTGCTGGACGCCCGCATTCTGCATCCCGCCCCTGACGTGCTGGCCTACTCAGAGAATTTCTTGGCGTGGGCCTTGCCCGGGCGGCTGCTGGACCCTCTGCTGGGGCCCATAGGGGCCTTCAACACCTGGATGGGGTTGGCCCTGGTGACCAGCGGCCTTGCTACCTATGCGTGGCTGCGTCCGCGGGTCGAGTCGCCGTGGCCCGCCCTGGCCGGCGCCGTGTTCTTTGCCTACGCCCCGTGGCGGCTGGGCCTGCTGGGCCGCCTGCAGCTGCAGTCGACCATGCTGCTGCCGCTGGTGCTGCTGGCCCTGGAGGCGGCCATCGCCCAGCTGACCTTGCGCAAATGGCTCTGGGTCTTTGGGCTTTTTGCCCTGCAGTTTGGCCTGTGCATCTACTACGGCGTCTACTTGCTGGTCCTGGCCGTGCCGGCCACGCTGGTGCTGCTGGGGCTGCGCTGGCGCGAGCTGCCGTGGCTGGCAGCCAAGACCGATCCATCGATCCGGGTTACACCCGGTTCTGCTTCCCAGGTCCCGAGTCCTACTGCTGAGCCAACTTCGCTACCCCACACCGGATTCGTCGCGGAAGTCCGACCGGACATCGGGTTGGCGGCGGTAGGGCGCCGCCAAGCGCTGGCTCGGCTGGTCGCTGCGGCGGTGCTGATCGGCGTGCCCTTGGCCGCGCTGCTGTGGCCCTACCTGCAGATTCCGCGCGACATGGGCCTGCAGCGCGACCCCGACGAGCTGCGCGCCTCTTCTGGCATCCTGCGCGATCTGCTGACGTCCAGCGAGCTGATGCGCCACTGGCAGGGCCTGGCCGCCCACCACATAGACCAGTCCTCTCGCGAGCCGGTGGCCTTTCCCGGGGCTGTGCCGCTGGTGCTTGCGGCCATTGGCGCTGTGGCAACGGCGGCGCAATTGGCAAGCCAGCGCAAGGGGTTGTGGGTGACCCGCCATGGCCAAACCAACTGGCGCTTTGGCCCGGGCATCCTGTGGGCTTGGCTCGCCCTGTGTGGCTTGCTGTTTTTGGGCACCGGCCCCAACGCGCCGGGCGGGGCGCAGGGGCCCTACGGCCAGGTGTTTGCCAGCTTGCCGCTGCTCAAGGGCCTGCGCTTCACCAACCGCTTTGTGGTGCCCGCGACGCTGTTTGGCGCCGTGCTGGTCGCTTGGGGGGCGCAAACCCTGATGCGCCGGGCGCAGCGGTGGGGACGCCATGGGCCCCTGGCAGCCGGCTGCCTGGCTGTGGCTGCTCTGGCCTTAGAGCTGGACACCCTGGCCCTGCCGCTGGTCCAGCCGCCGCCGCCAGAGCTGATCTACCAGGCGCTGGCCGCCGATCGCGGGGTCGGCGCAGTCGCCGAGCTGCCGATGGACGGCATCTGGCACACCCAGCGGCTGGAGCGCAATGACGGCGTCCGCGTCCACGGCCACCCGACCCTCGGCGGCTTTACCGGCTACAACCCACCGCACCACGCGTTCTTCAGAGAGGTCCTGGCCCAGCCCTTCTCAGAAGACAGCCGGCGCTTGCTGGCTGCCCTGGGCGTCAACCGCGTGCTCATCCACTGGCACTGGATCGACGCGCCGGCAAGAATGGCTATGCAAACCGAGCTGTTGACAAAGCCTTGGCTGCGCAAAATCGGCGGAGATGGCGGCGACGATCTTTACGCGATCGACGAAGTGCCCGCCCACCGCGCCGCCCAGATCCGCGCCGAGTGGCCGACCCTGCTGCAGCGCG
>CAIXGW010000297.1 GCA_903919145.1 uncultured Myxococcales bacterium
CCGGAACGGACGCGGTTTGGGGTACGGAAGAAGACCCAACAGTAGGACCCAAGACCTGTGAACAAGAACCGGGCGTAGCCCGGATCGAATTTACGGTCTTGGGTACTAGTACCCCAAACCCCAAGTTCGTTCCGGGTTCCGAAACGGACGCGGTTTGGGGTACGGAAGAAGACCCAACAGTAGGACCCAAGACCTGTGAACAAGAACCGGGCGTAGCCCGGATCGAATTTACGGTCTTGGGTACTAGTACTCAAATCCGCTGGAGCCAATAAACTCGCGCAAAATCGAAGTCGGCGGCACGTGATCCGGGTAGATGGTCACAAAGCGGTCCAGCATCCCCAGCAGCCGTGACGCGGTCGCAAAGCTCGGGTCGGTCTGCTCCACTTCCAGCAGGTAGCGCTGGGCAAACACCTTGAGCACGCCCAGCTCATACAGCAGAGAAGTGTCAAACACCGCGCTGGAGTTGTGCTGGTAGGGAAAAATGTGCGCTCGCTCGCCAGCGCGGACCGACGGCCAGCGGGCAATGGTCGCCGCGGCGTTGTGGTTGCGTCCGTGGCGGTCGCGGACGATGCGGCGAATCAGACGCACGTCAGAGCCATTGATGCGGTTGAGGCGGTCAAAGGCCAACTGCGCCAGCGGACACACAAAAATCGTAAAAACCTTGGCCGGGTCCATGCCGGGCAGCAAGCCTGGGTTGAGCCCGTGGATGCCTTCCAGAGAGAGGATCTCATCGGGCCCCACGGTCAGCACCGGGCCGCCATTGGGATGGCTCTTGCCAGTGTGGAAGTCGTAGTGGGCGGTGGCCACCTCTTCGCCGGCCGTCAACCGGGCCATGTGGTCGCGCAGCAGGTCCAGGCTCAGCGCCTCAAAGGCTTCAAAGTCAAATTCACCCTTGGCATCGCGGGGCGTGCGGTCGCGGTCGATGTAGTAGTTGTCCAGCGAAATCGGCACAGGCCGCAGACCGTTGACCTGCAGCTGCACGTTGAGGCGCTTGATGAAAGTGGTCTTGCCCGAAGAGGACGGACCGGCGATGCAGACGATCCGCACTTCTTTGCGCTGGGCAGAGATGCGGTCGGCGATCTCGATGATGCGCTTTTCTTGAAAGCCTTCAGAGACGTGGATCATCTGCGACACATTGCCGCCAATGCACGCTTCGTTGAAGGAGCCCACGCTGCTGATGCCCAGGGCCGCCAGCCACTGCTCCTGGGGGCTGGTCATGTCCATGGTCTGGCGGGCGATCGCGCGCATGTCGGCTACCACGGCAGACGCGGCTCGGTCCTGCCGCGACGCCGCAGCCGGTGGATACTGCAGGATCAGGCCGCTGGTGTCGCTGATGACGTGAAAACCGCCCAGCAGGCGCGCGTCTTCGACCAGGGGCTCCAGGCTGAGCGCGTAGACCTCGCCGTAGGAGCACATGGGCACGGTGCGGTGGTGCCAGGTCTTGAGAAGAGACGCCGCCGACAACCAGCCGCGGTCGCGGAAGTGGTCCCTGGCCTCTTCTACCGTCCACCACTCTTCGCGGGCCCTGGCTCCAGAGGCAATCAGCGCCTTCATGCCCTCTTCCAGCTCGCGGGCCAGCCGGGCAGGGGTGCCGGTGATCGGCTCCATCACCTGGATGCGGCAGCCAAAACCCAGCGAGTAGCCGGTCTCGATGCGCAAGTTGGGGTCCAGGTGGTAGGCAGCCTCCAGCAACAGCAGCGACACCGACCGCCGCAGGACCATCTGGCCCTCAGCGTGGCCGGTGGTCAGCACGTCCAAGGCGCACGGCGAAGAGATCGGCCAAGACAGCGGCACAATCCGCCGATCAAGCAGGCCCGCCACCACCGGGTCGCCGTCGTACTGGCGCGGCAGCAGCGCGCCCACCGGAGTGCCAGTGCGAACGGTCTGCCACTGGGTACCCATGCGCACGCGGACTTCGGCGCGACGCGGCAGCGAACGCTCGCGCAGCAGCACGCCCACGCTTTCGGTCATCTGCTCCAAGCGGTGGGCCACCCCGCCAAGCAGCGTCTCCAGCAGCCGGGTGGCCAGCTGCGGATCGGACTCGCACAGCTCCATGTAGCGCTCGCGCGACAGCCGTGCCAGCTCCATGTGCGCCAGGGCCTGGATGGACACGGCCCGCGGCGTCCCCAAGACCAGCCCGAGCTCGCCAAAGTGCTCGCCGACGTTGATGGATCCGATGTCCATGCCGTCGCGCAGCGCCCTCGCCTCGCCCTCCAGCACAAAGTACAGCCCGCGGTCGGTGTCGCCCTGGGTCACCACGGCCACGGCCGGCTCGCAGGTCAGGCGCTCCAGTCGCTGGGCCAGGGCCGCGCGGTCGCCATCGTCCAGCATCCCCAGCAGTGGGTGGTCGCGAAGGGCGCTGTCGTCGGCCACAAACGCGGTGCTGGGAGTCAATTCGCGAGAACGGATCATCATGTCACAGGCTCCGAGCGCTCTGGATTCTGTGGCTGCCGCCTAGGCCAGCTGGGCGCGCCACCTATCGGGTGATCTGCACTTGGTCTAGCTTCTCTGCGCCATCGCCCGACCATGCCGTCAGGGTCAACGCCTTGCCATTCACAGAGATCTCTACGTAGTTGTACTTGTTGCCGTGGTGCGAGACCGCTGTCCACCAATCCGAGCCGTTCTTGTAGGGCGGCGCAAAGAAACCACCAGCCACCACGTAGGTGACCCCAGTGGCCGCCGCGGCCGGCTTGCCTGCCGTGATCGGTACGCTGCGCTCGTAGCAGTGGTCGTGGCCAGCAAAAGCCACGTCAACGCCGTACTTCTCAAACAGCGGTACCCAGTGCTTCTGCACCGCTGTGCTGGATCCATGGACGGTGGAAGCCGAATACGCCGGGTGGTGCATCATCACAAATGTCCAGTCAGTATCGGGGTTTTTGGCGGCTGCCTCTAGGTGCTTGGTCAGCCACGGCACTTGGTCGGCGATGCCCTCGTCGGTGTTGCTGTCCAGCCCGATCATGTGAACGTTGCCGATGTCGAGCGCCCAGGCGTGCTCAAGGTAGTCGGCGCTGAGCCCCGGCGCCACCGGCAGGGCAAACTGACCGTAGTGAATCTCGGCCAGCATCTCGTGGTTGCCCTGCACCGGCATCAGCGGCTTGGTCCACAGAATCGGGCCCATCGACTCGAACCAGTCGTCCCACTGCGGCTGCACCCCGGTCGAGCTCATGTCGCCGGTAAAGAACCACGCCAGCGCAGGAATGGCGGCAAAGCGCTTGCTGTGGGTGTAGATGTTGGCGGTCCCGCCGCGGCTGTCTCCGGCCATGACAAAGCGCATCGGCGCTCGACTGCCCTTGGCAGGGGCGGTGCGAAAGCGACCAGGCTGGCTGAGGGTGGCCTTGGCAAAATGGCCGGTCGCCGGGTCATGGGACTGCCAGGTCCCTACCGCAAAAGCGTAGTCAGTGTCAGGGGTCAGGCCGGTAAGCTCAACGGTCCACGTCACGGCTTTCTGCTGACCGTCCCAGGTAATGGTGTCATACTGCAAGCCGCTACCGGTGGCCTGCAGGGCCTGGCCGGCAAACAGGCGGCGTCCATCGCTGCAGACTTCGCTGGCCGGCGCGTAGAGGGCCCGCGGGGTGTAGGCGGCCAAGTCGGTGACGTTGGTGGTCCAGGTCAGCGTCACGGTCGTCGACGGATCGCGCTGCCACGTCTGGTGGAAATTGCGGACATACTCTAGAGGGTTGTGCGGGGGCGGCGGGGGCGGACCGGGCTTGCTGTCTTTGCACTGGTCCGGACCGGCCTGGTCCTTGGCTTCTCCGGCGCCGTTGCGCGGGGCAAAACCTGCCGTTCGGCCGCCCGCTGCGGCGTCGGCGGTCCCCGCGGCGGCGTCGGCCGCACCAGCCGGAAGCGGCGCGTCCTGCACGGGTGGCTTGGCGGCACAGCCAGCGGCAAGCGTTGCCGTGAGCCACCAGCGGGCCAAGCCGCTGCCGCGCAAGCCAAAGAAGAAGCTGCTTTGCATCATGGGTGTCCTGGGGCCTGACCCGGCTCGGCTGGGTGGGCGACGGGGGTGGCGGGTAGGGCGGTGTCGATGGCGCGGCCTGGAGCCGCCTGGGCCGTGACTTCAGCCAACTGGCTAGTGGCCCAGCGGATCTCGGCCTTGCCGCGCAGCGCTTTCAGCAGCTGGCGCCGCTGCGAAAACCGCAGCTCGGCCAGGAACTCGCCGCGCAGCTGATCCCGCGCCTCCTCAAACGGGCGAAGGCTCTCTGGGCGTTTTTCAAGGACTTCCAGGATGTGCATGCCATGGCTGCTGACCACCAGGCCGCTGCGCTGGCCCACCGCCAGGGCTTGCAGGGCCCGGTTGAGCTCGGCGTCGACTTCGCCTGGCCGCGTCCAGCCCCGGTCGCCACCGCGGCTGCGGCTGTGCCCACCCGACAATTCCGTTGCCAGCGCGCCAAAGTCCTCGCCGCGAGCCAGCCGCTCCAGAGCAGCCTGAAGAGTCTGGCGGGCCTTCTCTCCTGCGGCGCTGTCGCCCGGCTCTACGGCCACTGCGATCTCGCGCCAGCGAACCATCGGCGGCAGCTGCCAGCGCGATTTGCGTTTGGCATAGCGCTGTTGCAGCACGGCGTCGTCGGTGGCTGGCTGGGTATCAGTGACTTCCAAGGCCATGTCCAACGCCGCCCGCGTCCGCGCCAGCGTCACCCAGCCCGCCGGAGTCTGCAGACGCCGCGCCAGCTCTTGGGTCCAGGGCTCCAGGCCGCCGTGGCGCCGCACCTCAGAGTCGCGCTCTAGATTGACGCGGGTCTGCAGCGCCTGCAGGTCGTCTTGGGGCAGCAGGGCTATCGCCAGCCGCTCGTCAACCAGCCGCTCGGCAGCCTGGGCCGCCGCATACAGCAGCGACTCTCCGCCGGGCTGGTCCGCCAGCAGCTGGTCCGCTCGCGCCGGCAGCTGGGCGCGCACCTCGTCTCGCATGACCTTCTGGCCCTGCACGGTCACCAGCGGGTCGGGCAGGGCGGACCAGAATTCATCAGCCTTTGCCGGCGCTTGCCCAAGGGTCGCCCCTGAGGCAACGGGCCCTCCTGCAGCGCCGCCGCCCGACCCAGCCGGCTGGCCCGCCGCCGGGGCTTGGCTGTGGCTGCCAAAAAAGGCAACAGCGGCGCCAAGGGCCAGGGCGCCCAGCGCAGCGACGGCCAGCGCGACCTGCGGGGATTTGCCCCTCTTGGGGGCAGCGGCGCTGGGGGCTACGGGGTCAGTCGTCATCATCCAGGTCCAATCCCTCAGGCGTGTAGCGCTGTTGCGGCCAAGGCGCCGGCGAACCCTTGTACATGTGCCACAGCAGCCGGCCGATGCCGCGGTGTTCGTCCATCGACTTTGGGCCCACCGGCTGCCACTGGCGCTCCAGTGACTTGTTCCACTTTTTCTTGGGCTCGTCTTTGTTGGCAACCTCTGGATACAGGCGCGGCACGTGCTGATAGGAGCTCGCGTCGGCTTTGGCCTGGAAGCAACCGTAGATGGGCGAGGCCAGCGCGTCAAACTCGGTCAGCGGCGTAACGCCCAGCGCCCGCTCCATGGTGGCGTGGATGGCGCCAATGGCGTGCTGGGTGTGCAGCAGGTGGCCGCGCTTGGCAAACGGCGAGACGACCACCAGCGGGCTGCGATGGTACTCCACCGAGTCGCCGCCATCTTGCGAGTCGTCTTCAAAGATGAAGATCACCGTCGAAGGCCAGTCTTTGTGCTTGGTAAGCGCCTCGACAATCAGGCCGGTGGCTTCGTCATTGTCGGCAATCATCGACTTGGGCGACGGATAGTTGGGGTCGTTGCCGCAGCAGGTGTGGTTGTTGGGCACAGACAAGAAGGTGTAGCTCGGCAGGTCGATCCCCTGGATGTGCTTGGCGTACCAGCTGGCCTTTTCTTTGTCTTTGACGCCCATGTTGAACACCAGGCCGGGATACTCGCCCTGCATGACGTTGGTCACCGTCCAGGCGTCGATCATGCCGACCAGCTGGCCGTAGGCGCGGGCCGTCAAGCCGTGGCCCAGGATGTTGTGCAGCAGAAAGCCGCGGCCGGGTTGCGAGACCGGACCGACGCCCCACTTGATGTCGGCGCCTTTGTCGCTCAGTCGATAGAACTTCTCTATGTAGTCAGAGGCCTTGCCCGCCATGGCGTAGCTGTGGCCGGTGGCAGAGTAGTCCCCGTCGGTGTAGAAGTTGTCCAACAAGCAGTACTCTTTGGCCAGCTTGTGGAGGTTGGGGGTGATCTCTTCGCCAAACAGCGCCAGCGCAGGATCGGCCACCACCCCGGTGACTTGCCCAGCCAGATCGCCCAGCTGCACGTCAAAAGTCTTGTTCTCTCTCATCAGGTAGACCACGTGCTTGATCTGGGCAGATCCACCGGCATCGGGAAGCAGCTGCTTTTGCTCCTGGGTTGCAGGCACCCGCCCCAGGCCATTGATTCCAATCAGGTTGTCCAACACATCGCCCTGCCAGGCCTTGAGCTGGTCGTCTTTGGGGATGGGGATGACCGACAGGGTGCCCATGTAGCCGTCCGAGGCATTGGCATCGACCCAGCCGACCGGAAACCCCGTGCCCTTGGCATTGGTCACCAGCAGCGTCTTGCCATCGGCACTCAGCGCCAGCCCAGAGGGATACCAGCCCACCGGAATGGAGCCCACCAGTTGCGCCGAAGCCGTATCGATGACGGCGACCTCGTTGCTCAGCGCGCACACCACATAGACGCGCTTGCCATCGGGCGAAACGCGCAGGAACCCTGGATCGCGGCCCTGCGGCGCCATCCCCGGGGCCTGGCCCAGGTTGACCATCACCTTGTGGGTGATC
Source organism: uncultured Myxococcales bacterium (assembly GCA_903919145.1). Taxonomy (GTDB): domain Bacteria; phylum Myxococcota_A; class UBA9042; order UBA9042; family UBA9042; genus SXRM01. Next base: position 6,768 of record CAIXGW010000297.1, read on the forward strand.
TGACCCGTCGCCGCATCGACAAACGCCACAAAATCGCCATCTACGGCGCTGGCATACACCACCTTGCCGTCCGGGCTCATCGCCACGCCTTGCCCGCTGAAACCCAGCGCGGTAGACAGCATGGCTGCCGTCTGGCCGTCTTTGGCTGGTCCCTGAGTAAGATCGACGTGTTGCAGCTGCCCCCCCAGCCAGTTCATCACCCACGCCGTCGCGCCATCTGGGCTGACCACCACGTCGTAGGGCATGTCGGCCAGCTTGACCAGCAGCTCGGCGGTACCTGTGGCCACCTCGACGCGCCACAACTCGGCGACCGTCTTGGCCTTGTTCAGCGCATAGCTCGAAGCGACGCCATAGAGCCAATTGCCGTCGGGCGACAGGGCGATCCCCAGCAGGCCGTTCTTGGTCGTGTAGGCTTTGTCGTCCTTTAGCGTGCCGTCGGGCTGGATCGCAAAGCGCCACGTTGGCTCCTTGGGGCCGCCGGACGCATAGAGGTAGGCGCCCTGGCCATCTACCGCCAACCAGCGATAGACATAGGACTTCTTGAGCGTCTGCACCACCTTGCCGCTGGTAAGGTCGACGACCTGGACGGCCTTGGCCTTTCCTTCGTTGGCGATGTAGCCCGTCAGACCGCCCGGGTGCACCGCGGCGCCCATGGGATACGCGCCCAGAAAGACTTGCTTGCCAGCAGGCGTCAGCACGCGACCGTTGGGCAGAACCCAGATGCCGTCTTGCCATTGGCCTGGCTTTGCGTCGGGGGGGATGGCAAAGCGCAGCGGGAACTTGGGAATTTCTACCGTGGGCTGCTTGGGGTAAGAGCCCTCTGGCAGCGGACCGCCAGCGTCTACGGCGTCGGGGGCCACTGCGTCGTCGGTTGCAGGGCTGCCGTCCGTCGCGGTGGCAGCGTCAACCACCCCAACCGCGGCAGCGTCTTCTGCGTCGACGCCCTGGCCGGCCCCGGTGTCCTGAGTGGCCGCCGTGTCGGCCTTGGCGGCTGGCGCAGCGGCGGGCTTGGGGTCGGCGCAGCCCACGACCAGCAGGGCGCAAAGCACCGCCAGCAGCGGAGCGGAGGGGCGCGCGGCACGGGGCTGCAGGCGGTTGGCGACAATCTGCTGCGGGTTGGTAGACATCATCACCCAGACCAGGGCAGGAGGCGGGGGCAGCGGCGCGGCACAGGTCCGGCGCTTGCGGTCGGACGAAGGTACCAGTGTGGCGCTCTTGCGCGCTTCCGTCCAGTCGAATTGGCGGGGTGGGCGCGGCCCCCAGGCGCGGGCGCGGGCCGGGGCGCCGTGGGGCTCAGAAGGCCTCCGGCCAGCGCTTCGGACAAGCGTCCGACAAGTACGTAGGGATTGTCTGATCCCAGTAATAAATCGGCAATTTTGGATGACCCCCAGCGCACCGCTAGCTGGCTGCCGGCCGGGGAGACAGTGCCCCCGCAGTGGGGCCGGGGCCAGGCCCTGGCGCGAGCGCGCTGGCCGACCCCCGCTTCCGACAAGTACGTAGGGATTGTCTGATCCTTGTAATGCCACAGCAATTTGCGATGGGGCGCGGCTGCTTGCCGAACGCCGCGCATCGCCGTAGCCTTTCGCGCCGCCAGGGGTGCGGCCACAGGCTGTTTGGCATGGCAGAATCCCAAGAAGAGCATGGACTTTCCGCCGTCCAGCGCGAGTGGCTGGTTTTCGGCGCGGCTTGGCTGGCCACGGGCGCGTACATTGGCCACGCCGTTTGGCAGGGGCCGCAGCAGGTGGGCGAGCGGCCCTTGGCCAGCCCCGGGTTGTGGGCCGCCAACCACCTGGGGGCATTGGCATTTATGTGGTTGGTGGCCGCGCTCGCCTGCACGCCGCTTCGCATTCACCTGCGGGCGACGTGGCCGGCGCGGTGGCGGCGGCGGCTGGGGCTGTCGGCGGCGCTGCTGTCTGGCATACATGTAGCGGTGTGGCTGGTGGCAGACCAGAGCAGCGCTGCGGCGGTCCTCAAGAGCTTTCAAGAGCACATCTGGCTGTGGCCTGGGGCGCTGGCGCTGCTGGGCATGGCGCTGCTGACGGCAACTTCGACAGCGGCCGCAGTCAAGAAGCTGGGCGCCAAGCGCTGGAAGGCGCTGCACCGCTTGGTCTATGCGGTGGCAGTGCTGACGGTGCTGCACTACGCGCTGCGCTCGACGGCCGATGTGCAACACTGGATGGCGTTTGGCATTGCCGTGGCAGTGACGCTATGGGCGCGGCGGCTGCGCCCGCTGCAGTAGAGGCAACCGCATAGTTTTGAAAGTGATTTGGCTGCACTTCTGCTGCGGCACTGCAAATCTGATAGGCTGCGCGCCGTTGAGCCGCCAAGGGAGAGAGGCATGTCGATGAGTCCGATTTTCGCCAACCGCCGCAAGCAATTGATGGATGCCTTTGGCCCGGGGGCGGTGATCCTGGTGCCGTCGGCCCGCCAGGCGATCCGCAATCACGACGTGGAGCACGAGTGGCGGCAAGACAGCGATTTCTGGTACCTGAGCGGTTTTGATGAGCCCGATTCGCTGCTTGCGCTATGCCCGGGGCGAGCGGAGGGCGAGTACGTGCTGCTGGTCCGCGCCAGAGACAAGGCGATGGAGACGTGGAACGGCCGCCGCGTCGGCGTCGAGCGGGTGGGCGAGCTGCTGGGCGC
>CAIXGW010000298.1 GCA_903919145.1 uncultured Myxococcales bacterium
CCAACCAACCGCTGCCGTTCGAGTTACACGTCGCTGCAATGGTGCCGAAACAGCCTGAGCCGCCAGGTGAGCAAACCTGCGGCAGGCAAGCGCCTTTCTCGCAGTACGCCCCGGGGGCACAAGCCTGTAAAACGCTTGGATTCAGGCCGCTGGTGTCGCACTTCATCGCGTTGTTCTGGTCGCAATACGCAGGCGTCATGGGGTCGCACACTAGACCCTTGCAGAAGCCCTGTGAGCAGACCTTTCCCTGCACTTTGCATTCGGTCCCGGCGACCTCGAAGCCAGAGCCGTCGGTCTTGCAGGTAGTCGCCAAGGTACCGCTGCAAGTGGGCTTGTTCGGTTCACAAACCTGCGGCTGGCAGGCAGCACCGCCGACTTTGCTAAAACCGCAGAACGTGCCTGTCTTGCACGCTTCTTCGGAAGTGACGCTGAGACCATCCGGGCTACAAGTCTTCAGCTTGCCGTTATCGCAGAACTGGCTGGCCGCGGCACATAGCAGCGGCTTGCACACCCCATACCAACACTTGTCTTTGCCGCAGTCCTGACCGGCGTCAACATAGCCAGATCCCAACGCATTGCACTTCTTGGCGGCGTTGCCATCGCAGACTGCGCTGCTCGGGCTACATGTTTGCGCTTTGCACGCGCCCCCCTCGCAGAACTCGCTCGCGCCGCACGCCTTGACCAGACTGGCGACGAGACCGTCATTGCTGCACGCCTTGACCGCATTGCTGGCGCAGAATGGCTTGCCGGGCGCACAGACTTGGGCTTTACAGCTGCCGTCGCTGCACTTCTGCCCGCTTGCGGCGCAATCGGTGGACTTCAGGACTTCAAGCCCATCCCCGCTGCACTCTATCGACTTTTCGCCCTGGCAACTCGCACCTGGCGCGCAGATCCACGCCTTGCACTCCGGTTTGCCGCCCGGCGCTGCGCAGGTGGCCTGCGCAGGGCACGTCTGCGCCGAACCATAGCCGTCGCCAATGGAATTGCAGACCACCTTGGCGTTTCGGAAACGGTATCAGGCGCGCTTGCGCCGATCGCGCCAGATGGCTATCTTGATGTCTAGACTGGCGCGCCACACACGCGCTGGCACAGAGGCTGCCGTGACCCGCACCGCGTCCATCGCCCAGGCTCGCAATCAACTCCCGGCGCTTGTCCACAGCGCCGAAGCGGGCCAGTCCATTGTCCTCACCCGGCGAGGAAAGACAGTCGCGGTGCTGTTGTCGATCGCGGAGTTTGAGCGAATGCAGCGCGGTGGTCATGGCGATTTTTGGCAAGCCCTTGAAACTTTCCGCGCGCAAGAGGACCTCAATGGCCTCGACCTCCCCGCCGCATTGACCGGCCTGCGAGACACTGGTGCGGGCCGCGAGGTGTCGTGGTGACGCTGCGCTACCTACTCGACACCAATGCACTTGCCGAGCCAGTCAAGCCGCAACTGAACGCCAAGTTTATGGAGCAGTTGGCTTTGCGCAGAGATGACTGCGCGATTGCGTGCGTTACTTGGCACGAAGCACTGTACGGTGTCGCCCGTCTGCCGGAAGGTGCGCGGCGGGCCGCGCTGTACCGGTACCTGCATGATGTTGTTGCGCCCTCGTTGCCGATTCTGCCGTATGACGCCGCCGCGGCAGCCTGGCACGCAGACGTGCGGGCCGCACGAGAGCGGGTCGGTCGTCCACTCGCGTTCGCGGACGGCCAGATTGCCGCCATTGCGCAGGCGCATGGTTTGGTCGTCGTCACCGCCAATGTGGCCGACTTTGACGGGATCGAAGGTGTAGTCGTTGAGAATTGGGCCAGGTGATTGCGCGCAGCGTCGCAGGTACGCAAGCCCGTTCATTCGATCCGGGACGCAACCCGCGATTTGCTACCCGCCCACCCCAACCAGCGCTACCCTAGCCACGGCGGGCCTCCATCCCGCCTGAAGGTACCCCCATGCGCTGGTTCTCGCGCGGCGACATCGACGGCTTCTTTGGCCTGGCCCTAGACAACCTGGTGCAGCTGCTGCTGATTGATGCCCTGTGCCGCTTTGTGCTGGGCATGTCGCCAGAGCTGCTGTATGGCCGGGTGCTGCCGGGCGCCGCCATGTCGCTGCTGGTAGGTAACGCCTTTTATGCTTGGCAGGCCATGCAGTTGGCGCGCAAGACCGGCCGCACCGATGTCTGCGCCTTGCCCTACGGCATCAACACGGTGTCGCTGTTTGCCCACGTCTTTCTGATCATGCTGCCGGCCAAGCTGGCGGCCCAGGCAGCGGGCCATCCCGACCCGGTGCGCATCGCCTGGCAGGCCGGCCTGGTCGCCACCCTGGCGTCGGGTGTGATCGAGCTGGTGGGTGCCGGCGTGGCCGAGAAGATCCGCCGGGCCACCCCGCGTGCGGCGCTGTTGTCGACGCTGTCTGGCATCGCTTTGGGCTTTATTTCTCTGGGCTTTTTGTTTCGCACCTTTGCCCATCCGGTGGTGGGGCTGGCGACGCTGGGCGTGGTGTTGCTGACGTACTTTGGCCGGGTCAAGTTCAAGGGCGGCCTGCCAGGGGGGGCGGTGGCGGTGGCCCTGGGCACGCTGCTGGCTTGGGCGACGGGCTTGGCGCCGGCCGGACCCTCGCCCACCGGAGCCGGGCTGCACTTGCCGATTCCGGTGGTCGGCGACCTGTGGCAGGCGCTGCAGGGCGGCCATCTGCTGACGTATCTGGCTGTGATCATTCCCATGGGCCTGTTCAACGTGCTGGGCAGCTTGCAGAACATCGAGTCTGCCGAAGCCGCTGGAGACAGCTATCCCACCGGCCCGTCGCTGGCCGTCAACGGCGTGGGCTCGGTGGTCGCTGGCCTGTTTGGCTCGGCCTTTCCCACCACCATCTACATCGGCCACCCGGGGTGGAAGGCGATGGGGGCGCGGGCCGGCTACTCGGTGTTGAACGGCGTTTTCGCAACGGTTGTCTGCCTTTCTGGCACCCTGGCCTACATCGCTTGGGCGGTTCCGGTCGACGCCGGCATGGCCATTGTGCTGTGGATAGGCCTTGTTATCACCGCCCAGGCCTTTCAGAGCGTGCCCAAAGAGCAGGCCCCGGCCGTGGTGGTCGGCATCCTGCCCGCTGTGGCCGCCTGGGGCGCCTTGCTGGCCAAAAACGGCATGCGCGCGGCCGGCATGGGTAGCCCAGACAAGCCCTTCAGCGCCAAGGTGATCCCCGCTTTTGAGCAGGCCGACACCTGGATCACCGGCGCCTTTGCCTTGGAGCAGGGCTTTATCTTCTCTGCCATGGGCTTGGCAGCGGCGACCGTGGCGATTATCGGCAGGCGTTTTCGCCTAGCCGCCCTGTGGTGCCTGGGGCTGGCCGCAGCCTCGGCGCTGGGGTTGTGCCACAGCTGGGTCTTTACGCCGGCGGACACTACTTTTGCCTTTGAGCCCGCGTGGCAACACGCCATTGGCTACACGGCCATGGCCGGGCTGCTGTTGCTGGCGCCGTGGATCACCCAGCCGGGCGACGGCCACTGAGCGGCCAGGCTACCTAACAACAACCTAGCCAATTCCCTTGGCAACCGGTCGCAACCCCCGGCTCGCCCGGCGCAGCAGCTCGGCTGTTGGCTTGGCGGGGCCCACAGCCAGCACCTGATCGCGCTGCTCTTGCAGCCAGGCCAGCCACTCTTGCAGGCCCTGGTCGCGCGTCGCCGCCAGCTGGATCATCCTGGGCTTTGGCATGACCCGCGCCAGGTTGTCTAGGATCGCCGCCACAGAGATGTCTGGCAGGTAGGGCAGCAGGTCGGTCTTGGTCAGCACCACCAGGTCGGCGTTCTTGAACATCACCGGGTATTTGAGGGGCTTGTCCACGCCTTCGGTCACGGCAAGGGCCACCACATTGGCCTGCTGACCCAGGTCGTAGATCGCAGGGCACACCAAGTTACCCACGTTTTCAATAAAGAAATAGTCGCTGTGGCCCATGGACTCGCCCAGGAGCGGATGGTCCTGCAGAGCCCTGCCGACCATGGCCGCGTCGAGGTGGCAGGCGGTGCCGGTGGTAATCGGCGCTGAGGTCAGGCCGGCCCGCGTCAAGCGATCGGCGTCGTGGGTGGTGGCCAGGTCGCCGCTGACGGCGCTGAGCCGCTGGCCGCCCAAAGCCCGTGCGGTTGCCTCCAGCAGGGCGGTCTTGCCCGAGCCCGGCGAGCCCATCAAATTCAGGGCCGTGATCCCCAGCTCGCGGAAGCGCTGGCGCAACACCAGGGCGTCGCGGTCGTTTTTGGAAAGCAGCGACGCACCCACGTCCACCTGCACCAGCTTGGTCCTGGCGGGATCGCCGCAGCCACAGACGTCACACATCGGGTACCTCCAATTCCAAATGATCCAGGTAGATGCCATCGCCCTGGCACAGCTGGGCTGCCCCTCCACAAGCCGGGCACTGCAGAAAATCCCCATGATCGACAGTGGTTTGGCACAAAAGGCAGCGCCAGAGCGCTTCTTGCCAGACCAGCTCCAGGGCTGCGCCGGGGTACCGCCGCTCTTGGCGCAAACCCTCAAAGGCCGTGCGGAACAGCTCGGGCTCCACGCCCGCCAGCTCGCCAATGCGCACCCGCACGTGGCACAGCCGCGCCTGCGGATGGGGCTCCAGGGCCCGGTCGACCTGGTCAAACAGCGCATCTACCAAAGACATCTCGTGCATCTCGACCCCCCGGCGCCGGCTCCCTCAGCAGATCCGCGGCAGCGGCTCGGCGTCCTTTTCAAACAGCCGGCGCTGGCCAAAGCCGGTGTCGATCAGCAGCGCGGGCTTCTCTGAGGCATGCACCTGGCCGATGTGGGCCGCCGCCTGGCCCAGCGGATGGCTGTGCAGGGCCTGCAGCACGGCCTGCAGCTGGTCGGGGTGCACGCCAATCAGCGCCTTGCCCTCGTTGGCCACAGAAAGCGGGTCGATCCCCAGCAATTCAGAGGCAGCGCGCCCCGCATCGCTCATCGGCAGGGCTTGCTGTTGCAGCACAATCGCCACACCAGCGCGCTCAGCCATCTCTGACAGAGCCGCCGTCACTCCGCCGCGGGTGGGATCCTTGAGGGCATGAATGCCCGCGCCGCCTGCCAACAACACCTGGCGAATCAGGCCATTGAGCGGGGCGACGTCAGAGAGAAGATCGCCCTGCAGGCCCAAGCTGTGGCGCGCGCTCAGCACTGCCAGGCCGTGGTCGCCAAGGGTGCCGGTGATGACCACCGCGTCGCCCGGCTGCAGACCGCCGCCGCGGATGACCCGTCGCGTGACGCCGATCCCCGTGGTGCTCAAGACGATCTGGTCGACCTCGCCGCGGCCCATGACCTTGGTATCGCCGGCAAGGATCTTGGCGCCCGCTTCGCGGCAAGCCTGCTGCGTCGACGCGTGGATGCGGCGCAACAGCTCGATAGAGAAGCCTTCTTCGAGGATGACGCTCGATGTCAAGGCCAGCACGTCGCAGGCGCCCATCATCGCCAGGTCGTTGACCACGCCGCAGACGCTGAGCCGGCCGATGTCGCCGCCCGGAAAAAACACTGGGTGGACCACGTGGGCGTCGGTGGTCACGACCAGCCACTGGTCGCCAAAGGGGATCGCTGCGCCGTCGTCCATCGCCAGGACTTCGCTGTCTTCAACGTCGGCCAGGAACACCGACCCGATGAGCGCGCGCATCGCCGGACCGCCCGCACCGTGCTTGGCGGCAATGAACTGATCGGCAAAGGGTGTCTTCATGAATTCAATGGACCTCAGGCGGGCGATGGGCCGACGCGCCGTTGGCGGTGGTGGCCGTCCAGGCCGTGCTCAAACCAGATGCGGCAGGCGCCCTCAGAGCTGACCATGCACGCCCCCACCGGGGCTTCCGGGCGGCACTCTTGGCCAAACAGCTTGCAGTCGCTGGGCTCGCTTTGGCCCGACAGGATGGCGCCACAGCGGCAGTCGCTGGCCCATGGCCGCTCGGGCAATTCCGCCACGCTGCGCAGCGTCTCCGCGTAGGTCAAGCTGGCGTCCCATTTGGCGAATTCGGGTCGCAGCTTGAGGTTGCCGTCGGCGATCTCGGCGATGCCGCGCCACTGGCCGTCGCCCAGCTCAAACACCTCTCGCAGAGCCCGCAGCGCCTTGGGATTGCCATCGCGGCTGACACAGCGAGGAAAGGCATTGACCACCTGGGCTTTCTTGTCGATGGCCAGCTCCACCAGCTCCACCAGCCCGGCCAGGATGTCCAGCGGCTCAAAGCCGGCCACCACCACCGGCAGCTGGTGGCGCTGCACCAGCGGCTCAAACAGCCCGTAGCCGGTGATCGCCGCCGCGTGGCCGGCCGCCAAGAAGCCCTCTACCTGCGAATCCGCGGTCGCCGCCACGACTTCCATCGCCGCGGGTACCCACTTGTGGGCGGACAGGACCTGCAAATTCTCCGGCGGGTTCTGCAGCAGCAGCGCGGCGGTGGCCACGGCAGTCGTCTCAAAGCCGGTGGCAAAAAACACCACAGGTTCAGAGGATTGTTTAGCGATCTCTGTGGCTTGGGTGGCCGCGTAGATGACATCGACCCGCGCGCCGGCCGCTTTGGCGTCGGCCAGAGACAGGGCCCGGCCCGGCACCCGCAGCATATCGCCGTAGGTCAGCACCCGCAGGCCCTGCGCGGCCAGGGCGATGCAGGCGTCGATCTCGGGGGCATCGGTGACACACACTGGGCAGCCGGGCCCCATCAGCACCCTGAGGTCGCTGGGGAAACTGGAGCGCAGCCCATAGCGCGCCATGGCCTGCTCGTGGCTGCCGCAGACATGCATTACCGTGACTTCGCGGCCGGCGCGATCGACGGCGCGCTGCAGGCGCTGCTGCAAGGCGCGGCCCTGGGCTGGATTGCGAAACTCCAGGCGTGGTGGGTAGTTCACAGAGGGTCCCCCTGGCTGCGATCGGCGCCGGGCGGCTGCCAGCCCTCCAGGTCCTCTTCGCTCATGGCGGCGAAGTACGCCAGGGTCTCGTCCAATTCTTCAGCGGGAATGCGGCGAATGGCGAAGCCGACGTGCACCAGCACGAAGTCGCCCACCGCGACCGCTTCGTCGACCACGTCCAGCGCCACCTGCCGGCGCACGCCCCAGAAGTCGACAATCGCGGTTGTTCCCTGCATCTCTATGATTTGTCCGGGGGCGCCAAGGCACATGCTAGCTCCTGTCGCTCGCCGTCGAGCGCGCATCCTGCTGCAACTGCAGCACCGCGGCAAATGCCTGGCCCAGAGAGAGGCCGCCGTCGCCCACCGGCACCTGCGCCGCCATACGCACCGGCAGATCGGCCAGCCGCTGGTGCAAGCCCGCTGCCAGCCAAGCATTTTGCAGGGACCCGCCGCTGAGAATCAGCGCCTGGGCCGGCGCCTCTTCAAAGGCGGCGCGAGCGGTGTCGGCCAGCACGTCGATCAGGGTCCGGTGAAAGCGCGCGGCGATGCGGGCGGTGGGCTGCCCGCCAAGCAGATCGCCCACCACGGCGCGCAGCGTGGGCCTAAGGTCAACCTCGTGGGCCTCGCCGACCTGGGTGTCCGCGGCCAATTGCCAGGGGGACCCTATGGGATATCCATGATAACGCTGGGGATTGTCGGCGGCGTGCTCCAGGGCCATCGCCACCTGCCCCTCAAACGCCGCGCGCGGCATGCCCAGCAGCAGGGCCCCCACCGCGTCGAACCACCGCCCCAGGCCGCGCGCCGCCACCACCTGCACGCCGCTGTCGAGCATCCTTTGCATGGTGTGCAGTTGCGTTGGGGTCACCCCCTCAAAAACGGCCAGCCGCTTGGCGATTTCGTCGGCCTCGTCGCCAAAAGCCGCTTGCAGGGCGCTGTAGCCGCTGCGCCAGGTCTGGCGGATGGCTTGCTCGCCGCCGGGCAAGGGCAGGGCGCGAAAGCTGGCCCGCCGCTGCCACTGCCCGCCGTGGACCGCCAGCAGCTCGCCGCCCCAGGCCGTGCCATCGGGCCCCCAGCCGGTGCCGTCCAGCGCCCAGCCCAGCAGTGGCCCGGTGAGGCCGAATTCGGCAGCCGCCGCAAGGAGGTGTGCCACATGGTGCTGGACCGCGACGCGCCGCCGCGCTGGCCTCTCCAGGGCATAGCGGGTCGCCGCGTAGTCCGGGTGCAGGTCGTGGGCCAAGACCTGGGCGCGCACGCCTAGAAGCCGTTCAAACCCCTCGACCTCGCGCACAAAAGCCTGCTCAGCGGCCACGCTATCCAGGTCGCCCAGGTGCGGGGTCAGCCAGGCACGGTCGCCAACCACCACGCAGGCGCTGTTTTTCAGGTGACCGCCAACGGCAAGGATCG
>CAIXGW010000299.1 GCA_903919145.1 uncultured Myxococcales bacterium
CGCGCCGTCTCCACGCCGCCCTGGCGCCAGATGGCATTGATGGCCGCTAGGGTGGACTCGACCAGAGCGCTGTCGGCCGCCGCCTCTCCGGGTAGCGGCGCGACAAGCTGATCGGTTGCGGCGCGGGTGGCTGTGGCCGGGGTCAGGTCGTGGCGCATGGGCTGCCTTTGGGGCCGGTAAAAATGCCGGGTGGCAGAGGGATAGCTGAAGTTTGCGGTTTGTGCAATCGCTACAGTTGCACCGAGCCAGATCCTTGACCTATCCATGCCTTGCTACAAGACAATTTCAGCTCGTCGAGCAACAGCCAACGCCTAGCAGAGGGCTTCCGAAATCTGGCGGACTGGTTGGCGAAGAACTGCTCTTGCGGATTGATCATCACGTAGGAGCCGCGCATCGCGTCGTTGTCCTCTGGCACCAGCCCAAGCCCCTCGGCCGCCAGATGCTGATGGCGCGCGACAAACTGCGCGTATTGGTCGGCACTGATGAGCAGCGGCCCGACCTTGCCCTCGTTCTCGCCCTGAATCTCCAGCACCTGAAACGCTTTCCAGCGGTCCGGGCGAATCCGCCGCACCAGCTCGGACACGTCGTCTTGCCAGTTCAGCGCCGTCACCACCGTGTTTAGCTTGATGCGGACTTCGCCGTCAGCCAAAATCGGCCAACCTCTGCTTACGAAAACCGGCCACCCCCAACGGGCGGCCACCGCCAGCGCTGACTTGGACCGCGGCTTTGTCCGTCGCGGCGCGGAACGCTACATCGCAGCAAGCGGCGCCTGAGGCTCAGGCTTCTGCCGGCGCGTGCCAGTGGACAGTGACCACCGATCAGGGTGAACGCGCCTAGCCGGGGTTCCCGTCTGTTTCACATGCACGTGGGCTTGGCGTCGAATGCGCAATAGATGAGCTTGGAACCGGTGGTGTTTGCAGCGAGCGCGGCGATGAACGATGCCGGGCTGTAGCAGTTCGCGCAAGGTGCCCCCAAAGGCTTCCAAGTGCATGTGTTGCCACTGCAAGACATCTCAGCCGCCTGGGTAGCCACCGCGACGAGTCCGCACGTCCGCGTCCAGGGGTAGGCCTTGGACGGCACATTCGGGATGGGGGTCAGCGCGGGGTCCGCAGGCGCGAATTCGTTGCTGGCCCAAGCCAACTCGCCCCATGTGGCAATGCGCCCGCCTGCCCACTGACAGTATGCGGCTGCCATCGCGATAGTCTCTGCCCACAACGGTTCATTGAGCGCTGGAGAACACTGGCAGCCATTCTTTGCGCAGGCCGTTGCCGTCTCTCCAGTGGGCGACAAGACGCACGTCCCGCCGTAAGGCAGCGCCTCTGCAACCCACTTGTAGATGAGGCGGATGCCCAGTTCGAGCTCTGGCACTACGACCCCGTCCCCTTGATGACCAGTGGCGATGTTGACCCGCTGTCGCTATACCTTAGCCTGCGCACCGTTGATGACGATCGCGTGTCAATGGCGCTTGACCAGCTGTTGGACGGACTGCAATGGTCGTAGGCCTGGACCGATTTGCTAAGCACTTTCAAGACTATGTGGGCCGCTAGGTGGTACCTGGCCGGCAAACCAATGAGCACAGCAGAACTCGCCGACCAATGCGCGGCCCGCGGTGGTGGGGCTTCTTGCCGTTGCCGCTCGGGCATAAGCTGACCCCGCTAGGATTGGACACTCTACGCGCCATCTGCTACATATCGTCGGCAGATATC
>CAIXGW010000300.1 GCA_903919145.1 uncultured Myxococcales bacterium
GGACCGTACACAAGGCGAGTAGGGGCGGGTCTCCGTGCCCGCCAGGTCACTTCTCCAACGCAGGTAGGAGGTTGCGCCGTGCGCCGTGCCCTCGACGTGGCCGAAACATGAACCCAGCCCATGAATTGGCGGGCTATCATGTCCCCGTCCGCCTGCGAGGACGGGCATCGCCGCAATGCGGCGATAGTCTGCACCTCGCCAATCCGAGCTGGACCGTACACAAGGCGAGTAGGGGCGGGTCTCCGTGCCCGCCAGGTTGCTGTATCTTTGTAGGATTCGCGCCATGAAGCCAACCAACGCCTTTGACCGCCAAACCCTGCCCCACTTCCGCGAGCCGGGTGCGGTGTACTTCGTGACCTGGCGTCTGGCCCAAGGCCAGCCGGCGCTATCCGCGGCGGAGCGCAACGTCGTTGCAGCCAGTCTGGTCAAGTTCCAAGGGGATCGGTACGACCTGATTGCCTGGGTCGTCATGGACGACCATGTGCATGTCGTCGTGGTTCCGGCCGCCACGGCCACGCTTGAACAAGTCGTATGCGGCTGGAAATCCTTCACGTCCAACCAGTTGATGCGCGAGTTTGCGCGGAAGGCGCGGGTTTGGCAGCGGGGTAGCTGCGATCGATTGGTTCGCGCGGGCGGCGATTTGGAGGAGAAGGTCGCCTACGTTCGTGCGAATCCGCGGCGTCGGTGGCCGGAAGGTGGGCGATATGAATGGGTTTGGCCGCCGTGGAGTTCCGATTGATCCCGCAAGGGCTTTACATGCAAGGGCAATTAACCTGGCGGGCACGGAGACCCGCCCCTACTCGCCTTGTGTGGGGCCCCACTTGGTTCGCCGAGGTGCACGCCATCGCCGCAATGCGGCGACACCCGTCCGCGCAGGCGGACGGGGACATGATCGCCCGCCAATTCATTGGCTGGGATCATTCGCCTTGTGTGAGGTCCCACTTCGTTCGCCGAGGTGCACGCCATCGCCGCAATGCGGCGATGCCCGTCCGCGCAGGCGGACGGGGACATGGTAGCCCGCCAATTCATTGGCTGGGCGAATTCTGTGCAAGCCACACGGCGCGCAATTGCTGGCTAACCTCGAAGCCGCGCCCGCCGACTGTGCGGAGATGTTATGCAAACACCCCCCTAAGGCACCGTCGGCTCAAACAGCGCCCCCAGGTCGGGGATCAGCAGCAGCTCGACCCGGCGGTTCTTGGCGCGGTTCTCTGGGGTGTCGTTGGCCACCATCGGCAGGTAGGGGCCAAAGCCGGCGGCTGAGACGGCCTTGCTGGGCACGCCCATGCCGATCATCTCGGTCAGCACCGCCAGGGCGCGATCGGTAGACAGCCGCCAATTCAGCGCGTCGGCGCCGGTGTTGTCGGTGTGGCCGGCTACCTGAAAGCGCCGGTCGGCCAAGTCCTTGATGGCGTCGGCGATCTCTGCCAGCACCGGCCGCGCTCCTGCCTTGACCTCGGCCTTGCCGGTGTCAAACAGGATGTCCGAGCTGACCTCGATGACCAGCAGCCCCTGGCGCGAGCGGATCCGCAGCTTGCCGGCCGCCACCAGGTCTTTGAGGCGGTTCTGCACGCGGCGGATGCCGTCTTGCACGCGGTTCAGGGCATCGGTCAGGGCCTTCTGATCCTTGAGCAATTGGTCCCGCTCGCGCTTGGCGGCTTGCAGGTCGGCGGCGGCGCGGCGCAGGTCGTCGTCGGCCTTCATCTTGGCCAGCTGGCAGTCGGCCAGCTCCTTGACGCAGCTGCCACCGCGGCTGGTGCATTGGTCCAGGACTTTCTTGGTGTTGCCGAGCTCGTCGCGGCACTGTTCGCGCTCGCGCACTGCGGTTTGCGCCGTCTCTTTGCAGCGGTTCAGCTCTTGCAGGCTCTGCTCGGCGCCCGCGTGGCAGGCCTTCTTCTGCTCTTCCAGCCAGTCGGCCTGCTGCTTGAGCCCTGCCAGGTCGCGGTCGTAGGCCTCGCGGCTGACCAGCGCATTGCAGCCGCCCATCAGAAGCGCCAGCAGCGCCGCCGTGAGCATTGTCCATTTCCGAGCCGGGGTCGCAGGTGACGTCATGTGAATTCCCTAAGATAGCGTAGGGGCCAGCGGCAGGCAGAGCAGGGCAGCGGCGCGCTCCAAGACAGTTCCAGGCCGCCCGTGGCCGCAGGGAGCCGCCGCGGCGACGGCTAAAGCTCGCGCGAACGCAGCCAAGACAGGGTGGCCAGGCCGCCAGCCCCCAGCCCTTGCACCGCCAGCGCCATGGCATACCACCAAAGCACGGACCACGCAGGTTTTTCCAGGGCCTGGGGCAGCACCCAGGTAAACAGCAGCCACGCCACCATCGAGTAGGCGGCGAGCATGCTGCGGTTCAGGGTCCGCTCATTGCGCGATCGCAGCTGCTCGGCGTCGGGGTCGCGCACCTGCAGCGTCAGCTCGCCCAGCTTGGCCCGCCGCAGCAGCCCGCGGACTTCGCCGGGCGCCACCCGCACCAGCCCCCACCAGTCGTGCAGCACCCGGTAGACGCGCTTGCTGTAGGTCTTGGGGTCCAGCACCCGCCGCACATACAGCTGCACCAGATACGGCCGCACCGATCCCAGGGGGTCGTAATTGGGGTAGAGCTCTTGGGCGATGCCCTCCATCGTCGAAATTGCCTTGCCTATCAAGATCAACTCGGCGGGCACCCGCACCTGATAGCGCACCACCGCCTCAAACACCTCGCCAATAAAGGCGCTGATGTCCAGCTTCTCCAAGGTGATGCCGTTGTAGCGGCGCATGATCTCGCTGACTTCGCCGCTCATCTGCCGCACGTTGACCGTGTCGTCCACCAGGCCCAGGTCAATAAACTGGGTGACCAGCATCTCTGGGTCGCTCAGCAGCAGAGATACCAAGAACGTCAGCAATTCATCAATCGTATCAGAGTCGATCGAGCCCATCGAGCCAAAATCGATGAGCGCAATCCGCCCGTCTTTTAGCACAAAGAAGTTGCCGGGATGGGGGTCGGCGTGAAAGAAGCCGTGCTCAAACACCGACTTGATAAACAGGTGGGTGCCGACCTCGGCGATCTGCTTGCGGTCGACCTGCCACTCTTCCAGGTGGTGCTTGTCGGTGACTTTGCAGCCATCGATAAACTCCATGGTGATCAGGCGCTTGGTACACCAGCTGGGGTAGGTGATGGGCAGGTGGATGTGCGGGTTGTCGGCGATCATCCGGCGATAGCGCTCGATGTTTTCGACTTCGTTGGTAAAGTCGGTCTCGCGGCGCAGGTTGCGGGCAAACTCTTCAATCGCCACCGCTGGGCGGAATTGCCGCGTTTCTGGCAGGCGCTCTTCCAGGGCGGCGGTCATCATCTGCAGCAGGTCCAGGTCGGTCTGGATGATCCTCTCCAGCCCGGGCCTTTGCACCTTGACCACCACCTGCTCGCCAGTTTTCAGAACCGCTCTGTGGACTTGGGCGATCGAGGCTGCGGCAATCGGCGTGGCGTCAAAGCTGGCGTAGGCGTCCTCGATCTCGCAGCCAAGCTCGCTGCGGACCATCTCTCGCACCTGGGCGTAGGGAAAACCACCTACGTTGTCCTGAAGTTTGCGAAGCTCCAGGATAAGCGACATCGGGATCAGATCGGGGCGCGTCGCCGCCACCTGGCCCAGCTTGATGAACGTGGGCCCCAGCGCTTCCAGGGTCAGGCGGACGCGCTGCTCCCAGCTCAATTCCGCCAGCTGCTCATCGGGTTCAGTCATGGCCAGGTTGCGGGTCACAAAGCCGGCGTAGCGGTCCAGCCGCGCGCGGATCAGCACGTGGCCAAAACCGTGGCGCACCACCACGCCGGTCACTTGGCGCAAGCGCTGGATGTTGCGGGCGTACCGCGGCAGGCGAAAGAGCTTGGCCAGGGCGCTCATGCTTGGGGCTCCACAGGACCTTCAGAGTTCGGCTCTGCCGGGGCAGGCGGGGCAGGCGAGGTGGCTGGGGCGGCTGCCGCGGCGGCCGCAGCTTGGGCCTTGTCGCGCTCTTCGGCCTGCTTTTGCCGCTGCGCTTCCAGGGTTTCGTGCAGGCTCTGGGCGTGCGCCGCCGCGGCCTGGGCAGACTTGGTCGCGACTTCCATGGCCATTTTGCTGGCCAGCGCCACGGTGTCTTTCCACGGAACGGCACCAGCGGCTGTCACCGCCACCGAGGCCAGACCGCTAAGCGGCAGGTGCGCGGCCACTTCTTTGAGCGCCGTGGTCACCACTTCGGCGTAGGCAGCCCCTTCGTCGCGGACTTTTTGCAGATGTTCGGTGGTGTCGCGGCGCAGCGCGTCGACCTCTTCGGGCTTGAGCACCCCCGATTTGGCGACCCGCGCGATCACCGCCTCGGCGGAACCGTCTAGCATCCAGCGCGCCACCACTGAAGCCAGCCCTTTTTCAAAGGCTTCGCGCATCATCCGGGCCCATCCTTTGCTGGCTAAAGCGAGCAGCGCTTGACGCGCCAGTGCTTGTTGTTGGCGTAGTCCAAGTAGACCGCACATGGCGTGGGCAGATCGCGCTCGCGATTTTCCAAGAAAAAGTCGATGCCGTCGTTCTGCATCACCTTGAAGTCTCTGAGCACATAGCGATTCTGTTCGTCCAGGTACAGGTGCGCCTGGCGCTTGAGCCGCGGCCAGCCAAACTGCTGCCAGCCGCGCAGGGCGTTGTTGGTGCGCTCTTGGCTGTGCAGCATCTTCTGAAAGCGCTCCCAGCCCTTCTCGGCATCGGGATCCTTAGCGGCCATCAGCACTTCGCGGATGACCCACTCGGCGGTCTCGGGCTCTGGGTTCTCTACGGTGACGCCCAGCAATTTCATCCGGGCTTTGTCGACGACTTCGCAGCCTGCGGCCATCGTCAGCAGGGCCAGTGCCAGCGCCAGGCGGCCAATCAGCCCTATCATCTTGGATTGCTTGCTTTCCTTGCCGTGCATGGGTTCCTCCGCGGTGTCGGCCTGCAGTGTAACCGGCTTGGCCCGATTTGCCCAACCTTTGAGCCCTTGGCCTTGTTCCGCGGTCCGCCGCAGCCGGCCCGCCGCGCCCGACTGGCGGGGCTGGCTCGACGTTCGCGCTTGCGGTGACAGCCCCTCCGGCCGTACGATCAACGTTCTGCTCGACGCTTCGGCGCGGGCGCAGCGCACAATTCCGTGCGCAGGGGGACCTCCTGCATGACTGGCCTGCATCGCTTGGAACGCTCGTCGACCGAACCCGCCGTTGGGCGCGATGTGGAGGCGTGGTGTGCCAAATGCGGTCGCGCCATGGAGCACACGATTGTGGCCATGGTCGGCATTGAAGTGATCCAAGTGCGCTGCCGCACCTGCGGTGGCACCCACAAATACAAGACGGTGCGCGAAGTGGCCCGCGCTGAGGCAGAGCCGCGCACCGCCAGCGAAGGCCGCGCCGAGAAGGCCCGCGCCAGCAGCGGCGAGAAAGCCGCCCGCGCTCCGGCCAAGCCCAAGGCCGAGCCCACCGAAGTCCGCGCCGCCCGCGTGGTCTACCAGCGGCTGATGGCCCAGCGCGACCGCGACACCGCTGTCGCCTACGCCGTGACCCTGGAGCCCACTGCCGGTCAGGTGATTGATCACAAGCAATTTGGCTACGGCGTCGTCGATGAGGTCCTGCTCAACAAGGCCCGCATCCTGTTTGCCGATGGCTACCGCACCCTGGTCGTTGGTCGTCCGCAATGACCCCTGCAGCCTTGGGCCGTGGTCGCACAACCGGCTGACCGGCGCACGCCCGCGGTCGCAGCGGTCGCGGTCGTCCTGGCCGCGGTGCTGGCCGCGGCGTGGCTGTTTGGCGCGCCGCGCCCGCTGCCACCGTCGGCGCCGCCCATTGGCGCCGAGCTGCTGCGGACCTGGCTCAAGCCACTGCCGCAACCTGCCCTTATCGAAAACACTGCGCGCGGCCTGGCGATTGCCAAGTCCGCTGCGCCACAGTGCCGCGCCGAGCTGGTGCCGCTGGCCCAGGCGTCGGCCACCGCCCAGCGCTTTGGCTCGCAAGCCCTAGAGCGTCCGCCCAGCGCCGACCTGGAGTGCCTGGCCTGGCTGGATGCGGCGGCCGCCCGCCTGGCCTGCGCCGACCCCAAGCTGCCGGTCGTGCGCCCCGGCGACGCGGTGCAGCCGCTGACGGCGCTCGATCGCCTGCTGCTAGTCTTGAGCGCCCTGCTGGTCGGAGCGCTGCCGGTGCTGCTGCTGCTGGGCTGGTGGCGCATGGACCGCCGGCAACGCCAGATGGCTGCTTTGGTTTTTTCTGTGGCCCTGCTGGCGCGCCTGCTGTGGCCCTGGCGCCTGACGGCTGTGTACTTTGCCTATGAGTGGTTTGCCCAGGCCGCCTACCTGGACAGTGTGCCCCGCTATGGCCCTGGCTCTACCGCGCTGTGGGGGATGGTGCTGGGGCCGCAGAGCGACCACCGCGCCGTGCTGGCCCTGCAAGTTGCGGTGGGCGCGCTCAATTGCGCCATTTGGGCCCTGGCGGCGGCGCGGGTGGCGGGCCGCGCGCAGACCGGGCTGTGGGTGGGGCTGGCCCTGGCGCTGACGCCGGTGGTGCTGCGCGATCACGCCAGCGAGTCGATGCACGTGCCGGCGCTGCTGGGCGTGGCCGCGGCGGCTTGGGCGGCGGCAGAGCTTTCGCAGCGTCCGTCCAGGCTTTTTGGCGCCCTGCTGGTGGCCGGCTGTGCCTTTGCGGCGCTGTGCCGCTTTGAGGTCGGGCCGATGGCGCTGGCCGTGGCCGCCGCTTTTGCCTGGATGGCCGCGCCCCAGCAGCCGTGGCGTCAGCAGCGCTGGGCCTGGCTGGGGGCGGCGGCGGCGATCGCGGTGACCCTGGGGCGCGCTGTCTCCTGGGCTGAGCGCGACCTCGACCGCGGCAACCTGCCTCAGTTGGCCCTGTGGGCGCAGTGGCTGCCGCAGCGGCTGGCCGCCGATGTGCTGCTGTGGCGCGGCGATTGGCTGCCCCTGGGGCTGTGGGCGCCGGTGGTGCTGTGGCTGGCGGTAGGTCGCGCTGTGGCCCCCGCCGCGGCCCTGCCCGCAGCGGCCGCGCCGGCGCCTCGCCATCACCGCTGGCTGATTCTGCTGCCGCTGGCGGTGCTGGCCGTGCTGCCAAGCTGGCTGGATTACAATGAAACCTCTTTGCCGCGCCTGCAGCAGCCGGCAGCGCACCTGGCCATTGTGTGCGGCGGGGCGCTGCTGGCCCAGCTGGCCGGCCAGGACGGCTCGCGCTGGCGCTGGCGGACCTGGGCGGTCGCCGTGCTGTGGGCTGCCTCTGCCCTGCCTACGTGGGCCCATTGCCTGCGCCCCACCAATGCCCACACAGAGGACCAGCTGCTGCGGCGCGCTGCCGCCGATCTGGCCCAGCGCCAACCCGCTGACCAGCCGGCCTGGCTGGCGGTGCGCAGCTATGCCGATGGCGATACCGCCGGCCTGCACTTGCACCAGCCGACCTACGCCTTTGGGGGCGTGCGCCTGACCTCGGTGACCGCCGCAGAACAGGTGCTGCAGCAGTGCCAGAATCTGGCCACTCCCCTGTACTTTCTGCGCTCGACGCGCTGCTCGGCTGCGCCGCGGGGCCGGCCTCACCCGGGCGAGCTTGGCGCGTGCGCGGCCCTGAGCCGCTGGCCGGGGCGGCAGGTCGTTTGGCAAGAAGAGGTCAACAATTCAGGCGATTCACCCACCTTTGCTTGGTACGGCTCGGCGGCCGAGCTGCCGGTGGGTCTGTATCAACTGACTTGGTAATCGGTTTCACTTGGCCAAATAGCCATTTTCCCTTATGGTAGGCTGGCGCCGCCCGCTGGTCCTTGGTGCCCCTGGGGCCGTGGCCCGCTCCCCCGGCAGTGCGCGCGCGGAGTTCTAGAGATGGACACAAGCGATCCCCGCCTTATCAGCTACAGCGTGCTGGCCCTGGTGGTCGTGGGCGGCGCGTGGGCGATTCGCGCCCTGGTGCGTCGGTTTGCCAATCAGCAGCAAGCCATTGCCGCGGGGCCCTCTCCGCTAGAAAAGGCCATTGCCGACGGCCAGATCGACCACGCCATCCGCCTGGCCATGGACACCAACCAGTGGGAGGTCGCCGCGGATCTGCAGCTGCGCCAGGGCAAGAGGGCCGAGGCGGCGCGGTCGCTGCGCTCTGCTCACCAGTGGGAGCGCGCGGGACTGCTGTTTGAAGAGCTGCACGACTACGGTGCAGCGGTGCAGAGCTTCAAACGCGCCTCCAACAAGAAAGCGGTGCTGCGCAACCTGATGGCCGGCCAGGACTGGGCCGGTGCCGCCGATCACGCTGAACAAGAAGGCGATCTGCTGGCCGCCGCCGACCTGGCCAAGAGGGCCCACCAGGGCGACCGGGCGGTGGCCCTGCTGCGCCGAGCGGGCAAATCCAAAGAGGCCGGGCAGTTGCAGGGGGCGGTCCTGGAGGAGGCTGGGCGCTGGGTAGAGGCCGCCGAGCACTGGCAGGGCCTGTCTGAGTGGGCGCGCGCCGCCCAAGCCTATGATCAGGCTGGCGATGGTCTTGCCTGTGCCGACATGTTGGTCCGGGACGGTCGCTTGGAACTGGCGGCCGAGCGCTTTGTTCAGCTGGGCGCTCACGCCGCGGCCGCCGCGGCCTATGAGCAGCTGGGCACCTATCGCAAGGCCGCGCTGCACTACCAGAAGGCCGGCGACGTAGAGCGCGCCATCAACGCCCTGGGGCTGGAGGGAGACAAGGCCGCCGTGGTCAAGATGCGCATCGCCCTTGGCCATCAAGAAGAGGCACTGCGGGTGGCGCTGTCGACCACCCCGGGCGATGCGGCGTTTGTCGAAGTGACCAAGCTGGCCATTCAGCTGCAGACGGCCCGCGACGACAAAGCCGCAGCCGCCCGCTCGATGCTGAGCTTGCTGCAGGCACCCTTGCCGCCCGAAGAGCGCCACCGCTTTGGCACGCAGTGCATCGACACCTTGCTGGCCCTGGGCGACCTTGGGCGGGCCCGCCAGGCGTGGGAGCGTCTGCGCCAGGTCGAGCCGCCCGGAACGCCGCTGGCGATCTACCTCACCGGCATCGAGTCCAAGCTGCAAACCCAGCACACCACCGCGCTTGGCAGTGGGGGGGCGGCTCACACCCAGGCACAGATCCTCAGCATTCAGGACGACTTTTCGGCCCACGGCGCGCGCCGACCGGCGGCCTCGCCCAGCCCCATGGGCCACGAGGTGACCCTGAGCGCCCCCGACGAGACCATCACCATCCCCGGCGATGGGGCAGACGGCGCCTGGCCCTCTGGCGTGCCTGCAGCCCTGGCGACCCGCTACGGCGGCCTGTCGCGGCTGGGGCAGGGCGGCAACGGCGTGGTCTTCAAGGCGACCGACAAGCTGCTGGGCCGCACCGTGGTGCTCAAGTTCATGCTCGAAGGGTCCATGCCCACCGACATGGCGCGCAAGTACTTTCTGCGAGAGGTCAAGCTGGCGGCCAACCTCAACCACCCCAACATCGTACACATCTACGACATGGGCGAGACCGACGGAACTCCTTGGTACGCCATGGAGTTTGTCGATGGCCGGCCGCTGACCGCCTTCTTGCCGATCGGCAGCCCTGTCAGCGATCACGCGTGGCTGCTGAATGTCTTGGAGCAGCTGTGCGCCGCCCTGGACCACGCGCACCAAGCAGGGCTCATCCACCGCGACATCAAGCCTGACAATGTGCTGGTGGCCAGCGATGGGTCGGTCAAGCTGCTGGACTTTGGCTTGGCCCGCGGCCGCGGCGAAGGGTTTGGCGAGCTTAGCGTTCTGGCCGGCACGCCCTACTACATGGCGCCAGAGCAGCTGGACGGCTCCAACGTAGACCAACGCGCGGACATCTACGCGCTAGGCGTCATCCTGTTTCGCATGCTGACCGGCCAGCTGCCCTTTACCGATGGCAACGTCTTTGTGGCCCATGCGGTAGCGCCGGTGCCGGACCTGCGCAAGCTCAATCCGCAGGTGCCGCAAGCCGCTGCACAAGTGGTCTATTGCGCCATGGCCAAGAAGCCGGCCGACCGCTACCCTGCCTGCCGTCCGCTGTTTGAGGCGGTGCGCGTCGCCCTGCAGAGCTGAGCTGACCGCGCACATGGCCCCCCGCTGCGCAGCAGCTCGCAGCCAATCGCAGCCAGCCTCTTGCACCCGTCGCTCAACCGGCGTACACTCCGCGCCCGCGCCGGTCTTCCAGGGCTAGCGCGGCCAGGACACCCTTGCGGTGACCTGATCGGGGTGTAGCGCAGCCTGGTAGCGCACCAGACTGGGGGTCTGGTGGTCGCCGGTTCAAATCCGGTCGCCCCGACGATGCAACGCCGCCCTCGGACCAACCGACGGCGGCGTTGTCTGTTTTTCGGCCAGTTTCTTTGGCCAGTGACGTGCGGCGCTGCCGGCCGACCTGCCAAAGTGCTGCCGCGCCGTTGGAGAATTTGCCATGTCGCAGCCTGTTGCCGCCCCCCAAGACCAAACGGCCCCACAGCCTGACGCCGCCCCTGCCGCCGCCGCCATTGCCGCCGCCGACGGACTGGCTGGCACCTTGCTTGAGCGCAATACTTTGATGCTGCAGCGGTTGGCCAAGGTGCAGGCCCTGCGCGCGGCCGGTGTGGTGGCCTATCCCAACGATTTTGTGCCGACCCACACCGCCGCCGAGGCGC
This sequence comes from uncultured Myxococcales bacterium, assembly GCA_903919145.1. Classification (GTDB taxonomy): domain Bacteria; phylum Myxococcota_A; class UBA9042; order UBA9042; family UBA9042; genus SXRM01. The sequence continues at coordinate 10,584 of CAIXGW010000300.1, forward strand.
TGCGCTGGTACCTGCCGGGCAGCGACGCCAGCGACGACGCCCGCCAGCGCCAGCTGCTAGAGGGCTTTGCCGCGCTGGAGCCAGACAGTCCGCCGGCGGCCGACCCACCGCCCGCCGACGCCGCACCGGCCATTACCTCGCCGCGGGTAGCTCTGGCCGGCCGGGTGATGGCGATCAACGTCAAGGGCAAGGTGGCGTTTGTGCGCATCCAGGACCGCAGCGCCATGGAAGTGCTGCAGGCCCGCCAGGCAGAGAACAGCCGCCGCATCGTCCACGGCATGGCGCCGCGCGAAGCCGACGCGGTGACGTTTCAGCTCTACTTCTCGCGAGAGATGGACCCAGAGACCTTTGACCGGCTGTTCAAGGCCAATCCAGAAGGCGCCTGGGAAGGGCCGCTCATCGACGTGGGCGACATCGTTGGCGGCGAAGGGCTGTTCTTCCGCACCCGCACCGGCGAGCCAAGCCTATGGCTGCGCAGCTTTGACGGCCGGCCGGCCCTGCGCTTGCTGACCAAGGCGATTCGCCCGCTGCCAGAGAAGTTTCACGGTCTGTCTGACAAAGAGACCCGCCATCGCCAGCGCTACGTCGATCTGGCGGTCAACCCAGAAGTGCGCCAGGTGTTCTACAAGCGCAGCCAGATCCTGCGCGGGCTGCGCAACTTCTTGGACGGCCGCGGCTATGTCGAGGTCGAAACCCCCATGATGCATAGCATTTTGGGCGGTGCCGCGGCCCGGCCATTTCGCACCCACCACAATGCCCTGGACATGCCGCTGTTCCTGCGCATCGCCCCCGAGCTGCACCTCAAGCGCCTGGTGGTCGGCGGAATCGAGCGCGTCTATGAGATCAATCGCAATTTCCGCAATGAGGGGCTCAGCCAGCGCCACAATCCAGAGTTCACCATGCTCGAATTCTACCGGGCCTACGCGACCTACGCGGACCTGATGGAAGAGGTCGAGGCCATGGTGCGCAGCCTGGCGCAGCAGGTGTGCGGCGGCACCGCCGTGCCGTGGGGGACGCTGGAAGATGGCTCGCCGCGCATCATTGACCTGGGGCCGGCCTTTGCGCGCGTGACCATCCGCGACGGGTTGCAGCAGTGGGCCAACGTGCCGGCCGATCAGCTGGATGACGAGGCCTACCTGCGCGCCAGGGCTGAGCAATTGGGCGTCCACATCGACGGCCACGCCAACCTGGGCAAGGTCCAGACCGAGCTGTTTGAGGCCATCGCCGAGCCGCACCTGGTGCAGCCGACTTTTGTGATCGAGTACCCGGCCGATGTCTCGCCGCTGGCCCGCCGCAGCGATGCCAACCCGCGCCTGGTCGATCGCTTTGAGCTGTACATTGGCAAGATTGAGATCTCCAACGCCTTCTCTGAGCTCAACGATCCGGTGGACCAGTACCAGCGCTTTGAAGCCCAACTGGCCGACAAGGCCCGCGGCGACGAAGAGACCATGGACATGGACTACGACTACGTGCGCGCTCTAGAGTACGGCATGCCGCCGGCCGCCGGCTGTGGCATCGGGGTCGACCGCTTGACCATGCTGCTGACCAACCAAGACAGCATTCGCGAAGTGATTCTGTTCCCGCACCTGCGGCCTGAAGTCAGCGCCGCCCGCACGCCAGACGGGCCGGTAGCGGCCGAGGTCAGCGCCGCCGCCACCCCCGCCAAGGCCGGCTAGATGGCCCAGCCGTCGCCTGCGGGCTTGCGCAACTACAGGGGCTGCGCTTGAGCTTTTCGCCGCTGCAGCTGCTGCTGTGGATCGCTGCGCTTGCGGCGGTGCCAGAGCTGTTGGTGCGCGGCGCCGACCAGCAGGTGGCTTTTCAAGCCATGCTGGTCCTGCAGCTGCTAGGGGTGATTGTCGCCGCCATTGCTGTGGCTGCGGCGTTTTCTACCCTGGGTCTGGCCGCCGTGCAGCTGGCCAGCCGGCCGTGGCAGCGCCGCGCCGACACCTTTGTCGCCTGGTCTTTCCTCAGGGTCTCGCACGCCGTTCTGCCGATGCCGCTGCGCCTGCGCAATACTTTGCTGGCCAGCGTGCGCGCCGATGCAGGGCAGGGGCCCCAGGCCGAGCCCAAGCGGCTGCTGGTCGGCTTGCTGGCCATGGCGGCGGGCGGCGGCCTTGCTGTGGCGGGCCTGGACCAGGGCGTCGAGCTGGTCGGGCTGCTGGTGCGCAATGCTGGCGCCGGGCTTGGTCTTTTTGGTTTGGCCCAGCTGATCGCCGGCCTGCCGCGCCGCGGCCTGCGGGCTGCACTGGTGCAGTTCATCGCGGTGGCGGCGCTGGTGGCTGGGGCGTTCTCTGCCCGGGCGGCGCCGATCCTGGCGTGGTTTGACCCGCTGCCGTTTGCGGTGGCGCTGGTGGGCGGCTTGGCGCTGGGTCTGGGCTTTAGCGGGCCGTCGGTGGGCTTGGCCGGGCGACTGGCGCGGCGCGGCCGCTGGGCGGTGCTGCCGGCGCTGGCCCTGGCTGGGGCAGCGGTGGCGGCGCGGCTAACCGTGGGGGCGCAACCAATTGTTGTGGCAGGGCTTTCGGCTGCTGCGGCCCTGGCGATGGTCGCAGTCTATCTGCTGATGCAGAGCCAATCCAAGGTGACGGTGCCAGTGTTTGTGTCGATCGTCGGGGTGGCTGCCGGCACCTGGGCGCTGATCGTGGTGTTGAGCGTAATGGGCGGTTTTGCTGCTGATTTGCGCGGCAAGATGCTGGTGGCCAACGCCCACGCCCTGATCGAGGCCCCTGGCCGCGCTGCCCCCTTCGCCCACGCCGCCACGCTGGCCGCGGCGCTGCGCAAGGTCCCGGGCGTCGCCGCAGCCAGCCCGCAGGTCCGCGGCGATGCGATTCTGTCGTCCTCCTTCAACGTCAACAACTTTGTGGCGGTGCGCGGCATTGACCCGGCCCTGGCCGAGGTGCAGCGCGAGCTGGCGCCCACCATGCGCACCGGCGACCTGGCCCTGCTGCTCGACCCGGGGGCCCTGGGCAGCGACCGCGCGCTGACCCGCCGGCCAGACAACCTGCCCAGCGACGTGCCGCTGATGCCAGAAGCTGGCCCGCCACAGCCGCTGGAGCCGGGCGCCGCAGCGGGCAGCGACGCGGAGGCCGTCCTCAAGTCCCTGGGTCAGCTGCCGCCTGGCCCGGCCCAGCCGCCGCCTCCGCAAATTGTGCAACCAGGCAGCGAGCTTCCAGCAGGGTCCCCCTCTCAAGAACCCGCGCCCGTGCTGCTGCTGCCTTCGGACGGCAAGGCCGTGGCCAGCCCGCAGCGCCCCCCGGCGGCCCAGGCGCAGGAGCCGGTAGACCTGGGCACCACCGGGCACGACGACGACGCCCGCCGCCAGCCCAAGGCGGCCGACCGCCCGCCCCAGCCCGGGATGTGGAGCCTGCTGGACGATCCGCCGTCCGCCGCGCCAGAGAGCATCGATGTCCCTGTGATGCCTGGTATTTTTCTTGGCGTAGAGCTGGCCCACACCCTGCAGGTCGAGCTGGGAGACAAGATCGAGGTGGTGACCCCCGATGGCGACGTGGGCCCCACCGGTCTGCGGCCGCGGGTGCGCAGCTTCAAGGTGGCCGGCACTTTTGAGACAGGGCTGTATGAAGCCGACTCCAAGGTCGCCTACGTGACGCTGGAAGAGGCGGCGCGCTACTTCAACCTGGCCGGAGAAGCCAATGTCCTGGAGCTGCGCCTGGATGAGCCAGAGACCCCAGACGCGGTGCTGGCCCAGGTCCGCGCCGTGCTGGCCCAAGCCGGGGCCGGATCGCTGGAAGTGGTCGATTGGCGTCAGCTCAACCGCTCGCTGTTCTCTGCCCTGGCCTTTGAGCGGCTGGTGATCTTCTTGGTGCTGGGCCTTATCATCTTGGTCGCCGCCTTTGCGATCATCTCGGCTTTGACCATGGTTATTTTGCAGAAGCACGACAGCATCGCCATGCTGCGGGCCATGGGCGCGGCCGCCACCTCTGTGCGATCAGCCTTTGTGCAGATGGGCGGCGTCATCGGCTTGATTGGCACCAGCGCCGGGGCGACGCTGGGGCTGGGCACCTGCTTCTTGATAGAGACCCTGGGCATCCAGCTGCCAGAGGCCTATTACGTGCGGACCCTGCCGGTGCGAATGCAGGTGTCTGAAATTGCAGTGGTGATCGTGGCTTCGCTGGCGGTGTCGCTGCTGGCGACCATCATTCCGGCGCGCAGCGCTGGGCGGCTTGAGCCGCTGGAGGGCCTCCGCCATGGATGACCGGATCCCGCTGATTGCCGCCCTGGGGGTGCGCAAGTGGTTTGACTTGGGGGCGCGGCGCATCGAGGTGTTGAGCGACGTCGACCTCGCGTTGTATCCTGGCGACATGGTGGGCATCGTCGGTCGCTCTGGCTCCGGCAAGTCCACGTTGTTGCATCTGCTAGGCACGCTGGACAGGCCAAGCGCCGGCGAAATCCGCTACGAGGGCAAGCGCCTGGACCACCTGCCCGATGTCGAGCTGGCGGCCTTTCGCAATCGCTTTATCGGCTTTGTGTTCCAGTTCCATCACCTGCTGCCAGAGCTGAGCGCCTTTGAGAACGTGTTGATGCCTACCCTGATTGCCCGCGACAACACTCCTGCGGCCCGTGCCCGTGCGCTGGCTTTGCTGGATCGCGTCGGCTTGAGCGACCGCCTGGACCACCACCCGGGCGAGCTGTCGGGCGGCGAGCAGCAGCGGGTGGCCTTGGCGCGGGCCTTGGTGATGCAGCCCAAGGTGGTCCTGGCCGACGAGCCCACCGGCAACCTGGATGGCCGCACCGCCGAAGACATGCACCTGCTGATGGAACAGCTCAACGCAGAGACGGGCACCGCCTTTGTGGTCGTCAGTCACAATCAGGAATTGGCTGGGCGCATGCGCCGGCTGGTGCGCATGGAAGACGGCGTTATCCGCGACCAGGGCGGACCGGCCCACCGCGGCGTCGATCAGGGCGGACCCAGCGCCGCCGACGCGCCAGAGCACCCCAGCGGCAGTTACGCGTTGGGTTCCCCAGCCTTGCCCGCCGGGTCGCCAAGCTCGCCGATGGCGCTTCAGGGCTCTGAGCCCCTTGACCCAGCTCAGCTGGCTGCCGCTGCCGGCACCCGCTCGGAGGCAGACGCGTGATCCGCAGCCGCACCAGTTTGCTTGGCGGCTTGCCGCTTGTGCTCCTCATCGCTTGGCTGTTGCCCCTGGGGGTGCCTGTGGCCCTGGCGCAGGAGGGCGGCTTGTTCGGCCGCGGCGCGCTCTCGGGCGGCGATTCAGAGGCCGAGGCCGCTGATCCCAAAGCTGATCCCAAGGCCGACCCCAAGGCCAATCCCAAGGATGCGCCGCCCGCGGCCGAAGACACCGAGCCGGTGCCCCAAGAGAGCCTGGCGGCCGCCGTGCGCATCGCCAAGGTCACCCTGGGGGGCCTGGAGCGCGTCGACGCCCAAGCCGCCCTTGGGCAGATCCGCAGCAAGGCCGGGCAGTTGCTGGACCCGGCCCTCATCGCCGAAGACACCCGCCGCCTGTTTCAGCTGGGCCTGTTTGACGACGTGCGCGTGGGCCTCAAGCGCATGCCGGCCAAGCCAAAGGCGGACCAAGACGGCGAAGACGCTGAGCCAGAGATCGAGGTCGAGCTGCGCTTTCAGCTTCTGGAGCGGCCGTCGATCGCCGCCATTGAGATCCGCGGCAACAGCGAGCAGAGCACCGAGTCGATCATGAAGGTGGTCGACCTGCGCCTCAACAACCTGTACGCGCCCCAGGATGCCGCCGCCAACATCGGCAAGATCAAAGAGCTGTACCGCGACGAGGGCTTCTTTCTGGCCAGCGTGGCCCACCACGTTGAGGCGATGCCCAGCAACCAGGTGCTGGTGGTCTTTGACGTGGTAGAGAGGGCCGAAGTCAAGGTGCGCGAAGTGCAATTGCTGGGCAATGACGGCGTGCCAGACGAAGACATCAAAGCCGTGCTGCGCACCCAGGAAGGCTCGGTTACCGCGCTGCTGGGCAAGGGCGGCAACTTCAAGCCAGAAAACCTGGACATGGATGTGCAGATCATCCAGTACCTCTACCTGACCCGCGGCTACATCCAGGCCAAGGTAGACGACCCGATCGTCAGCCTGTCTCCCGACATGAAGTACATCACCGTGGCTATCCGCATCCACGAGGGCCCGCAGTTCAAGGTCGGCAAGGTCAGCATCGAAGGCGACTCGGTAGAGCCGGCCGACAAGCTGATGCCGCTGGTCGCCCTCAAGCCCGGCGACATCTTCAACTACGCCCTGGTCCAGCAGGACGGCGGCAAGCTGCGCGATGCCCAGAAGAACGCCGGCTATGCCCACGCCACCGTAGAGAATTCGTCGCAGCCCGACATGGACAAGCGCACCGTCGACTGGGTCTACCGGGTCCAAAAGGGCAAGAAGTGCTACTTTGGCCAGATCATGATGGCCGGCGGTTCTTCGACCCGTGACAAAGTCATCCGCCGCGAATTGGTCATGATTGAAGGCGACTTGTACAGCGAGCAGAAGCTGCAGCAGAGCCAGGCCCGCATCCAGCGCCTGGGCTACTTTGAGAAGGTAGAGATCAAGACCCGCAGCACGGCGCTGCCCCAAGTGCTCGACGTCGTTGTGGAGGTCAAAGAGCGCACCACCGGCCAGTTCCAGGTCGGTATGGGCTTCTCTTCGCTAGACAACTTCATTGCCTCCATGCAGATCGCCAAGGACAACTTCTTGGGCCGCGGCCAGCGCATCAGCGTGCAGGGCCAGCTGTCTTCGATCCGCTCGGTGTTTCAGGCCAGCTTCTTTGAGCCCTACTTTTGGGACAGCAAGGTCACCTTCAGCCTTGACCTCTATCGCTTTGACCAGCTCTACACCGACTTTTCGCGCACCTCTACCGGTGGCGGCTTCTCTTGGGGCTATCGGCTGAGCGACACCCTGATCCTGGACCTGGGCTACACCGGCGAGTCCGTGACGTCCAAGATCGGCGGCATCACCGGCCGCACCGACGTGCCGATCAGCTCCTACTTTGGCGGCGGCTTTACCTCGTCGCTGCGCGGCTCTCTCAGCTACGACTCGCGCGACGACCGCATGTTTCCGACCACCGGCTGGTTTGCCACCGGTACCGCCGAGTGGGCGGCCGATTGGCTGGGCTCGCAGAATCAGTTCAGCCGGATTTCCGCGCGGATCCGCCGGTTCTTTCCGCTACCGCTAGACGGTGTGCTGCGCTTCAACCTGGTGGCCGGCAGCATCGCCGCGCCCGCCGGCAGCGTGGTGCCGCTGTTTGAGCGCTACTTCATTGGCGGCATCTTCAATGTGCGCGGCTTTAACCGCAACACCCTGGGCCCGCAGATCGCCATCCCCAGCTCGGGGGATCCGGCCGCCAGCCTGTCGCCATTCACCATCGGCGGCACCAAGCAGATCTACCTGAACAACGAGATCGAGATCCCCATTATCAAAGCGCCCATGAACTTGCGCGGCCTGCTGTTCTTTGACGTCGGCAACGCCTTTGGCGAGACCGAGAAGATCTCGCCCGCCGCCATGCGCATGTCCTTTGGCTGGGGCGTGCGCTGGTTCAGCCCCGTGGGCCCGCTGCGCTTTGAGTGGGGCGTGCCGATTGCCCCCAAGGCCACCGAACAGCCGTTGGTGTTTGAATTCACCATCGGCAACTCGTTCTAGGCGGCGGCGATGGCTCTGCCCTGGCTGCTGCTGCACGGCGATCCGCTGCCGCCGTTGGTGGTCGGCACCGCTAGCGGCGCCCAGAGCCTGGGCAAAGACCAGCTTCTGGAAAATTGGACGATTGTTGCCATCGGCCCGCCGCCGCAAGCCGCAGCACTGCAGCGCCAGTGGTCGCCGGATGCGCCGGCCCAGCTCGTGGCCATCGCCAGCGCAGACGCGGCCCAGCCGCCGCCCAGCCCCGCCACCAGGGCCGCCAAGCCCAGCTCTGAGCCCCTGCGCATCGACCGGGGGCTGCTGGTTGTGACGGACGTCGACGGCCAGTGCGCCCGCCGCCTGGGAGGGTGGGACGGGCTGCGCTGCCTGCCGGTGGCGGTGCTGGTCGAGCCGCGCGGCACCGTTGAATTCGCTTGTACCGGAGCGGATTTGTCCCAAGCCGTGGCCCAGGCTCTGGCCCACCTGGCGGCGGTCTAGCCGTCACCCGTTAGCCGCCACCCGTTAGCCGTCACCCGTTAGGCGTCGCGCGTCCTTGCACGCACCTAGCGAATGCTCAGCAGCCGGTAGGGAGCGACCGGATCCGCCATGCCCTTGAGGCGCATTTCGTCCATCTTGTCGGCGTGGACCTGGTGTTCGACCGTCTGGTAGGTGGTCGGGCTGATCAGGATCTCGCCGGGCTTGGCCGCCGAGCACAGCCGCGAGGCCAGGTTGACGCCGCGGCCGAACACCGTGTAGCTCATGGTTCTAGACGAGCCCACGTAGCCGGCAATGACGGTGGCGGTGGCGATTCCCACGCCAATGCCAATCTGCTCCAGATCCATCATGGCCCGCTCGCGGTTGAAGTCGCGGACCACCTGCTGCATCTCCGCTGCGGCGCGCACTGCGTTGTACTCGTCGTCATCGGTGCCAAGCGGCGCGCCAAACAGCGCCATCACCGCGTCGCCAATGTACTTGTCCAGCGTGCCGTCGTAGGCAAAAATCACGTTGGAGACGCGCTCAAAGTACTCGTTCATCAGCGCCACCATGTCGGTGGGCGCCAGACGCTCGGTCAGGCTGGTAAAGCCGCGGATGTCAGCAAACAGCACGGTGACGCGCTTTTGAGCGCCGCCCTTCTCAATGGCCAAGTCGCCCGCCACGATCCGGTCGACCAGATTGGGCGACAGCATGCGCGACAGCGACGAACGCAGCGCCGCCTCTTCGACCACCCGCCGCTGCAACAGCACGTTGTCAATGGCAATCGATGCCTGACGCGACACTGCCGCCAGCACCGCAAGGTCTTTTTCGGCAAACAGCCCAGAGCTGATCAGCGAGTCGACGTGCAGCACGCCCAGCACCCGCTCCTGGGTCAGCAGCGGCACCGTCATTGAAGATCGGATGCCCTGCAGCACCACCGACGCGGCGTTGCCAAAGCGGGCATCCAGGCGCGCATCGGTCGACAGCACGGCCTCGCGCTTGGCGATGACGTGGCGGATGATCGAGCGCGGAACGTTGATTTCCTTGTCTTCTTGTGTCAAGCCGGCGTTTTGGCGCAGCTTGGTCGCCACCTGCTCCAGGCGGTTGGTCACGTCGCCTTCGGCCTTCTCATTGACAAAAAGCACCACCCCGCGGTCGACCGGCAGCCACTCAAAGATGCGCTTGAGCAGCCGGTCCAGCACGGTGTCGATGTCAGGCGCGGCGTGCAGGTCGCCAGAAAGCACATAGGCCAGGCGCAGTTTCTCGTAGTCGGCCCGCAGCATGCGGTCGTCCAGGATGTAGTCGGCCCGCTGGAAGTCGTGCGCCAGATCGATCTGCATGGTCGCATGGATCGACGCGGAGCCGGGGTCTTCCATCTGGCCGGTGTCGGCAGCGGCGTCGGCCTTGGCCGGCTGGTCTTCTTCCTGGTGGAATTTCCAGTTGGTGCTGCCAATGCGGACCTCATCGCCATTGCGCAGGGCAATCGACGACTCCACAAGGTGATCATTGCAGTAGGTGCCGTTGCGGCTGTCCAGGTCGGTCAGCAGGTAGATCGACGTGCCTGGGCGGCGGGCGATGACCGCATGCTCTTTGGACACAAGCCGATCGACGATCTGCAGGGTATTGGTCGGTTGCCGACCCACCGTGGTGATGTCGGCGAGCACGATCTCATGCTGACCGGCCCCGGTGCTTATGCGCACCAGCTTGCAGACACCCATTGAGCCCCCGCTACCACCCACCGCACCAAATCTCACCGCGCCGCAAGACTTTGCACTTGGCCGGTCCCATGACCTTGTCAGAATAGCACAAGCTCGCGATGGCTCTCAATGGCTGCGCCGCGAGGTGGGGCTGAAGGCGCGGCTGGCTCGACCTAGGCAGGGCCAGGGTCCTTGCCCCGGCTCAGCGGCTGGGAGTGGGCGAGGTGTCCGCGCTGCGCGGCGAGACCTTCTTGTACTCGCTGGTGGTGGTCATGGCCCGCAGGCGCCGGGCCAGCCGCTCTGCCTCGCGGATCGAGCCCAGGTCGCGGTACAGCTCCTGGGCCTCGTCCAGCAGGGCGGCCGCGGTGCGGTCCGAGGTCAGCACGCCGGCTTCCAGCAGGTCGGCCAGCACCACCATGCAGTCGGCACGCTCGCTGGTGGCGACATCGGGGACGACCTGGCCAAAGGCTTCTTCCATGATCGTATGGGCGGTCCTGGCATCGCCTGCCGCTGCAGAGGCCCGGGCTGCCAGCAGCAAGGCCTTGATGTGCAGGGCTGTTTGGCCCGCAGTCTGGGCCTGGCGCGCAGACTCCTCGGCAAAGGCCAGCGCGCGGGCGTAGATGCCGTGCTGCTGCTGGATTTCGCCGCGCTGGCGCAGGGCATCGGCTAGGCCTGCCAGGTCGGGCAGGGCGGCGTAGGCGCGGCAGGACTTGGCCAGCGCCGCGTCCGCTTCATCCAGCGCACCGCGCGCCTGCAGCACCGCCGCCAGCAGCACCGACACCTCGGCGGCCAGGCGCTGGCGGTCGACTCTGCCCAGGGCGTTCAGGGCTTCGCCCAGCTGGGCCTCGGCGTCATCCAGCTCGCCGATGTCGCGCTGGGCCAGCGCAAGGCCGCGCAGCGCCTCGACTTCTAGAATCAGGTTGCGGGCATCGCGCGCCGCCGCCAGCCCGCGCCGCGCCGCCGCCACCGCAGCATCGCCCTGGTTGAGGGCGCGGTACGCCTCAGAGATGCTCAGCGCCAGCTCGGCGGCCAGCACCGGCGAAGCCAGCACCGGAACGGCCTGCATGGCCTCGCTCCACACGTCCAGCGCGTGCTGCAAGTGCCCTTCTGCTTTCAGACATTTGCCCAGAGCCAGCCGCACGACCGGCGTTTGATCGGTGGCGCTGGGCTGGGCGGTGACTTGCATCACCGAAAGCTGCGCCTCCAGCGGCGCCACGGCGGCCGCCCCGCGGCCACAGGCCACTTCCGCGGTGGCCCAGGTAGCCAGCAGCGGCACGCCCACCCGGTACCAGTCCTCTTCGCGCAGCCGCGGTAGCGGGCGCAGTTCCTCAATTGCTTCGCGGGCGCGGTCGCTGGCCAATTCGTGGTTGCCGCGCTCAGAGAGGGTGGCCGCCAAGCCGCGCGCCACCTCGGCCAGGCCCAGAGCCGCCGGCTCGCGCTGCCCGCTGTCTCGCAGCTTGATCAGCTGTTCGCGGGCCAATTCGTATTCGCTGATGGCCTCTGGCAGGGCCCCCAGCTGGCACATGAGCTGGGCAAAGATCCGGCCGTGGGCCGCCGAGGCCTCGTAGTCACCGGCGGCCGCTTCCAGGGCGGCCAAGCGCCCAACAAACACATCGGGCCGAGCCATTGACAGCCCCAGCAGCCAGGCGACCGCGCCGTTCATGTTCAGCGGCTCGCGCAGCACTTCTTGGCGCAGGGCTTCCGGGCACTCGCCCAGGGTATACTCGGTCTGGCTGGACAGGTGGCTAGAGCTCTGCGGCCGCAGCAGCCCCGCCGCTACCAGCCGCCCCACAGAGGGGCCCGCCGGCCGATCCGTTGCCGCTTCCAGCAGATCGGGCCACAGCGGCGAACCCAGGCGCAGCGCCGCTCCCAGCACCACCCGCGCATTGGCATCCAGCAGCCGGTCGACCGGTGGCAGATCGCGCGCCGGCACCCGCGTCACTGAGCCCGGGGTCAGCAGTCCGGCAAAGCTGGGCGGCACTTCATCGGATCGCGACACCCAGCCGCCCACCACCACCACCGGGGTGGCTCCCAGCTGGCGCACCAGGCGGCGCACAAAGCCCTGCTCGGTCTCGGTCAGGTGGTCGATGCGCTCGATGACCAGCACCAGCAGGCTGCGGCCAGCAATGCCGCGCAGGGCGTCGGTCAGGGCAGCCCCGCCGGCCATGCGCGCCACTTCTGGAACGGCGCGGGCATGAGACAGGTGCGGAGAGTCTGGGAATTCTACCCGCAGAAACAGGCCAATGAGGTGGGCGACCTGGCTGGCGCGGTCCGGCCGATCGGGCATCAGCCCCTGCACCCAGCTCAGCAGCTTGCGGCGGGCCAGAGAGGGAGGGTCGTTGTTGAAAAGCGCAGCCCTGGCGCGCACTTCTTCAAACATGCACGCCAGTGGCAGCCGCGGGCCGCTGGGAGCGACATCAATGCGCACCACCACCGGCGCGTCGGCGCGGGCCTGGGCCTCGGCCACAAAGGCGTCAATGGTGGCGTGCAGCATCCCCGGCGTGCGCGCGCAGACTCCCGCCAGCTCCAGGCGGACCCGCTCTTTGGCGCGGTCGATGCGCTCGGCCAGCAGGTCAATGGTCGGGCCAATCGCCGAGTCGTGGCGCCGCGGCGCCCGCGGCTGGCTATGCTGGGCCGGCCGGGCACTGCGCGACTCGGCTGAAACACCAGAAAGCTTCTCAAGTTCTTCGACAAACGCCCGGGCGTCTTGGGGCCGGTCGGCGGGATTTTTGGCCAGGGCTTTGCGAAAGAACGCATCGACCGAGGCCGGAAACAGCAGGTCGGTGCGGCGCTGGTTGACCGACACCGCCGGCTGCAGCTGGTGCGCGCGCAGAAAGTCCTGCGGCGACTCGCCGTCCACCGGCAGAAAACCCGTGGCCATCTCATACAGAATGACCGCAAGCGAGTAGAGGTCGCTCTGCGGGCCAACTTCCTGGCCGGCGGCCTGCTCTGGGCTCATGTAGGCCGGCGTGCCCACCACCAGCCGCGCCTGGGTCAAGCGCGGATTGGCTTCGGCCCCTTGGGCGGCGATGTGCTTGGCCAGGCCCAGGTCCACCACTTTGACGTAGTCTTCTTGAGAGCCCAGGCGGGTCAGCAGGATATTGTCTGGCTTGAGGTCGCGGTGGATGATGCCCAGCTTGTGGGCCTCCATCAGGGCTTCGCAGACGCGCTGCGCAATTTTGCAGGCGCGCGGCAGGGTTAGCCAGCGCTCGCGGTCCAGCAGGTCGCCCAGGCTCTCGCCGTCGATGTACTCCATGGCGATGTAGGTGCGGCCGGTGTCGGTGGCGCCGATGTTGTACACCGTGGCCACAAAGGGCGAGCGGATCCGCGCCAGGATCTTGGCTTCTTGAAAGAATCTCTCGTCTGCCTGCAGCTGCTTGGCCAGGTCAGAGCGCAAGACCTTAAGGGCCACCGGTCGGCCCAGGCGGATGTCTTCCGCTTCATAGACCGAGCCCATGCCGCCGCGGCCGATGAGGCGGACCACGCGGTACATATTGTCGACGAGCGCTGAGGATGGCAGCTCGTCGGCATCGGGTTTTAGTTGGTGGGGCTGGGCCATTGCTCCGGCGCTAGCGCTGTGGTGGACACAGTTGGCTCACAGTAGCCTAAGCTCACCGCAGGTTCAAGCAGTCCGCCAGGGTCCGCTGCAGAGCTGCCAGCACCACGGCCCTGGGCGCCGCCACATCTACGCGCTTGTCGCGGCTGCTGGCGCCACTGGCGAGCTGCAGGCGGGCGCGGGGTAGGTCCAGCATCTCTGCCAGATACCTGATCAATTCATCATTGGCTTTGCCATCGACCGGGGGTGCCTGCAGGGCCACCTTCAGCCGCTCGCCGTGCATGCCGACCATCCTGCTGCGGCTGGCTCCCGGCTGGACGCGCAGCCACAGCTGCACCGCGCCGTCCTTGCCGCGCACGGCGATGTCGAGATCTGCAGGCGCTTGCAAGGTCGCCTCCCGTCAGAACAGCCTTTGCTGCCCCTCGTCTTGGCCTGGCATGCGCTCGGGCAGCGGCAGCCCCAGGTGCAGCCAGGCCTTGGCCATAGCCACCCGCCCCCGCGGCGTTCGCGCCACATAGCCTTGCTGCAGCAGGTACGGCTCATAGACTTCTTCTAAAGTATCACGCTGTTCTGAGAGAGCGGCGGCAATGGCCTCAATTCCCACCGGCCCGCCGCCAAACTGGCTGATCAGCTTGCTCAGGTAGGCGCGGTCCATGGGATCAAAGCCGGCGGCATCGACCTCCAGCAGCGCCAGGGTGCGCGCGGCCAGTTCGGCATCGACTTCCAGCGCCCCTTCTACCGCGGCAAAATCGCGGACCCGCCGCAGCAACCGATTGGCAATTCGAGGGGTTCCCCGCGAGCGCCGGGCGATTTCTAGCGCGCCGTCTTGGGCCAGCCTAAGGCCCAGGGCCAACGCCGACCGCGCCACCACCAGCGCCAGCTCCTCTGGACTGTAGAACTGCAGCCGCGCTACGTAGCCAAAGCGGTCGCGCAGCGGGCCGGTCAGCAGCCCGGTGCGGGTGGTGGCGCCCAGCAGGGTAAAGCGCGGCAGCGGCAGCTTGACCGTGCGGGCGTGGGGGCCGTCGCCAATCACAATGTCAAAGCGGTAGTCCTCCATCGCCGGGTAGAGGTTCTCTTCGACTATGGGGGTCAGGCGGTGGATCTCGTCGATAAAGAGGATATCGCCCTCTTGCAGCCCGGTCAGCACGCCGGCCAGATCGCCTTTCTTTTCAATGGCGGGGCCCGAGGTCACCACCAGGTTGGCGCCCATCTCTGCGGCAATCAGGTTGGCCAGGGTGGTCTTGCCCAGGCCCGGTGGGCCGCAAAACAACATGTGGTCAATCGGCTCGCGGCGGCTGCGGGCAGCGGCAATAAAGACCTGCAGGTTGCGGATTACCGTCTCCTGACCTACGTACTCGGCAAAGTTGCGGGGGCGCAGCGCCCGATCGGCCAGCGGCTCGGTCGGCTGGCCCGTCAGCAGGTCTTCTGGGGGGCGGTGGGTCATGGAGCTCCTTGGGGCTTGTGCCAGGAGGCGGTCAAGAGGCGGGCCGGCGCAGCAAGGCCAAGGCCGCGCGCAGGGCCAGGTCAAAGCGGCTGTTGGCAGGATCGGCCAGGGCGGTAGCCGCCGCGCTCTCGGCCGCCTGCGGGCGGTAGCCCAAGTTGAGCAGCGCCGACAGCAGATCCGCCGCCAGCGGCGACCCCACGACTGGCGCAGTCACCGCCGCGGAGCCGGGCAGGGCGGCCACCACCGGCAGGCGGTCGCGCAGCTTGACCACAATGGTCTCTGCCGTGCGCTTGCCGATGCCCTTGGCCTTGGTCAATTCGCTAAGCTTTTCGCCTTGGATGGCCGCTGCCAGTGCCGCGGGCTCCAACGCCGACAGCAGCGCCAGCGCCGCTTTGGGGCCTACCCCCGGCACCCCGGTCAGGGCGCGAAACATGTCGCGGTCGGCCGCGTTCAGAAAGCCAAACAAGGCAATGGCGTCTTCGCGGACCTCGGTGTGCACCAGCAGCTCCGTGTCGCCGCCCACGCTGTGCTGGGCCCGGTCGCGCTCGCTCACGCTGACCAGATAGCCCACGCCGCGGACGTCAACCACCACCGCCTCTTCGCCAATCGCCTGACAGACGCCCCGCAGATACGCGATCATCGCTTGCTCCCAACGGTTTTCTTGCCGCTGCCGCGGGTGGACTCCACAGCCTTCAGATACGCCGCCCGCGCCGGCGTCATCGGCGCCTGGCCAGCCAGCGCCAGTGCAGTCGCTGTGGGCACCTGGGTCTGCACGGCTGAGCGCCGCAGGTGGGTCAGCGCCACCGCCAGGGCATCGGCCTCATCCTCCAGAGGCAATTCTGCAAGGCCCAGCAAGACTTGGATGAGGTGCTGCATCTGCTCTTTGGCCGCCCGACCGCTGCCGACCACGGTGCGCTTGACCAGCGCCGGCGGGTACTCAAAAACCGCCATCCCGCGCGCTGCCGCCAGGGCGATCGGCACGCCGCGCGCCTGCCCCAGCACCAGGGCGGTGTGGGGATTGTCGTGCACAAAGGCCGCCTCAATCGCCAGCACTTCTACCGGATGCTGCTCCAGAAGCTGCTGAATCGCCACCAGCAACTGCCCAAGGCGGCCGGGCAGGTCGCGCCGCTCGTCCAGTTGCAGCGTGCCAGACCCCAGGCGCTCCAGCCGGCCGGCGCGCGCCCGCACCACCGCCCAGCCGACCTTGCGCGACCCCGGGTCGATGCCCAGCACCACTTGGTCGACGGGCTGCAGCGGGTTGATGAATATCAAGGGGGGCCTCCGGCCGAGACGATACACCGCCGGCCCCGGCCTGCCAACCGTGACATTCGCCCCCTGGCCGCGTAGGCTTTGCCCATGCCCCCACGCCTGACGCCGCCACTGCCCTCTCAGCCCTTCCAGGCCACACTGGCCAAGCCGCTCTCGCCGCCCCTGCCGGGCGCCCTGGCTGCGTTCCTGACCCTGGCCTTGCTGGTTGGCTTGGCTGCGGCCACTGCGGGCTGCCGCTGCACCGGTCCGGGTGCCGACCCTTCACCACCGCCGAGCCCCTCTGCCGCGCCAGCCGCTGCCGAGGCGCCCGCCGCCGACCAGCCCGCCGACTTGTTTGCCCACGCCACCGTGACCGGCGCACCGCCTCCTGGGGCCCCGTCGGTGGCCAGCGCGATCGCCAGCGTGCTCGCCGAAGTCGACAAGCCCCACCTGGGCGCGCTAGAGAGCCTTGCCTTGCCGTCCTCTCTGGTGCGGTTGCGCCGCGGCCTGCCGGCGGGCCCGCTGCCGCTGCTGCCCGTCACGATTCACCAAAAGCTGCGGGCGCCGGTCCTGCGGGTCGAGTACCTGGGCGGTCGCGCGGCGGTGCAGGTCCAGGCCAAGAGCCTGCCGCTGACTTCGTGGTTCTACTGGCGCGGCGGTCGCTGGCTGATGGACCTGGCCGATACCCGACCGCTAGAGCCCACCTGGCCGGGGCCCGCCGATCCCCTCAACCGCGCCGTCTCGCTGGCAGAAGTTGCCAGTGCCGTGCAGGGGCAAGGGGCGCTATCCGCCAGGATCGAGACCTCTTTGGGGTCCATCCGCTGCGCCCTGCACCAGGACGTTGCGCCCGCTCTGGTCGCCCACTTTGCCGGCCTGGCCACCGGGGCCCGGGCCTCGCGCGAGTTTGAAGGGCGCACCCTGACAGCAGGCTGGAAGCACAGGCGCTTCTACGACGGCACCGTGGTCTACCGCGCGCTGCCCGGCCGGCGCATCGAAGGCGGCGACCCGATTGGCAAAGGCACTGGCCACGCCGGGTTTCGCATCGCCGATACCTTGGACCTGCGGCTGCGCCACGACCGCCCGGGGGTCCTGGGGCTGGTCACCTTGGGGCCGCACTCGGCCAGTTCGATGTTTTACATCACGTTGACCGCCGATCCCGAGCTGGATGACCGCTACTTGCCCCTTGGCCTGTGCGCCGACCTCGACATCTTGCAGCGGGCCAGCCAGCAGCCGGCGGCCAGCGTGGTCATCCAGCGGGTAGAGATCCTTCGGGGTTCGCCCTAGCGCAGCACCGCAAGACGCGGCTGTCGGTCGGGGGCTTGGTGTTGGGTGGCTTGCTGCCCGTGCCGCTGCCGGCCCGATGAGGCGAATTGCCCCCGGTCTGCGCTTGGTCCTGAACCGCTCAGCGCCGCAGGGTGCGGCAATTGTTGCAGCGCCCCTTGCGCCATGGTACCTTCCGGCCACGACGCGAATCAGCGGCGATGGCACAGCCGAGCGCAGCTTTGGTGGATCCAGTTCCCTTAATTGCGGTGACAGCTGCCAGCGTGCCAAGCGCGGGCAATGACTCTGTGGTCTTCTCAGTAGTTGCCCTTGTGGTTGCCCTGCTGGCGTGCTTTGTCTTCGCCGGGACCGAGACGGCCATCACCTCGATGGGCGAGCTGCGGGTTCGCCGGCTGCTAGACAGCGGCACCGGGCCCGACGGCTGGCTGCGGCTCTGGCTCAAAGACCCCTCTCGCGTTCTGACCACGCTGCTGGCCGGCAACACCCTGGCCAGCGTAGCCGCGTCTGCCATCGCCACCTCCTTGACGCTCAGCTTGGCCAAGCGCTACGGCTTGGACCAGGACTTTACCGATTGGGCTGTTGCCGCTGCGGTTTTTGGCCTGGGCGCCGTCATCCTCATTGGCGGAGAGATTGCCCCCAAGACGCTGGCCAAGCTCCACCCAGAGTGGTTCTTGCAGCTGATGCACGTGGTCTGGTGGTTCCACCGCGTCACCACCTGGTTTACCGCGGTGATGATCTGGTTTGCGCTGCACATCGTACGGGCGCTGGGCGGCAAGCCGCACACCAATGGCATGGAAATCACAGAGGAACAGATCGAAGACATGGTGCGCATCGGCTCCGAGTCCGGCTCGATTGACGAGAACCGCGGCGACATGCTGCAGAACGTCTTTGCCCTGGAAGACACCTCGATTCGCGCCATCATGACCCCGCGGACCCAGATGCACGCGCTGTCGATCGACGCCACCATTGACGAGGTCTACACCGAAGTCCAAGACAGCCACTACTCGCGCTACCCGGTTTACGATCGCACGCCAGACAAGATCGTCGGCATCTTCTTTACCAAGGACTTGCTGCACCGGCGGCTGGCCGACAAGAAGACCTTTAGCGTTGGCGAGTTCATGCACGAAGTGATGTTTGTGCCCGATTCGACCAAAGCCAGCGATGCGCTGCGGCAGTTCCAAAAGAAGTCCAGCCACCTGGCCGTAGTCGTCGACGAGCACGGCGGCACCGCCGGCCTTGTGACCCTGGAAGACGTGCTGGAAGAGCTGGTGGGCGATATCTATGATGAATATGACGAGCCCGAGCACCTGATCGAGCAGATGGCCCCCGATTCCTGGACGCTGGACGCGGCGACCGAGCTGCGCGAAATGGCAGAGACCGTCGAGTGCGACCCGCCCGAGACGGTCACAGCGACCACGGTGGGCGGCTTTGTGATCGAGCAGTTTGGCCATGTGCCGCGGCCGGGTGACACCGCAGAGTGGAACGGCCTTCAGTTCCATGTGGTAGAAGCGGAAGAGACCCACGTGGTCCGCGTCGAAATCAAGCGCCTGCGGCCAGGCAACGGCGACTCTTCGGCGGCCAGCGGCGGCTGAATGCGGCGCTGGCCAATCCCGGGCAGCGGTCCCGCTTCAAGCCAATGCTTTTGATCGGTTAGTCGAGGGTGTGGGCAGGGCCCCGCGCGCTGCTTGGCTACTGCAGCGGCAGCACGTGGTCGGGCGCCTTGGGCGACAGGTGGGTGTCTTGCGCCGCCACCACTCCGCCAGCTACGCCGCCCACCACCACCACGCCGACTGCGGTCCAGAACCACCAGCGCGACAGCAGTGACTTGTCTTCTTTGATGAGCGGAGCCGGGACCAGCTTGAGGCCGAATTCCAGCGTCAAGTCCTGGCCGGCCTTGGCTTCGATCAGCTGGCTCTCTGCCAGGTAGCCGGTGGCGCGCGCTTCGATGGTGTGGCTGCCCGGCGTGACGTCGCCGTCAAACGGCGTGAATCCGGCCACCCGCCCATCGACCAGAATCTGCAGCTTGAGGGCATCGTTGAGGCTGGCCACGCGCAGGGCCGCCGACACGGCCACCAAGTCGGCTTCAATCTCAATCAGCTGGCCGCCACTTGGTAGAACGGTCTCTACAAAGGGCGAAAAGCCGCGCTTCTGCACGCGCACAGTGTGGCGCTTGCTGGGCTCTACTTCCAAAAGCTTGTCGAGCGGAACCTCGCCGACTTCTTTGTCGTCGATGAAGATCTTGGCGCCCTTGGTCATCGACGAGACGGTGATTCCGGCCTTGTCATTGGCAAGCTTGGTCGCCGCAGCCTTCTTGGGCGGCGCAGCAAAGGCCGTTGCAGACAGCGGCGCGACCGCCAGCCCTAGAGCCAACGCCACAGAAATCAAGCGCGTAGGGGCAAGGGAACGGAAAAAATAGCGACGCATAGCAGGCCTCCGCTGCCCATGATCCTAGGTTCTGTGGCGCAATGCAAGCCGCTGGGAGCCGGTGGTGAATATCCCCGGCAGGTTCCCGGGGCAAGCCCACTGCAAGCCGCGTCCGTCCGCCATGGCGCAGGCCGGTGCAGCGGGTCAGCTGCCGGCGCGAGGCCCAGAGCGGCCGGGCGAGCCCTTGGCGGGCTGCGCTTTGGCGGCGGACACCACGGCGCGACCGGCCCCCAAGGCGGCGACCTGGGCGCCGTCGCCGGCGTCGGCGGCGTAACGGGCCCGGTCATAGGCCGAGGCAAACTGCTGAAGGGCCGCGCCAACGCTGGGGTTGTCGGGCAAGACGCGCTCGGCCACGCCGCTCCAGGTCTCCCAGCTGTGGCGCTGCCAGCCGTGGCGTGCCAGCTGCGCTTGGATGTTGCGCAGCAGCTCTTCCAGGGCTGGGTCCAGGCCGCTGCCCACCCGGCGGCTGCGCCAAACGCGCAAGGCCTGCACGCCGCCGCCCACCGCAGCCACCACCAGCAACGCGACCAGCCAGCTGGGCCAGCGGCTGGGCTGGTCGGTGCTGGGATCCGGCTCGGCCACCTCGGTGCTGGCGCTGCGGCCGGTCAGCCGGTCCAGCGGCGTGCCCTTGCCCAGGTCCTTGATCAGGCCACCCAGCGTGCGCAGCGTCTCGATCTGCCGCTCGAGATCGTACTCAACCACCCACTGGTACCACAGCAGAGACGCCCCATCGGCAATTTGGCGCAGGGTCTGGGCGATCCCGTCGTCCGGCGGCGGGGTCTGGCCAGAGGGCGGGGTCGGGTCAAAAGTGCGCCAGCCGACCTTGGGAAAGTAGACCTCGACCCAGGCGTGGGCATCGCCTTGGCGGATCATCCGGTAGCCGCCGATCGGGTTGAAGGCGCCGCCAGCAAAGCCGTGCACGGGCCTGCTGGGAATGCCCAGCGTGCGCAGGAGCAAGGTCATGCTGGTGGCAAAATACTCGCAGTGGCCCCTGCGCTTGCCAAACAGGAAGTCCAGCAGCGGCTGCTGGGCGTCCTGATCGCCGGCCAGGGAGTACAGCCAGCCGTTGCGCAGCCCCAGCTCGACGGCGGCGGCCCGGTCATAAGGCACGCTGGAGGGGCCGGCGAGCTTGCGCGCCAGGGCGGCGATCCGCGGGTCCAGGTCGGCTGGCAGCTGGGTAAAGCGCTGCAGCAATTCGGGCGGATAGTCGGTGCCGGTCTGCTGCAGCCGCTGGCTCTCGGCCGCCGCCGACAGGGCCTCGGCCACGCTGACCGCGTAGTGCAGGGCGGTGTCTGGCGGTGCGGTGTAGGTCAGGTCGCCATCGGGGTTGCGCAGCACCGACTTCCTGCGGCCGCGCAGGAAATCATATCGGGTGTCAAGCAGTTCTACGGCGTAGGTCTGGGGGGGCGCAAACAGCACGCGGTTGTTGCGGTCCAGCGGTTCCAGGTAAACCTCTGCCCGCCAGGTGCGATCGCGCTGCTGGTCGGGCTGCTCGGCCCGCGGCAGCTTGAGCTGCCCCTCTGACCAGCGCAGCGGCCGGCCGTCTTGCGGCGCCCGCAGCCAGCCGTTGCCGGCAAAGGTGTCAAAGGTCACGCCGCGCAGGCGCAAGCTCTGCTGCAGCCGCTCTGGATGGCCAGGAAAAGTCAGGCGCATCACCACTTCTGCGTTGGACTTGAGCGCGCCAAAGCGGCCCAGCTCGGCATCGGTAGAGAAGCCGATCATCGCCTGGCCGGGGCGGGTCTGCGCAAAGAAGAAGCCCATGCCCAGGCGTGGAAACAGAAAGAAAAACAGCGCAGATCCGGCCAACACCGCCAGCGCCAGCACCGAAGAGGCGGCAAAGTAGCGCGGCCCAATCAGCCGCCGCGTCCGCCACTCCAACGCGGAGGCATGGGCCGGCAGATCCGGCCAGGGAGCCGCGGCCACCAGAGGCTTGGGCGCCCGCAGCCCCAACCAGCGGCGCGCCGGCGGCAGCAGGTGGGTGGGCCCGGTCAGGGTCTGGTCCTCGATCTCGCGGACCAGGTGCAGCAGCGTCAGGCCCCACATCGTGGCCACGGTGTAGAACAAAAAGCACAGCGCAAACAGCGGGCCTGGCTGCACAATCGCCGCCACCAGCAGCAGCACAAAGCTAAGCGCCAGCAGCTGCAGATAGTCCTTGGCAAAGCGCCGCTGAAAGAACCGGCTGGCCGTCAGCAGCAGGGCAAACTCCAAGGCGTGCAGCAGCCAAGCGCCATCCTGCAGCGCCCAGCCCACCAGGCCCAAAAAGGCCAGCAGCACCACTCCCGTCCACAGCGTAGCCGTGGCCGGGCGCGGCGGGCTCAGCCGCGGATTGCGCGCCAGCGACACGGCCATGGCCAGCGCAAACCCCACCGGCGCCACCAGGCCGACTTCGCCAGACAGGGCGATGGGCACAAACGCCGCCAAGACCATTGCATAGGCCAGGGCTTGCAGCATCTGGTGCGCGTCCCAGCGCTTGAGTGCAGCGGCAACGGTGCTCATGCGGCGGCTCCGCGCTGGCCCGGTCGCTGGCCGCCTTCAAAGGCCACTACGCTGCCCTCCTGGTCCATGACCACCCGAGAGTCAAAGCCGCCCTGGGCCACGGCGTCGCCGCGCTCGGCATAGGTCACCAAGAACACCTCGGCCGGCCCGCTGAGGGTGGTGGCTGCCCACGCCAGCGGCTCCTGGCTGGCAATGGCGGCGGCGCGGCGCTCAGCCTGGCGCCAGGCCTGGGCCCAGGCGTCGTCGGGCAGCGGCCACTGCGGCGGCGGTGCTGCGTCGGCCGGCAGCAGCTGGGCCAGATGGCGGCGCAGCCGCAGCAGGATCTCGCCCGAATCGCCGGGGTCGGCCGCTGGAGCTACCGCGCCGTCCAGGGTCTGCAGGCCCACCGCAAAGCCGGCGCGCAGCAGCGCGTCGCACAGCCCCGCTACCGCCGCGCAGCCCGGGTCCAGGCTCTGGGGCAAGCAGGGGGTGGCCAGCGTTGGCCGCTGCGGCGCCACGTGCAGAAAGCGCACCACCGCCACCCGAGTCGCTTGAGCCTGCCACTCGCGGGCGATCAACCGGCCGCGCCGCGCGGACACCTTCCAGTGGATGTCGCGCAGGGCATCGCCGGCCCGGGCATCGCGCAGACCGGCAAATGAGTCGCCCACCCCGACCCGCCGCGACAGCTCGCTGGCCCCATGGTCGGCGGCTCCGCGCCACGGCAGCGGCAGGGGCTTGACCTCGGGCAGGGCCAAGAACTCGGCCGGGTCGTCAAATAGTCTGGCCTTCTTGGCAAAGCCAAAGGGGTAGCCGGTGGCGATCTGCAGGCCGACCGTGGCGATGGGCCCGCGGCGGCGCGCCCGCAAGGCGGCAAAGGCCTGGCCGGTCTCGCCCGCCTCCAGGTGCAGCAGGTAGCCGCTGCGGACCTCGGCGTCCTCTGAGCTATCCAGGACTTCGCCGACCTCAATGTGCAGGGCGGCGCGCTTTTTGTCGTTGCACACTTCGAGCCGCAGCGGCGTCGCCTCGCCGCGCACCACCTCGCGAGGGTAGCGGCGCCGCACCTCCAATTCGCGCAGGTTGGCCTCGCTGAGCAGCCCAGAGACCGAGAT
Organism: uncultured Myxococcales bacterium; assembly: GCA_903919145.1. Classification (GTDB taxonomy): domain Bacteria; phylum Myxococcota_A; class UBA9042; order UBA9042; family UBA9042; genus SXRM01. The sequence continues at coordinate 33,880 of CAIXGW010000300.1, forward strand.
CACCGAGATCACCAGCGACAGCATCAGATACAGCAGGTTGTTGCCGGTGTTGACCGCCGCCGCGCCCAGCAGCAAGGCGATGCCAATGATCCACTTGCCCTCTGTGGTGACCACCAGCTTGCGAGGAAACCAGCGGTTGGATCGGCCCAGCGACCGCCAGAACCCCAGGCGCTGGCGCAGCAACGCCCGCAGCTGCCGATGGCGCCGCAAGACCAGCGGATCGCGCTGCACCGCCGCCTTGGCCGGGCTTTTGGGCGCTTTGGGCTCGCGGCCAGTCACGCGGATGCGCGGGCCGTCACCGCCCTGGCTGGGCTGGGGCGGGCCTTGGCGCTGGGGTGGGTTGTCGCTGCGCTGGTCGGCCACCTGGGTCCCCCGTGTCGGTCTGGGCTCTACGACTCTATCCTGTTTGCGGCAGTACCCCAAACCTCAAGTTCGTTCCGGGTTCCGGAACGGACGTGGTCTGGGGTACGGAAAAGGACCCAGCAGTAGTAGCCAAGACCTGTGAACAAGAACCGGGTGTAGCCCGGCTCGAATTTACGGTCTTGGGTACTACCATGCAATCTCCCTTGCGCCGCCAAGCATGCCAACCGCGTTTGACCTGCGCGACCGGGCACGCTACAACGTTGGCCAATCGCTGGGGGCTTGACCGCCCGCGGCACCGGCAGGTGATTGATGGCTCAAGGCGTTGAACTCCGCACATACACGATCATCGACACGTTGCAGCCCCAGGTGGCATCGTTCATAGCCACGGTAGCGCGCGGCTTTCTGCCCCTGGAGGGCCAAGCTGCCCTGCTGGTCGAAGTGGCCCCGGGCATGTCGATCAACGTAGTCACTGACGCGATTCTCAAGCGCACAGCGGTGATTCCGGGCATGCAGATCGTCGAGCGGGCCTTTGGCATGCTGGAGGTCCACTCCGATGACCAGGGCCAAGTCCGCGAAGCCGGAGACGCCGTGCTGGAGCACTACGGTGCCACGGCCGCCGATCGCCTCAAGCCGCGGATCATGACGTCGCAGGCGATCACCGGCATCGAAGGCTATCACACGATGCTCATCAACCGCATGCGCCACGGCGACATGATCTTGCAGGGCCAGACCCTGCTGACGGTTGAAGTCCACCCGGCCGGCTACGCCCTCATTGCCGCCAACGAAGCGGAAAAAGCCGCCAACATCAAGATCCTGGAGATCGTGATCTCTGGCGCCTTTGGCCGTTTGTGGCTCGGCGGCGACGAAGAGAACATCGCCCAGGCCGCCAAGGCGATCGAGACCGTGCTGTCTTCGATCGACGGCCGAGAGAACAAAGGCGATCGCGCAGTATGATGGCCCAGCTGCTGGTGGCCCTGATCGCCGCCGCGGCAGCCCAGGGTGCCAGCGTGCGCCCGACCCAGCCCGCCCATCGGCCCGTCTACGTCAAAGTCGAGACCCCGCCGCCCTGCCTTGAGGTCGCCTTGGGGCAGATGCTGCTGCACGCGCGCCCGGCGCTGGCCAAGTGTGCCGCCGGCAAGATGGGCAGCGCGATCTTTTTGGTGCAAACCGGCGGCAAGGCCGCGCGGGTGGCCGCCAGCCAGGGCAGCTTGAACGCCAAGGCCCGCGCGTGCATGACCAAAAAGGTGCTGATCAAGCAGGCCTGGCCCAAAGACAATTGCGCGATCAAGGTGACCGTTCGCGCGGATTGAGCCGTGTTGCAGGTTGCCCTAGGCCGATGGGCTCCGCCGGTACAGCCAGTTGACGCCGGCATCCACCGCATCTTGCGGCACGCTGTATAGCGTCACCGGCAGCCCCACCAGCAGATCCAAGGCCTTGAGCAGCTCGTCTTGCGCAGCGTCGTCCTTGCTGCTGGCCACGCTCAAGGCTTCGGCGTGCCAGCCGATGGGCACAAACTGGCCGCGCCGGCACATGTCCTCGGTAAACAGCTGGCGTGGGTCGCCGCTGACAAAGATCTCTGGCCAGGTGGCCTGGTCGCGCATCCTGAAAAGCTCTTCTACGGTCAGGTCTTCCAAGTCGAGCGCGCCTTGATACAGCAGCTCGACAAACTCGACGACCGGCAGGGCCAGCACAGCAGGAGACAGCATGACATCCCGTCCAAAAAACTCTGAAGGTATGCGCCCGCTTTGCCTGATGCCATCGCGGTGGCCGCCGTCGCGCGGGCTCGGCTCGCGGTGCTTGGAGCGTTCAGGTGCCGCGCCGCCCGCCCCAGCTCCCAGCGGCGCCGTGGGCCGGGGCTGAGCAACAGCGGTCGCCGCCTCGGCTTCTGGCTTTGCAGGGTGGGCCACGGATGGCTCTGCCGCGGCATGGCCCCCGGTACTGCCTTGAAGGTCGTCTTGTTTTCGCTTGGGCCGGCTCGCAGGTCCGGTGGGGATGGCCATGGCTGACTCCGTTGGGCGGGGGGCTGTCAGAACAGATCCTTGCGGCTAGAAGAGCGGAACACCTTGCCGGCGTTCTTGCATTCTTGGCGAGCCGCGTACTCAAAGTGCTTAAAGCGGATGATGTCGTGATCCGCCGCGGCCTGGTAGGCGCCGCGCAGCACCGCATTCTTGATGTTACCGCCCGCCAGCTCAAAGCGGCGGCCCAGCTCCAGCCAGTCCATCTCGGGGTCCACCGGGCAGGACTTGGGCACCAGGGTCTGCCAGATGCGCGCGCGGAACTCGGCCTCTGGAAAGGGAAAGTGGATCTTGAAGCCGATCCGGCGCTGAAAGGCCTTGTCGATGTTCTTTTCCAGGTTGGTCGTCAGGATCACAATGCCGTCAAAGTTCTCTATCTCTTGCAGCAGCATGTTGGTGGCCATGTTGCTGTAGCGATCCACTGAGCTGTCTACCTTGGTGCGGCTGGCAAACAGCGAGTCCGCCTCGTCAAACAGCAAGATACCGTGAGAGGCCTTGGCCGTCTCAAAGATTTTCTCAATGTTTTTCTCAGTTTCGCCAATCCACTTGCTGACCACCCGCGGAATGGCTATCTGAAACAGCTCCTGGTCCATCTCATTGGCCAAGATGTTGGCGCACAGCGTCTTGCCCACGCCGGGCTCGCCAGAGAACAGCGCCACAATGCCCTTGCCGGTGCTCATCTTGGCGTTAAAGCCCCAGTTGTGCAGCACGTGGGCGCGCTGCTTGGCGGCAATGAACATCTCCTCAATGTCGTCGCGGGTCTCTGGCGGAACAATCAAGTCCAGCAGGGTCAGCGTCACCTTCTTCTTGACGGCGTACTCGTCCAGGCTGGCGCGGATCTGCTCGTAGCATGCCTTGCGCAGCAGCTCGGTCGTTACCGTCGGTTGCAGTGGGTTGTCGGCAAAGGCGCGGTTGACAGCGACCTGCATGGCATTGCGGATCAGCGCACCGGGAAAGGTGAATTGCCCAGCCAACGCCGTCACGGCTTCTTGGTCCTCAAAGTGCACACCCTCGGGCATGTGCAGCTCAAAGATCCGCCGCCTCTCTACCGATCCGGGGGTGTCCAGCACCAACCGCTGAACGACAAAGCGGTCCAGGTTCATGTCCAAAGCGCCGGTGTCGCGCGACGTCAGGATCACCAACCCCGGGAAGTTGAGCAGGGTCTCTTGGACCACGTCGACCTTGGAGCTGCCCTTGGCCAACAAGCCGTCCACGCCGTCCAAGACCAGTACGGCGCCGATCAGCCGCGCCTGGTCCAAAGAGCTCTGCAGAGCGCGCTGCACGTCGACATCGGCCAGGTCCTGCAGCCGCGTCGAGTCCACTTGCAGAATCGACAGATCCAGGTGGTTGGCCAGGGCGTGGACCAGCATCGACTTGCCGGTGCCGGGCGGGCCAGAGATCTCGACCACCAGACCGGGCGCCATGGTAAACGGCGAGGCCAGCTGCTTGGGCCGCAGCGCCCGCTTGGACCAGGCGTCCAGCAGGGTCAGCATCGGGCCGATCTCGCCGGGGGGCAGGATGACCTGCTCCAACCGCACCTGAGGCCTGATAAATTCGGCAATGCCGGCCATCGAAACGTCAAGCAGGCCCTGCTCGCCCAGCAGCAGCTGCAGCACCCGCGGCGCCGGCACCACCTCGTAGCCCAGCAGGTTGTCGCCGCCCTGGTCGCGCCGCTCTAGCTGCACCAGCCGGGCCCGCCGCAGCCGGCCGTCGGGGCCAAAGCGGCCGCGCAGCTGCAGGCGCTCGACCGGGTCGGAGTCCAAGAACTCCAAGCAGAAGCGCACATCTACGTAGTTGGCCAGCAGGTTGTCATTGAAGCGCGCAATCGCATCGCGCAGGTCGACGTCCAGGTGCGGGGCCACGCTCAGCAGCAGCACGTCGCGGTCCACTTCGTCCAATTCGGCCTGGTCGGCCAGCAGGTCCATGGGCAGCCGCAGGCCGGCCTGGCGCCCTTCTTCTGCGACTTCTTCCAGGGCTTCCTTGGCTTCGCCGACTTCCATCTGGGTCGGCTCGACCGAAAGCAGCGCCTCTTCTTCGTTCAAGCCCGCCGCCCGCGCCTGGCGCACCTGGGTCGCCATGACTACCCGCTGTCGCAAGTGAGCGCACGCCAAGGCCAGCCAGCGCTGACACAGCGCCACCCGCGCCGCCGCGTCCAGCTCTTGCACTTGTTTCTTCAGGGTCTTGGCTCTGGTGGTCATCATCCCTCCGCAGGCGTCGAACCTACCACGATGCGCCGCAGATCGCACGCCAAAGGCGCCGGGCCCCGCTGCCGTGGCCCAAGACAGCCAACCTGCTGATTCAATGCGCGCAGCTGGCCCGGCTGACATTGTCGTGGCTGAATCTGCCGCCGATCAATGCTACAGTAGGCGACGTGCGGCAAGAGCCGCCCCCGGACGCCATGCACCAGTTAGGAACAGCGCTTCTTTACACGACGTTTGTAGTGACCCTGGTCAACGGTCTGCTCGCTTTTGTCGGCGCGATTCGGCGGCTGCCCGGGCTGCTGCTGGCCTCGCGCCAGGGCCTGCTGGTCATGCTGCTGTTGTTCTTCTCGATCGACGCTGCGCTGATGCACGGGCTGTTGACCCACGATTTCCGCAACAAATACATCGCGGCCTACACCGACGTCGACATGCCACTGGCCTATCTGATCGCCGGCTTCTGGGGCGGAGAGAAGGGCGCGCTGCTGTTTTGGACCACGGCGCTCACGGCCATGTCGGCGTGGTCGGTCCTGCGCAACCATTCTCAATCGCCGCGGTTTTTGGGCTTTGTGACCGGCATCTTGTCTTTGGCCGTGTTCTTCTTTGTCATGCTGATGTGCTTTGAGTCCAACCCCTTTGAAGTCTTTCGCGCCAGCACCGGGCCTTCTGACGGCAAGGGCATGAATCCGCTGCTGCAGAACCCGCTGATGTCGATCCACCCGCCCAGCCTGCTGACGGGCTACATCGCGTTCACCGTGCCCTATGCCTATGGTCTGGCGGCGCTCATCACCGGCCAGCTTGACGCCCAGTGGCTGCGCGACACCCGCCAGTGGACGTTGGTTTCCTGGCTGTTCTTGAGCCTGGGCTTGATCCTGGGCGGCGCCTGGGCCTACACCGAGCTTGGCTGGGGCGGCTTTTGGATGTGGGATCCCGTTGAGAATGCGGGGTTGATTCCGTGGTTCACCGCCACCGCTTTCTTGCACTCGGTCATGATTCAAGAGCGGCGCAACATGCTGCAGCGCTGGAACGCGGTGCTGGTGGCGCTGACCTTCTTGCTGACGATCTTTGGCACCTTCTTGACCCGCTCGCAGCTGATCGACTCGGTGCACGCCTTTGCCGACTCCAAGGTGGCCAGCTACTTCTTGGTCTACATGGCGATTATCGCAGTAGTTTCCACGGTGGCGATCGCCAAGCGCTGGAATGTGCTGCGCGCCAACGCCGACCTGGACTCGGTGTGGAGCCGCGAGTCCTTCTTTATCCTCAACAACGTGTTGCTGGTCGGCTGCGCGTTTGTGGTCATGTGGGGCACCGTCTTTGGCCAGATCAGCGAGGCCCAGGCCGTCCAGGACATGTACAACGCGGTCGTGGGCGTGTTTGGCAAGATCGGCCTGACCATGGAGCCGCTGACCCAGAAAGTTCAGCTGGGCGAGCCGTGGTTCAACCGGGTGATGACGCCGCTGGGCCTGGCGCTGCTGCTGATGACCGGCATCGGCCCGCTGATCAGCTGGCGGCGGGCGACCCGCAAGAATTTTGAGAATAATTTCAAAGGTCCGCTGATGGTGTCCTCTCTGGCGACCCTGGCCATCACCGTTGGCTGGATCTTGCGCTCGGCGATGACCCGCAGCCGCTGGGAGGGAGGCACCTTTCAAGAGGCGCTCCAGTCGGTGGTCGACGCCCTGTCGATGACCGAAGTGTGGGGCGCGGTGAGCGTGTGGTTTGGTCTGTTTGTGTTCTGGACGATCTTTGTCGAGTTTCATGTTGGTGCGCGGGCGCGCCAGCGGGCCCACCAAGAGCCCTACGGCCTGGCGCTGCTGATGCTGACCCTGCGCAACAAGCGGCGCTACGGCGGCTACATCGTCCACCTGGGCGTGGTGTTCTGCTTCCTGGCGTTTACCGGCAATGCCTTTCGCACCTACCAGTCTGAAGTGCCGCTGCACGCTGGCGATCACCTGGCGGTGGCCGGCTATGTGGTCACCTTTGCCCAGGGCCAAGACGGCTTTGAGGACGATGGCGCCTACGCCTATGCGCGCGCTCAGGTGGCCGTGATGGATCGCGACGCCACGCTGCCAGACACGGTGGTGCAAGATGTGCTGAAGACCGCTCAGCCTTTTGGCAAGTTCACCTCAGCTACCAAGGCCGGGCAGGCGCGAGTCGAGCTGACCTTTGACGACGAGACAGCGGGCAAGCGCCTGGCTGCGCGCTGGTTTGCCGGGCAGCTGGGCCCCAAAGTGCGGGTCCGCGCGGCGCCGGCCGATCAGCCCGGCGTGCTAAAGTTGTCTCTGTCCAACAAATACTTGGAGATCGCCCAGGTCAACCCCCAGGCCCTGATGCGGGTGGTCGCCGAGATCAAGGACTTTGCCAAAGACAAGTCGCCCACCGCCGTGCAGGTTCGCACCACCCCGGGGCAGCCGGACTTCGAGCTCGAGTTCATCAACGCCCAGGAGCGCAAGCGCTTTGTTGACGAGCTGCAGGCCGGGCCGCTGCCGGGGATCCGCCTGGCCATTGCCAATGCCCGCGCCCAGGTGCCGGCCGGCAAGGTGCGCATCGATGTGATCCACGACAAGGCCGGTCGGCTGCTGCAGCCAGAAGTGCGCAATTACAAGAAGCACAGCTCGCCCACCACGGAAGTGGCCATCGAGTCGACCATTGGCCACGACCTCTACCTGGCGATGCGCCCGGCCCAGGGTCAGCGCCACATCAGCCTGCTGGCAGTGGTTTTTCCGTTTGTCAGCTTCCTGTGGCTGGGCGCCTTTGTGATGCTCTTTGGCGGCGCGGTGTGCCTGCTGCCGACCCGCCAGCCGCAAACGGCCAAGCAACCCGACGAGCTGCCGCCAGAGCCCGTGCAAGGCGCCGTTCGCGTGTAGGGTCTGGTGCTTGCGGCCCGTAGGCCCAACCTAGATGCGCAGCGGCAATCTTGGCGATCCACATCGGCAGCGCAAAGAGAACCTAAGAGGTTTCTAGCTGTTGCCCTTGGGTACCCCGATGACGACGCGGTTGCGGCCGGTCATCGGCAGGTCGACCACCGCGACGTCCAGCCCACCTTCTTCTGCCAGTTCAGCTAGATAGCGGACCCACGGCTTGTAGGACATGCTGTTGTCTGAGCAACAGGGCACCACCGCCACCGGAATCCGATGCAAGGCCGCGTACTCAATGGCGATGCGCGTGGCGTCGTCGGGGTGCATGCCCACCAGCAGGTCGCAGCTGCAGGGCTCGTCAAGCGTCAGGAATCGCTGCTCGTAGCGGAGATTGGGCAGGCGCTTCCAGCGGTTGTCATAGGTCGTGACCTCGCGGCCCAGGGCGGTCAGCGCCGCGTTCAGGCGTCCTTGGCCGCCGGCGATGTCCCAGATGCGCGGGGCCTCAAAGCGCTCGGTCACCAGCTTGGCAAACAACTCAAATCGGCGGACATCGGCCATGGGGCTGGGCTCCCTGCGCAGAGGATGGGCTGGCGCGGCCGCAGGATCGCCTGGGTACGGCGCGGCTGCAAGCGCGGCGCGGTGCAAGCGGTGGAGACGGCGCGTCTGTCACCATTTGGTCATATTCCTGGCGGGGGCTCCAGACGGCGGGACAAGCGCTTTCGATTCTCTTAGCATTTGAGCCAGGGTACCGATGACCGGCAAGAGACAGAGGTAGACACCATGGCCAGCTCCCAGCAAGCAGCGCATCCCTCCGCGATTGGCTCTGAACGCGTCAAGCCGCCAAAATTCCACACAGAATCACAGTTTGCCCGCGACCTGCACGCCCGGGCCCAGGCCTACTTTGCCCAGACCGGTCTGCCCGAGCGGGATGTGCCGGCGATGCGCAAGAAGACCGTGCAGATCTGGGTGTGGTTCCTGGGCAACTGGGCCGCGCTGGTGTTCCTGCCGGTGCCGTGGTGGGCCAAGCTGCTGCTGGCGCTGACCCACGGTGTGGCCATTTCGGCCATTGGCATGGCGGTGATGCACGACGCCAACCACGGCGCCTACTCCAAGCATCCCGCGGTCAACCGCTGGGTGGGCTATTCGATCGACTGCATGGGCGCCTCCTCCTTCATCTGGCGGACCAAGCACAACACCTTGCACCACACCTGGACCAACGTCGAAGGCGTGGACGACGACCTGGAGCTAGGGGTGCTCAGCCGCATGTCGCCGCACCAGCGCTGGCTGCCGTTCCATCGCGCGCAACACCTTTACATGTGGGGGCTTTACGGCCTGCTGGTGCCCAAGTGGGCGCTGTTTGACGACTTCTACAACATCGCCCTCGGCCGCGTGGGTCCGCTGCCGCTGCCCAAGCTGTCGGGCCGCGACTGGACCGTGATGCTCAGCGGCAAGGCCCTGCACCTGGTGCTGTACTTTGTGATTCCCCTGCAGTTTTTCTCTTGGCCGGCGGTGTTGGCTATCTACCTGCTGACCCACGCCGTGGCCGGGGTGGTGCTGGCCGTGACCTTTCAGCTGGCTCACTGCGTCGACAACGCCAGCTTTGTGCCAGTGCCAGAGGGCGGTCGGCTGGCCGATGACTGGGCCACCCACCAGCTGCGCACCACCGTGGACTTTGCACCGGCCAGCAAGCCCTTGAGCTGGCTGCTGGGCGGCCTCAATTTCCAAGTAGTTCACCACCTTTTCCCCAAGGTGTGCCACATCCATTACCCGGCGCTGGCCAAGATCGTCGAGCAGACCGCAGGTGAGCACGGCCTGACCTACCTGGTTCAGCCGACCCTGGGCGGCGCCCTGGCGAGCCACTACAGGTGGCTGAAATTCATGGGAGAAAGGCCGGACCAGCGGCCAGCGACCGGCGCGCTTTCGCCAGCGTAGCCCCGCGTGCAGGGCGCCGGCTGGGCTACGCCGGCTGAGCTTCCTGGGGAGCCGGGGTGATGGCCAGCTTCATGCCGGTATCGCCCACATCGACGACCACCGCATCGGCGGGGAAGCTGTCGTCGGCCTCGGCCGCACGGGCGCCGGCCAGCCAATCGGCAAGGACTTCCAAGACTTGGTGGCGCTGCGCCTCGCTGGCCTGCAGGTGGACCATCTGCAGCGGTCGGCCACCGCCGATCTTGCCGGCGGTGCGGGCGGAGCGGACGGCCGCGATCAGAGTCAGCAGCAGCTGGCCGCGCTGCAGGTCCTCGGCGCTTGCCTGGCCGGCAAAGACGTCGACGGCGCCCGCTTCGGACTGCGGCCACGCGGCAATGTGGATGGACGCCGGCGCGTCGGCGCCCAGCAGGCCGCGGATGGTGCGCTGGTAAAGCTCTTCAGTGATAAACGGCAGGATCGGCGCAAACAGCCGCAGGATGGCCCAGGTGCCAAACAGCAAGGTGTTGCGGCCGGCTTCGATCTCGCCGGCGTCAAAGCGGGTGCCGTCGCGAAAGCGATCCTTGACGATTTCCAGATAGTTGTCGCACCAGTCGCCCCAAAACAGCCCTTCGGTGGCGCGCACGGCCTTGCTGTACTCGTAGCCCTCAAAGCCAGCGGTAGCCTCGCCGACCACCTGGACCAGCCGGCTGCGCATCCACAGGTCGGCGGGGGTGGGCGCTTCTGCGGTAGCCCCGGGCTGCCAGCCGTTCAGGTACATCAAGGCAAAGCGCGTGGAATTCCACAGCTTGGTCAGCAGGCGCTTGCCGCCTTTGACGTCGTCTTCCAAGTAGCGCAGGTCGTGGCCCAGGGTGGCACCGGCGGCCCAGTAGCGCAGCGAGTCGGCGCCGTACTTGCCAATCACCTCGCCCGGCTCAACAAAGTTGCCGGCCCGCTTAGAGATTTTCTTGCCCTGGCGGTCCAGACCCCAGCCTGAGATCATCACATCGCGCCACGGCAGACTCTGGGCGTGCAGGTGGGCCTTGGCCACGGTGTAGAACAGCCACGTGCGGATGATTTCATGGGCTTGCACGCGCACGCCGGCCGGAAAGATCTCTGGCCTCTTCTGGTCGCGGACCGGGGTATCTTCTGGCTGGTCTTCGCCCCACATCGCCCAGTTGGCGTTGATCATCGGGGTCAGCGAAGAGGTCATCCAGGTGTCCATCACGTCGGGCTCTGGGCGGGTGTGGGTCGAACCGCACGCCGAGCACGGCCGCGGGCAGGCCGTCATCATGGGGTCGATGGGCAGCTCAGCCTGGGTGGCGTAGATGGGGGCAGAGCAATCCTCGCAGAACCACACGGGAAAAGGTACGCCGTAGAAGCGCTGGCGCGAGATATTCCAGTCCCAGCGCAGGTTCTCTACCCACTGCTCATAGCGCTCGCGCATGAACTCCGGATACCAGTTCAGCTGGCGGCCACGCTCGATCAGCTGGTCCTTGAGGTCCAGCAGGCGGATAAACCACTGCGGCGCCACCTGAATCTCTACCGGGGTGCTGCAGCGCTCGTGCAGGCTGGCGCGCGAGGTGTTGTCTTTGACGCCGATCAGGTAGTCGTGATCCTTAAGCAATTCGACAGCGGCCAGCCGCGCCTCGTTGTAGATGGCCGAGCCCTTGGCCTGAACGTGGACGCGCTTGCCGTGCAGGGTCGGCAGATGGGGCGTGTCCATGCGGCCGTCGGGGCCCAGGATCAGCACGGTGTCCAGCTGGTGCTTGCGCCACTTGGCGATGTCTTCGGGGTCGCCAAAGGTGCAGACCATCATCAGGCCTGAGCCAAACTCCGGGTCGACGCTCTCGTCAAACACCAAGCCAATGCTGCGGAAATCGCCGGGAGGCAGCTCCTGGGCTTCGGCTCCGTCGGCCCCCGGCTCGGCGCGCAGGTTGGTCAGGGGCACCTGGAAGCGCAAGCCGGCAAACGCGGCAAAGCGCTGGTCGCTGGGGTGGCAGGCCAGCGCCACGCAGGCGGGCACCAGCTCGGGGCGGGTGGTCTCGATCAAGCCTTCGGCGGGCGAGCCGGGGCTGGCGGTCTGCGGATCCACGGCAAAGCGCACGGCGTGCATCGGCCGGTTCTGCTCGTCGCCCGACTCCACATCGGCCTGAGCCAGCGAAGTGGAGCAGGCCGGGCACCACAGGATCGGGTCCTGGCGGCGCTCCAGCCGGCCCTTGGCCACCAGGTCCAGAAACGACCACTGGGCGTGCTTGACGGCGCGCGGCTGGATGGTCGAGTAGTTCATCCGCCAGTCAACAGACAGGCCCAGGTCTCGCCACAGGTTCTCATAGACGGCCGCGCCTTCTCTGGTCTCTTTCAGGCACAGATCGACAAACTCCTTGCGGGTGATCTTGCCCTTGTTGATCTTGTACTTCTGCTCGACGTAGCGCTCGGTGGGCAGGCCGTTGTCGTCAAAACCCATGGGGTAGAAGATCTCGTAGCCGCGCATGCGCTTGTAGCGGACCACGAATTCGGCCTGCGAGTAGCTCATGGCGTGGCCGGTGTGCAGGTGCGCGGCGCTGACATAGGGCGGCGGCGTGTCAATGGCGTAGGTCTTGCCGGCCTTGGCGGCGGCGCTGTCGGGGCGGTAGCGATGGATCCCCATGTCTTCCCAGGCTTTGACCCAGCGCGGCTCGACTTCGCCGTGCTCGTAGTTCTTGGGCAGGGCGTCGGCCAGATCGACGGTGGCCGCTGGGGCGGCGGCAGTCTGGTGCGGCAGGGTCGGGTCGCTCATCAGGAAACTCCACGGAGATCAGTGAATCAGGAAACGTCGGCGCCACGCCTGGCGGTGGCGGCACGGCGGCGAAGTCTAGCAGTGTTAGGGGGCCGGAAGGAAGGTCAGGGGGCTGCGCTTCACGCTTGATCGACATTCGGCTCAAGCTGATAAGCTAGCCCTGCATCTCCAAGGTCCGGTACGTCGCCCGCGGCTGCCAGCCGGCCAGCGCCATGGCCTCGTTCAACTCTGGACCCTCGGCGAACGCAAGCACCTCGCGCCCGATCAGCGGCGGGAGGGCCGGCAGCGGTGCCAACGCTTGTGCGATCAAGCGCTTGCGCGACCGAAATGCCCGGGGTACAAACCACGGCTCCAGCAAGGTCAGCTCAGGCCCCATCGGCGCCAATTCACCAACCAGCACGGCGACTCCAGCGTCAATGGCCACCACGCCAAGGCCATCCTGCAAGACCTGCGCACAGCGCCGCGTGTGGGCTTCCTTTGCCGTCCGCCGCGGGTCGAAGCCGTGGGCTTCCAGGGTGGCGTCGGCCAGGAACTCCGTGAACAGCTTGAGATCCGTCAAATCGCCAAGGCGCAGGCTCAGCCGCGTTGGCCCTGCCGCGCCAGCGACGTGCAGCACCGCGGTCCGGTCGGCGACGACCTTGCGACCGTTGTGCTGAAAGCCTTCCCAGAATCGCGCCATGGCCGCAGCCGACCCGCGCACGACGTGGCGGTCGCCGTGGTCCTTGCCGATCATCTTTTGGTGCTGCAGCAGACCATGGCCCAGGGCCGCTGTGGCGGCTGGGTCCGCCTCAATCAGCGTGGCCGTGGTCCCTTCGACCTGCAGCGCTGCACCCAATTCCGTGCCATTGCGCGTCATTGCGCCAAACCACCACAAGCCCGCAGCGCCAGCCTCGCGGACGAACAGCCTGGCCTGTGGGTCGCTGGACGCGATCAGTTGCGCGATGCTGGCGGCATCGGAGTCACGCAACTGCCGGCAATTCCAAGCTTCACTCATAGAGGCACCTTCCCAGCGCGGGCAAGCGCGCCCAGGCAAAATCGGCGGATTGGCCGCTGGCGTCAAGCGGTGGTGTCACTACTCGCCGTCCCCGTGCCCACCGTCTCCAGCCGGCGATGCCGGCCGCAGCGGCTGCCGCGCCTTCACCCGGCCGGCGCCTTGGCGCTGGAGCTGCGCTGCCAGGACCCCGCGGCCGCGGCCGTGGCTGGGGGCCAGCGAGCCGGCGCGGGCGGGCGCCGCGGCTGGGCCAGCTGCTCCCCCAGTGTCGCAGGCGTGGTCGCAGCCGCAGCCGGCTTGCACCGCTGGAGAGTGGCTGTGGCTGTCGCTGTGGTCGTGGCCGTGCCCATGGCCGTGCCCGTGGTCATGGCTGTGACCCAGCCCAGGCCCCGCCGTCAGCTCCAGCACCTGAGCCAAGAAGGCCCGCGGCCCCTGGCGCAGCAGGCTGAACAGCATGGCCGCAGCCAGGGCATACAGGGCCAGCTCGCCGATCAGAGAGTGTTCATCGTGCACCGCGCCACCGTGGGCGGGCACCAGGTAGCCGGGCAGGGCCAGGTTGACCGCCAGGCCCAGCAGCACAGCCACCACCAGTGTCGTAGCGGCAAAACCCAGCGCGGCCCGCCGCCCATGCAGGCGGGCCAACACCCCAAAAGTGCTCAAATTCGACGCGGGCCCTGTCAGCAAGAACGCCACGCCGGCCCCCGGAGACACGCCGGCGGCCACCAGCACCGCCACCAGCGGCGTCGCGCCAGAGGCACAGACTTCTACCGGAATGCCAATCATCGCCCACATCAGCACTTCAACGCCGGGCGGGATCCACGCCAAAGAGTCGCGCTGCAGCATTGGCGAGGCGATGGCCGCCACCCCCAGACCCAGCAGCACCCAGGGCCCGGTGTGGTCGACCTGATCGCCCAGGCCCAAGGCCAGAGCTCGGCGAAACCGCGGCCAGCCCTGCAGATTTTGGCCCTTGTCCAGGTTGAGATCGCCGTTTTGCAGGCGCAGCGGCTTGCCCACCAGCCCGGAGCGCAGCAGGTGGTGCATCGCCCAGCCCACCGCGACCGCCGCCAGCGCCGCCGCCACCACCCGCGCCACCGCCATCTTGGTGCCCAGCAACGGCAAAGACAGCAGCACCGCGTCAAACCCCAGCTCGGGTGTCGCCACCAGAAAAGCAACCGCGGCTGCAGGAGGGACCCCCTGGAGAATCAGGGTTCTGTAGACGGGCAGGATGCCGCAAGAGCAGATTGGCAGCGGCAGGCCAAACAGCGCCCCGCGCAACGCCTGCGACAGAGAGCCGCCCTTGCCCAGCCAGCCAAAGGAGCTGGTGGGCAGGTAGACCTGGACCAACCC
>CAIXGW010000301.1 GCA_903919145.1 uncultured Myxococcales bacterium
CGACCGGTTCGCGTCAACGATCGTCGGTAAATACGAATGGTTGTGGCCGGGCGGAGGGAAGCCCGGGCGATGAATGGCCGGGCTATCATCGCGCCGTCCACCTGCGTGGACGGCCTCGCCGCGCTGCGGCGATGGTGGAGGACGGCCGTGGCGGGCCTGGGCCTGGGCGCGAAAACGGGACTGTTGGGGTCCCCAACAGTGGCGGTTTCGGGGGTCGAGACGCGCCGGGGTCGGCGCGGTCCGGGTACGAGCAGGCCTCCGCGCCTGCGACCGGGTGAAGCCAGCCGCGGTCAGCAAAGTCGAGGGGTTACCGCAGGTCCGGGTTGGGGCGGGTCTCTGGCCCGACCGGTTCGCATCGGGCGACCCGGGGTTCAAACCCCGGGCTCGCTGTCGAGAAATCCGCCTCCGCGGATTGAAGGCCCGCGACGGCGGGCCTGTTGAGCGCGAGCCAAGCCGCTGGCGAGGCGCGGATTTGGCCGACTGTCGGGCCTGCGTTGCGAATCCCGAGACGGCGTCGCGGGGTTGTTGACCAGCGCCGGCTGGGCGAGTACTTTGGAAGGGAGTCATCGGAGTCTCCTCATGCCCAATCCCATCACCATTGAAGCAGCGGCGGCCGAACTCGCGCAGTTGCACCGCGAGAACGATCCTGAAACCACGGATGTCTACATGATTCCGACAGTCGCAGAGGTTCGATTGCTTGAGATCACGGGTTCAGTCGGGCCGGTCGGCGACTTACTGCCATTTCGCTTCTCAGCGCGACCCGAACTGGGGGTGCAATACCCGTCTGTAGTGGTCCTTGCAAGTCCAGATGAGTTCGAGCGCCTCAAGCGCGGTGAGTTGCTGCTGCCCAAGGATTTTGGCCGTTGGGAAGACCTGAAGAAGGTCAGCTGAACGTGGCGGCGCAAAGTGCAAGCTGGGGTGGCGAATCCAGCGCGTCGCGCGAAGAATGGGGGTACGCCTACCTAGCCCAAGCGCGCAGCGACCTCGCAGCCGCGGTCAAGGTGGGGGTAGACGAGCCCTCTGTGTTGGCGATGCTGCTGCAAATGACCTTTGAAAAAGCGGCCAAAGGAATCCTGCTCATTGGCAGGCGCATTGACGTCGACAGGGCCGCGAGCACTCATGTCGCCGCCTCTTTGCTAGTTGCCCATTTGAAGCGAGAGCCAGATCGCTTGCGCCTTTTGGGCGCAGGAGCCGCAGCTGCCTATCGGACCGTGCTGCCGTTCGTGGTTGAGCTCGAGAGATTGAATCCAGCAACAGTCAGAGCCCTGGGCCACCGCAGCGACCAGCTTGAGTATCCATGGTCTGATGGTCAGACTGGCTCGATTTGCTGGCCCGCCCGCGATCTGCAGGTCGCTGTACGTCTGGGGGATCCCAGGTCCACGGAGGCGTCGCGGCTGCTCCGATTCGCCCACGCGCTGCTGGCGCACGCAACCGAATTGGTAAGTTGAGCCCGACTTCTGCGAGGTTGCGCGTCCCGCACGTCGCCCCGCTCCGGCAGTTTTGCCCGCTCAGCCCTACGCCACATCCCGCAGCGGCTTGACGGTCTTGCCGTGCCGTGTCCGCCCTAGGTCGTGCGCCGCCTGCAGGTTCATCCGGAACTCGGGCGTCGTGTTCAAGGCCCGGCCGAGCAGCCAGGCCATATCGGGCGTCACCCCCGCGCTTGCCGCGCACCAACTCGTTGACCCGCTGCAGCGGCCCGCTAGTGGATTCTCGATGCAAGTACTCGTATTCTCTGGTGAACCTGGGTTCAAACCCCCGGCTCGCTGTCGAGAAATCCGCCTCCGCGGATTGAAGGCCCGCTGCGGCGGGCCTCTTCGGGCCCAGCCGCTGCGCGGGCGCGAAACCGGGACTGTTGGGCTCTCCAACAGTGGCGGTTTCGAGGGGTGGTGCGGGTATACCTGCTTGGATTGTCGGCAGAATTTAGGGATGTGGGTCCACGCCGGCGGTGTCAGGGCTTGGCTTGGCCGCGAGATCGGTAATCCTGAGGATTTTCAGCCGGTCCGGGTTGGGGCGGGTCTCTGGCCCGACCGGTTCGCGTGCTGGCGTGGTGCCTGAGCCTGGGATTGGGCTTGGGGCAGGGACGGCGCCAGCTTTTGGGCGAATCCGGCCGCGCCCAGCCAGCGCCCCGCGGGGCGCCGCCTGGGCTGGGCCG
>CAIXGW010000302.1 GCA_903919145.1 uncultured Myxococcales bacterium
ATCATCGGCACAAGCTCTTGCTTGTCGTTGACGTGCTGGGTCACATCCGCCGCGATGATGATCTGATGCGCACCGTCGACGGCCGCCTGGGCGTTGTAGCACTGGTCGAAGCCCTTGCTCGCACCGTCCAGCATAATGCGCGACTCGGGGTCGGTGAAGTTGCGCTGAGCCTTCGGTTCGGGCTTGGCATCTTTCGGATCATGTACTTGTGGTTCACGGCCGCCGGGCTTCTTGCCGGTTTCAGCCTCTTGCTGCCTGCGCTCGTCGATCCGCTGCTGCGCCGCTTCGGCCTCGACCTGGGCGCGCTCCTTGGCCTGCTCCTCCAGCGCCGCCTTGGCCTCGCGAATCTTTGCCAGCCGGGACTCCCGTCGGTGCAACTCCGCCGGCAAGTCCTCGTCGCGCTTGCCCTTGCCGTACTTCGCGTCTTCAGCCGCGTCCGCCTGCTCGGCTCCCGCCATCAGCGCGTTGACTTCCTGCTGCAGTCGGGCTTCTGTTTCGACCATTCGCTGGAAAATCATGGCTTTATGCTTAGATGCGTTGGCCTTGACCTTGGTACCATCGACCGCGACGTTGCCCAGCTTGATGAGCCCCAGCTCCCCCGCCAGCCTGAGGACCTGCTTGAACAGATCGGCCAGCGATTCCAGATGAACCTTGCGGAAGTTCGCAATGCTGTCGTGGTCTGGATGCTGGTTGGCCGAGAGCACGCGGTAGGGCAGTTCGTCGTACGTCGCCCGCTCGATCTTGGTAGAAGACGTCTTTCCCGTCTAATATCAATAGACCAGGAGTTTCACCATCATCGTGGGGTGGTACGCCGGCATGCCGCGGCCGTCACCCTGGCTGTACACCGCGAAGATGGTCGAAAGATCGAGCGAGTCAACCACGTCGCTCACGAACAGCGCGAGGTGCCCCTTGGGCAGCCAATCGCGCACGTCGGGCGGCAGAAGGAATGATTGGTCCATCATGTACGGGCGGAAGTTCATACTCATGCCCCCGATCGTACTGCAAGATCATGCTGTTGTCGATCGAAAACAGATCCCGCAGTGTTCCTGGAGGTGAGCGAATCTCCGACACGCCCCTAGGCCGTCGCCTCCAACAAACGCTTGCTGGAGCGCCCACCGGTCGAAAGCTGCATAGACAGGATGATCTACCTTTGGGTACCTTGAGTCGGCTGGCCGCCATGCTATACTCGAGGCATGATTCGATTGGAGCAAGTCTGCAAGAGTTATAGCCATGGCGGCACGCCAGTGCACGCTCTGCGCGGCATTGATTTGACCGTGGCCGGCGGCGAATTTGTCGCGGTGATGGGCCCGTCGGGCAGTGGCAAGTCGACTCTTCTCAATATTCTTAGTGCTTTGGACCGTCCAACCGAGGGCAGCATCTGCCTGGATGGCCGCGATATCGCCGCCATGACCGACGACGAAGTGACGCTGTTTCGCCGCGACCGCATCGGCCTCATCTTTCAGTTCTTCAACTTGCTGCCGACCATGACTGCCGTAGAGAACGTGCTGCTGCCAATTCTACTGGCGCGGCGTGCCTCTGTGGCAGATCGACAGTTCGCCCACGATCTCTTGACTCAGGTCGGGCTCGGCCACCGGCTGCACCACAAGCCGGGGCAGCTGAGCGGTGGCGAGATGCAGCGGGTGGCGGTGGCACGCGCCTTTGTGACGCGGCCCCGCATTATTTTGGCCGACGAGCCCACCGGTAACCTGGACTCGGCCTCTGGTGCCGAGGTGCTGCAACTATTGCGGCGCCAAGCAGAAGAGAGGCAGACTACCGTGGTGATGGTAACCCACGACCGCAACGCTGCGGCGGTGGGAAGCCGGATCCTGTGGATTCGCGACGGCCAGATCCACCAGGACTCAGCTGCGGAGTCGCGACCGGCGCCACCGCCTGCGGCGCTGCAACCTGGATCCTTGTAGCGGTCAAGCTGCTTCCAGCAGGGAGCAGGTCTGCCCGTGACAGCAGGCTGCGGAGCAGGACACAAAGCCGCGGACGGAAATGGGCGCAAACATTATCAAGTTAGCGGCTTACGTCGAGAGCTTGCCAATGGGGGCAGCAGCCCAAGAGAGACGGCAACTGGTACGGCAACTGGACCTGTAGACAGCAGCCGGCTTGATTGTGAATGACTAGATTGAGAGAAACCATGGAGCAGTTGGCTATTCAGCCAGATAGTGGCCCCCACAAGAGCAATTCTGTCGATTGATCTTTTGGGGGCCGCAGATCCGCATCGGTGAGCTTGGCGACTTAATTGGCAGCGCGACGGCCATCAACAATTGATTCTTGTTGATGCCCCAAGATGGGCGACCAGCGCAGCTGCGATTCTCAGGAAAGGAGTTGGAACATGAAGGTGGAACTCACACTTGGCAGCTTGCGCATCGTCTCTGAGGGCGGAATGGTGCGAATTCAGTGCACAGATCAATGGTTTGATGCTGACCAGACCGCCGTCCTGATCAGACTCCTCTCAGCCCTAGGGGGCAGAGAAGCATCTGAGGGACCGCAGCGCGCCAGCCCAGGGGTGAGCGCAGAGCCTGCGGCGGCCGCCATCCCCCAGCAGCCGGCGACGCGGCAGGCGGTCGGCCCGGTAGTTGTCGCCAGTGGTCAGGCAGCGACGCGCATCCAGGTCGGTGGGGTGGCCCGCCAAGCCGCCGCCGTGCCAACTGCTGCAGCGGCGCTGGTAGCGACGCGCGCGCCAGCTGACGATGCCACCGGCGAGGTTGCGCCTCCTGCTGCGGCGGCGCCCGTGGCCCCAGGGTCCGCGGGCCGCGCGGCTGGTCGGCCCTTTGCCGCTGAGAAGCCACTGCCGAATGCGGCGGCAAGCTCGCAAGCCGAAGGGACCACACCAGCGGAGGCTCCGGCAGCCGCGATCCCTGCCGTCGCCACCAAGCCGGTGGCCGCTGCGGTCGCCGCACCTGCCGCCCCTGCCGCCCCTGCCGCCGCCCCGACCAGCGCGCCGGAGCAAGCCGACCAGCCTGGCAGGCTGCGCCGTTCGCCGCTTGAGGCCTCAGTTATTGCTGCAGCCGCGCCCAAAGCCGGCGCCCCTGTGTTGCCAGGGCGGCCCGCCGCCGCGCCCGCGGCAGCGGCTGCGAGCTTGGCCTCGCGCCCCCAAGAGCCGTCTGTGCCAGCCGCACCAACTGCGGACCACCTGCCGGGTCGCCCGCGCCAGACGCCGCTGTCGGCAGAAGTCATCGCTGCAGCTGCCGCACGGGCCGGCACGGTCCAGGCCGTGCGCCCCTCTAGTCGCCCGGTTGCGGCGACCGCCGCGCCCCTGGCCAAAGCAGCGCCCGTTCAGGGCGAACCAGTCCCAGCCCGCCGCGGCCCCGGCCGGCCGCGAAGTGCCGCCAAGGCGGCCGAAGCGGCCCAGGCCGCGCCAGCCGAAGCCCCAGCCCGCCGCGGCCCTGGCCGGCCGCGCAGCGCCGCCAAGGCGGCCGAAGCGGCCCAGGCCGCGCCAGCAGAGGCCCCAGCCCGTCGCGGCCCCGGCCGCCCGCGCAGCGCCGCCAAGGCGGCC
>CAIXGW010000303.1 GCA_903919145.1 uncultured Myxococcales bacterium
GATGCTCCAGTTGAACTTGCCATCAAAGGTAAAGGGCGGCGTGCCAGGCGGGACCTGAATGGCCGCGATGTCCTTGACGGTGATCGACCAGTTGCCCTTGATGTTCTTGTTCAGCCAGTCTTTGTTCATGTCGCCGCTGACCAGCGCGTCGCCGTCGTTGTACTTGGCCACCAGCGCGGTGCCGGTCTTGCCGCCATTGTACAGGATGTACGGGCTGCTCATGCCCGGGCCGTACAGCTCTACCACAACCTTGGTCATGTCGGAGTTCAGACCAGAGAAGTTGACCGAGATCTTTTCAGTCAAGCCCACGTCGGGGAAGGTCAGGGTGTCGGTGACACCGGCCGAGAAGCCGTCTTTGATCTGCACGTCAGCCGTGCCGGACTTGGAGTCGACAAACTGATTCCAGATGAGGTCATTGGAGATCTCGTTGATGAGATCAGGGGCAATGCCGGCGCTGACGCACTCGTAGGAGCCGTCGGCCTTGATGCCCTTCATGACCAGGTTGGTGCCGCAAGAGGCGCCCAGCTTGGCCATGATCGGCTGATTGCTCAGGTCGGCATAGGAGCCGGAGGTGGCGACCTTGGCCAGCGTCGGGGTGTTGGTCAGGTCGGCGTAGCTGCCGGTGCCGGCGACCTTGGCCAGGCTGCTGGCCTTGACGTAGTCGGCCAGGGCGACCACGGTGGCATAGCTCGACAGGTCAGTCTTCTTGGCGTAGGCGGTCAGATCGCTGGCCTTAGCGTAGGCGCTCAAGTCGGCGGTCTTGGCATAGGCGCCCAGATCGGCGGACTTGGCGTAGGGCTGCAGGATGCCGGCGTCGAGGTTGCCGGCCTTGAGGCAGCCCGAGCACTCCAGGGCTTCGGCGACGGCGGCGCGCAGGGCAAAGGGTACAGAGCCCAAGGGCTTGCGCGGCAGCTCTGGGTCTGAGCCAATCTGAATGCCGACCCAAGCGGCGGGCAGGCTGAGGGCCGCCGCCGACAAGGGGGTCTTGGCGCCGAGTTGGTAGCTGAACTGCCCGCCCTTGGCAGCGACGGTGACACCGCTTTCGGCCCAGACGGGGTTGCCGCCGGTCTCGCCGCTGTAGATACCTACAGTTACGGTGTAGTTGCCGTCGGCGGCGGGGCCACCGCCAGAGGACAGCAGTACGCCTTCGATGGCGGTGGTGGTGGGCACGGCGGCTTGGGCGGCTGCCGAGGCGCCCATCAGCACCAAGGCGAGCGTGTAGGCCCGTATTCTGAAAGACTTCATGTGGACATCTCCAAAATCAGCAGGTTAGGCTGGCGAAGGGAAGGGGGATCAGCGATCGACCTAGCGGTAGAAGAACTCGTAGGCCCCGCCGTCTTCGTCGTAGGTGCTGTGGTAGCCACCGGGCGACTTGGCCGTTTCAATCAGCGAGGCGTAGCGTGCCGGGGCGCTATAGTTGTGATTGACAATCAGGATGTGCCCAGTGTTGGGCGCGCTGCACCTAGAGAACCACAGCCAGCCGGTGGTTCGGGTGGAGCTCCAAGTGTGCTCCATCCATACGTAGCGGCCACCGGAGTCGCCGCTGTAGAAGCCAGTGCACTCAGAGCCGGCCAGCAGCTTGGCGCTGTCGATGAGGTCGGGGCCGTTGTAGCGGTGGCTGTCGTAGGCGCCTTGCGGTGCGTGGCGAAAGAAGCTGTAGCCGATGCCCTGGTAGCTGGCGTTGAGGTTCATGACCCAGGCGTTGGCAAAGCCGGAGCCTTTCTCGGTCGAGGCCGCCGCGTCCAGGTAGGTCTTGACCATCCACTGCTTGATGCCGCCGCGGGCTGCCAAGGAGACGCCGTCATCCCAGCTGGGCATCGAGATCGGCGTGACGCCATCGTAGTCGATGTGGTGGATGAAGCGGGTCCAGCCACCACC
>CAIXGW010000304.1 GCA_903919145.1 uncultured Myxococcales bacterium
CAAGTTCCGCGCCCACCTGCTGGATGCCGGCGCCGAAGGGGCGCTCAAAGCGCTATTGCGCGCCGCCGAAGTTGGTATTCCTCATGAGCTGTTGGCTGGATCGCTGGTCATGGCCGCGGCCGAGCGGGTCTTGCGCGCCGATCTGCGCCAGGCCGCCGACCCAGACAGCCTGGAAGGGCCAGCGGAGACGGCGGGACTGCTGCTGCTGGCCTCTGCCACCCGCCAGCTGCAGGGCCAGGTCCCGGCGCGGGACTGGCTGGAGCTTGCGTTATTTACAGCTAGTTGGGTGGCAGGGTTGGCGACCTTTGACTTGCCCGAGGCTGGCCGCCAGCCCCTGCCGGAACCGGCGGCGCTGCACCAGACCTGGGACCATGGTCCAGAAATTGCCAAGGTCATCAAGCATCTGCAAGAGGGTGCCCCGGAGCCGGCGATCGCTGTGCTGCGCGCCTACTTCTTGCTGGCTCTTCCTGAACAGCCGCTGAGTGTGCAGATGCGCCAGGTGGCAGTGGCCTTGCCCGGCTTTTCGGGCCTGGGGCGTTGCCTGGCTGCGGCCCTGCTGCACGCCGGCATTGACGAATTTCTGGCCCTGGCCGAGCTTCCCCAGCGCGAACGCATTCTCGCCGCCGCGGTGCGCGCCGCCCTGGCTGTACCGGCGCCGGCCGACCCGTTGCTGTTGGCAGAGTTGGCGCTGCGGCGCCTCCAGCTCGGCGGTCAGCCACAGTCTCGCATCGGCGCTGGGCCGCGCCCGTAGCGGTCCAGCTTGGCGTGGGGCTCAATCGATTGAAAACCCATTGCCAACTCGACGTCCGTGGGCTATGCTCCCGCCCCTTCGTTAAGCCCTGGGGTGAGTCGCCCCTGGTCTGCCAGGATTCCCGCAGGACCAAACCTCCATTTGGGGGGCGCGGTTCACCCAGTTCACCGGATCGGCCACAGGGGCCTTCCGTCCCAAATCAAGAGGCTAGGAATGTTTACCCAACGCTACTTCAAGGCCGCCATCGTGGCCACCGCTTGCAGCGCGCTGGTCGCTCAGACCGGCTGCAAGAAGAAGGAAGAGGCCAAGCCGGCCGCTGCCGCCGCGTCACCTGTGGGCAAAGACGAGCCGGTCAAGGTCGAGGAGAAGGCCGCCGCTGCCGCTCCGGCCGCCGCTCCCGTCCTTCCCGACGTGGAATTGGCCGCTGGCGAGGGCATCGCTGGCTGGATCTCGGTCAAGAGCGTCAACGGCCTGTTTGATGCCGTCGAAGCCATCGGTGGCAAGCTCGGCGCCATTCCGCCGGGCGGCAACCTGCGCACCCAGATGATGGGCGCGGCCACCGGCAACGCAGCGCAGGCTGGCATCAAGGACCTTGAGTGGCTCGACAAGACCCGCTCGATTCACCTCGGTGTTCACGATCAGGCCAAGGCTGCCGACCCGGCCGCCCCCGCGGGCACCCCGCCCAACCCGGCTGAGATCGCCAGCGGCATCTTCGCCGTGCTGCCGATCACCAGCAAAGATGCGATGCTGGCGGCCATGACGACCGCCAAGAAGGACGCCGAGGCCGAAGGCCACGCCGCCATGCTGGTCGCCCCCAAGGGCGAGAAGGTCTACATCGACTTCCTAGACAAGCACGCCGTGCTCACCATGGTCGACAAGGATCGCTACGCCAAGGTCAGCGCGTTTGCCAAGCGGATCGCCGGCGTCGATGCCCCGGGCCTGCTGTACGTCGGCGTCTCGGTCGACGACCTGGCCAAGACCCGCAAGGCGGAGATCGACAACTTCGTCAAGCTGATCGAGGCCATGGGCAACCAGGCCGCGGCCAAGGAAGGCAATCCGGCGGTCAACGCGCAGGTCATGGGCATGTACACCAAGATGCTCACCACCTACGTCAACGACCTGAGCCGCATTGAAGTGCTGCTCACCGGCGACATCAACAACCTGGGCTTTGAAGTGCGCGCCACCGCCAAAGAGGGCACCAAGCTGGCCAAGCAGCTGGGCGCCGCCAAGGGCCGCACCACCCTCTCCATGGCCAACCTGCTGCCGGCCAACAGCTACCTGAGCTTTGCCGCCTCCTCTGACCCCGTCGCTGCCCAAGAGCAGATGGACGAGGCGCTGGTCATGCTCAAGGAAGCCCTCAAGCTCGATCAGGCCGGCTACGACACCATGGCTCGCGACATGAAGGATTTGGCCAAGCTGATGGACGGCAACAGCGCCTTGGGCCTGTACCCAGACGGCTCGGCTGCCCTGGGCATGCTGATGGTGGCCGGTGCCACCGATGGCGAAGCTGCGGTCAAGCAGGGCAAGCGCGTCATTGGCAATCTGCTGCTGCACATGCTCACCATGGTCCGCGCAGAGAACAAGGCCAAGGGCAAGACCGAGTCGGCCGAAGAAGTCGAGGCCATCGCCGCGGTGGAGCAAGCTCTCAAAGACGGCAAGCTCGACCCCGTGCTCACCAAGTTTGGCCCCAAGCTCGAGCCCGCTGGCGTCAAGCTGACCGCCAACACCTCCAAAGAAGGCGACGTCGCCTGCGACACCCTCGACATCGGCTATGATGCCGCCAAGCTTCCCCCGGATGATGCTGGCAAGATCAAGGCCGTTGTCGGCGACAAGACCGCGCTGGTGATTTGCGGCGGCAAAGGCAAGATGGCCTTTGGCTTTGGCCCCGGCGCTCTGGAGAAGGTCCGCGCTGCAGTGGCCGGCAAGGCTGGCGGTCTGACCGACGCTCCGGCTTACAAGGCCGCTCTGGCCCAAGACGGCGCGGTCACGGTCTACGTGAACCCGGGTTCGGCGATCGCTGCGTTCAAGTCTTTGATTCCTATGCCGTTGAACATCTCGGGAGACAAGGCCGTGTCCTTTGTCTGCGCCCACCGCGCCAAGTCCTACGGCTGCGGCTTGTCGGTTCCGGTCGACCTGATCAAGGCCGGCATGGACGCGTCGCGCCAGGGCGGCGCCGCCCCGGGCGGCATGGCTCCTGCCGAAGGCGACCACGGCGATGACGACCATGGCGCCCCCGAGGCTCCGGCCGCTCCCGCTCCGACCGCCAAGCCCTAGGTTCTACTGAGCCCTAGGCTCAGCTGTGTGGATTGCGGCGGCGCCCTTCTGAGCAGGAGGGGCGCCGCCGCAAGCCGTTTTGGCCACCGCGCTGCTTTGCCAAGGTCCGCAGCGGCTGGTACCCTGAGAAGAGGTGTGTGCACACTGCAATTGGGGGCTGGGGATGGCGGCTTGGTCACAGCAGAAAATCGGCTCGACCGCCGCAGCTTGGGTGGTCCGCGCTGGGCTGGCAGCGGGCCTGGCCCTGCCGTTGGTTGCGTGCGGAACGGCCGAGACCGCCCCGACTGCGGCCACCTCTGATAGCCAAGAGGCGCCAGACGGCAGCGCCGCCGATGGGCAAGGTCAGGATGGCGCGCAGGACGCCGCCCCGAGCGACGGTGCCGTTGCTGACGCGACCGATGGCGCTGACCCAGAAGTGCTCTCCGATGTCGGCCTCGCGGAGCTGCCAAGCGACGACGGCGGTGCAAACCTTGATTCTGCCATCGACCTTGACACTGCCATCGAACTTGACACTGCCATCGACCCTGACAGCACTGGCAACCCTGACGGTGCGACCATTGCCGACGCCGCCAACTCTGACGCCGCGGCCGATGCCGTGGACGCCGCCGCTGACGTGTCCAAGGTCACCTGCACCCCGGGTGTCCAGAGCTGCGAAGGGCCCAAGCTGAAGTCGTGCCTGCCCAAGGGCGACGGCTATGTGCTCTCCAACTGCTTTCCCGGCACCACCTGCTCCAACGGCAAGTGCGTGGCGGTCGCCAACAACCTCATCATCGCCTTTGACACTTCTGGCTCCATGAGCGAGGCGGTCAAGGTCGGCGGCGTCAACAAATGCACCAGCGGCTACACGACTTGGCCGGACTGCGAGTACGTCAAGGCCGAGTACGCCACCGGCTGCACCCGCATGGGCGTTTCCAAGTACGTGTTCAAGCAGGCTCTGTCCAAGATCGACGAGTCGCTGGTCCACATGGCTATGCTGCGCTTTCCGCAAAAAGTCAGCGCCAACATCTCCAGCAGCTGCACCAGCGGCGGCTACAGCGGGTCATCGACCATCAGCGGCGACGGCGGCCAGCAGTCCATTGGCCCCACCGACCCACCGTGGTTTTGGACGGGCCTGCAAGAGATCATGTGTGTGCCGTTTCCCAAGAACAAGGCGGAAACCGTCAAGGATGCCATGACCTTGTGGATGGACGGCTTGGAGACCAAGGGCCCGCCGGCCAACCCAGAGCTGCGCCCCAATGGCGGCACGCCCATTGGCAAGACGCTGTTCTACGTAGGCGAGTACATCCGCAACATGGTGGTCATCGACGGCAAGCCCTGCAGCGACGACGCCTCTTGCGGCAACGTCAACTACGTTTGCAAAGACAGCGTTTGCGTCGACCCCAACCGCTCTTGCAGAGAGACGGTGGTGGTGCTGTTCACCGACGGCGGAGAGGGCAACTCCAACAGCTTCTTCGCGCCGTGGGTCCAGGCCAAGCGGCTTGGCACCGGCCTTGGCTGCAAGACCGACGGCGACTGCGTGGGCGGCGCCACCTGCCAGACCTTCAAGTCGTGCACCGGCGTCTCTGGCAACCTGACCAAGTGCCTGGCCGACAGCGACTGCAAGTCCGGCAGCAAGTGCACCGATGCGACCCAGTGCATGCCCACCGAAGAGGTCACCGGCTGGTACTGCTCCAAGGGCATGGCGCCCTGCCTTCCCGATGCCCAGCCAGGCAGCCCTGCCCACTGCGCCGGCGGGCAGTGTGTGCAGGATCCGCGAATGGCCCTGACCGCCAAAGCCACCAAAGACCAAGACAACGTGCTGCGCAGCTTTGACGGCAAGCCGTTTCAGGTGCGGGTCATCGTGGTGGACATCAGCGGCGACGTCAGCGCCAGCGCCGTCAAGGGCTCGGCATCAATAGCCATTGCCGGGGCAGGCAAGCTGCTGGGCGCCGACGCCAGTGACCCCCAGGCAATGATCAGCACGTTGAACAGCGCCTTTGACATCAAGCACAAGAAGGTCTGCGGAATTACGCAGTAATGTCTGACAGCCGCGGCGCGCGCAGGTTCAGCGCCAGGTCCAGGTACACCGCCAGCGGCACCAAGGCGGTGTAGAGCCGCGTCTCGTTGACCACGCCAAACAGCACCATACTCAAGTACATCGTCGCCAACAGCAGCGCCAGCACCGCCGCCGGAGCATCCAGGCGCCGCCGCAGCCGCCACAGCACCAGCGGCACCGCCACCACCAGCGCGGTGACCAGCCAGTTCTGCCCAAAGGTCGGCGCTACCAGGTTCTTGGCCAATTGCTCAAGATTGGCCAGTACTACCAGGTGGGCCACCCCGGTGTAAGTGGCGCCGGCCTGGTGCGCCGCCTGGGTCATGGTCTCTTTGACCAGCAGCGCTGAGCGCAGGTATTCGACCAGCAGGGCGCCCCCTAGGCCCGCCACGGCTCCGGCGGCCAGGCGCTGGCGGTCGTGCAGGCCCCACTGCAGGCGCTGGTCCCCCTGCCGGACCAAGCCGGTCAGAGCCAGCCCCAGGGCCACAAACAGCGCCGATTCCTTGCACACCAGCGCCACCACCAGCCAGCCCAGCCACGCCCGCGGCCCGCGCCGGGCCAAGACCAGCCAGGCGACTCCAGAAAACACCAGCAAGTCCGTGTAGTCCCACAGATAGACCCAATCGGGGTCGCTGAGCGCCAGCGTGCCGGCAGAGGTCAGCAGCATCGCCCGCAGACCGCTGGCTGCCGTTCCGCCCAGCTGGGCCGCGCTCAACAGCACCCAGGCATTGCGCAGGGCAATCAGCAGCAGCAGGGCGCCAAACAGGCCCACGCCGGGATTCCAGTCGCCAAGCTCGCTCAGCATCCGCGCAAGCATGGGGCCACCCAAGCGATTCTGGTACACCCGCCAGTGGGGCTGGCCAATGGTGACGCCCCAAGCCGCCAGGGCTTGGTCGCGCCAGTGGCCGGCGTGCAGCAGCATCAGCAGCCGCATTTCCAGGCCAGTCAGCACCGCCCAGGCCAGCCACGCGCGGGCCGGCAGGGCCTGCCACAGGGGGGCCAGGGGCTGAAGGGGCGGCAGGGCAGGGGGCACGGGCTGCGGGTCGGGCATCGGCGGCTCCGGCGGCGGGTCTGGGCGCAGCATCGGCTGGGGTGGCAGCATGGTCAAGGGCAGGGCCCTGCCGCCGGCTGCTGGTGGCAGATTCTGTAGGCAGGCCAGGTTTTGCGGTACCGGGCATTCTCTGCGCAGATTTGGCCAGCGCCACGCCCGCTCAATTGCTCACAATGACGCAGTGCGCTATACTCTTGGCCCCTCGCTGCCCAGCTCGGAGGCGGGGCTTGCTCGTCAAGGTATTGAAAATAGGAGCTTACTATGGGTTTATTCAAGAACGGGCTGGCGGCCCTTGTTGTCGCCACCCTGGTTTCCGCAGCCGCCACGCCCGCCTCCGCAGAGCCGGCCGGCAGCGTCGAATTGGGCCTGTTTGGCGGCTACCACCTCAAGAGCGACAACAACGAGCTTGGCAATGCCCTGGATCAGAATGAGATCCCCCAGTCGGCGCCAGGTTTTGGCTTGCGGCTGGGCTATGCCCTGCACGAGCGGCTCTCTGCCGAGATCGAAGCCAAGTACGTCCTGGCAAGCCTCAAGAATTCCGGAGACAGCGCGCCCATTGTCGGTCTGCGCGGCCACCTGCTGCTCAACCTATTGACTGAAGGCACGTTTCGCCCGTTCCTGCGCGCTGGTGCCGGCGCCGAAATCCTCATGACCAGCTCGGCCAATGTGGTCGATGGCACCGACCCGGACTCGGCGGCGATCTTTGGCCTGGGCACCCGCATTGCCTTGACCGACGACCTGGGCCTGCGCATCGATCTCAACGGCGTCATTGTGCCTGGCCGCGATCTGACCAATGAATTCGAGCAAGAAGCTTGGGTCGGCCTCTACTACACCCTGGGCGGCGCCCCCATCGACACCGACGCCGACGGCATCCTGGACAGCGACGACAAGTGCCTGACCGAGAAGGAAGACAAGGACGGCTGGGAAGACAGCGACGGCTGCCCCGACCCCGACAACGACGGCGACGCCATCCTGGACGGCGATGACAAGTGCCCCGACCAGGCGGAAGTCAAGAACGGCTTGAAGGACGACGACGGCTGCCCCGACGGCGACAAAGACCGCGACGGCATTGAAGACGGCGAGGACAAGTGCCCGACCATGGCCGAGAGCAAGAACGGCTACAAAGACGAAGACGGCTGCCCCGACGACCCGGACTCCGACGGCGACGGCGTAGAGGACTCCAAGGACAAGTGCCCCAAAGAAGCTGAGACCATGAACAGCTACCAGGACGAAGACGGCTGCCCAGACAAAGTCCCAGACACCGACAAAGACGGCATCGACGACCTGATCGACAAGTGCCCCAAAGAGCCCGAGATCAAGAACAGCTACCAGGACGATGACGGCTGCCCTGACAAGATCCCAGAGAAGCTCAAGAAATTCGCCGGTGCCATCAAGGGCATCGAGTTTGAAGTCGGCTCGGCCAAGATCGTGCCCAAGTCGTTTGCCCTGCTGGACAACGCGGTGGTCGTGCTCAAGGAGTTCAAGGACACGGGCATTGAGATCAGCGGCCACACCGACAACACCGGCTCCGCGGACCTGAACAAGCAGCTGTCTCTGGACCGCGCCGACTCGGTCAAGAGCTACTTTGTCGACAAGGGCATCGACGCTGGCCGCATCACCACCGTTGGCTACGGCCCAGAGCGCCCAGTGGCTGACAACAAGAAGCCCGCCGGTCGCGCCAAGAACCGCCGCATTGAGTTCAAGCTTATGTAGGTGCTTGGCAGGCCTTGGGAATCCGGGGGCGGCTCGCTTCAGAAGTCGTGGTGGATAGCGGCGGTCAAGTGCCAGCTGTCGCCATGAACCGACGTGCCGCCCACCGGATCCTGCGGGTCTAGCTTGGTCACGGTGCGGCGCTGCAGGCTGGTCCAGGCCAGACTCACGTCGACCTGCAGGGGCTTGCGCATCACTTGCAGCGGGTCGCCAAACGAGGCTCCCAGCCCCAGCCCCCAGGTCAGCGCCGGCGCGTCCAGGTAGTTGGCTTCGCCGTCAGCGCGCGGCAGCGCCGTCGGGCGGTACTGGCCGCCGCTGCGCAGGGTCCAGCGATCGGTGACCCGGAACTCCGCGCCGACTCTGGGGATGGCGATGTCCTTGGCGCCCATCGCCACTGGCGTGTTGCGGGCGTACAGCAGCTCGTGGGGTGGAAAGCCCGGCTGGGTCAGCTGGCTGTCATCCAGCCGCATGGTGACGTCGGGTGCCAGCGGTGGCAGCTCTGACCAGCGCTGCAGGCACAGCGCCGCCGTCCATAGCCAGCGCTGCCCCTGCCAAGAGCTGGCCAGCGTCCAGCTGTCGGGAAGCCACAGCCCGATGCCCGCCACGGCAAAGTCCAGCCGGCCGACCTTCTCGACATCCACCGCCAGCGGCAAGCCGTACTTGACGTGAGAGGACTTGCGCCACACCAGCGCCACCCGCAGCGCCTCGCTTGGCAGCCAGGTCGCCGCGACCACCGGAAAAACCTCTGTGGTTAGCTCGATCTGCAAGGCCTTGTAGGTCACCCGCTGGTCGAGCAGGCTCAGGCCCACGTTGGCCCGGCCACTCAGCGCCGTCAGCACCTGGCCAGAGACTCCCA
>CAIXGW010000305.1 GCA_903919145.1 uncultured Myxococcales bacterium
CAGACCCTGCGGCGGCGGCGGGTGCTGGTCAAGTCAGTGTTTGAAGACGCCTACCAGTACATGAAGTCGGGGACCCTGCTGCGCCAAGTGGTCAACAAGCTGCAGGAAGACATCAACTTCAATGACCTGGAGAGCAGGCACGTCTTTGGCGACATCTACGAGCAACTGCTACGCGACTTGCAGGGGGCGGGCAATGCCGGCGAATACTACACGCCGCGCGCGGTCACCCAGTTCGCCGTCGACATGGTCAATCCCCAGCTGGGTCAGGTGATTCTGGACCCGGCTTGCGGCACCGGCGGCTTCTTGGCCTGCGCGATTGAGCACGTGCGCCGCCAGCAGGTGCAGACGCCGGAGCAAGAACTGCAGCTCCAGGCCAGCGTCCGCGGGGTAGAGAAGAAGCCGCTGCCGCACCTGCTGTGCGTGACCAACATGATTGTCCACGGCATCGACGTGCCGACGGGAGTGGTGCACGACAACACCCTGTCGAGGCCCCTGCGCGACATTGGCCCGCGGGACCGCGTGGACGTCATCCTGACCAACCCGCCTTTTGGCGGCATGGAAGAGGACGGCATTGAGAGCGGCTTTCCCCTGGAGTTCAGGACGCGCGAAACGGCCGACTTGTTCCTGGTGCTGATCATGGAGTTGCTCAAGGACGGCGGCCAGGCGGCGGTGGTGCTGCCAGACGGCACGCTATTTGGCGAGGGGGTCAAGACCCGTATCAAGGAGCGGCTGCTGGCCGAGTGCAACTTGCATACGGTGGTGCGGCTGCCCAACGGGGTGTTTGCGCCGTATACTAGCATTAAGACGAATGTTTTGTTCTTTACCAAGGGCACGCCGACCAAGGAGATCTGGTACTACGAGCACCCGTATCCGCCGGGGTATAAGAGCTACAGTAAGACCAAGCCGATGCGGATTGCGGAGTTTGATGCGGAGAAGGCGTGGTGGAGCGATAGGCAGGAGAGCCGGCAGGCGTGGAAGGTGACCCTGGAGCAGGTCAAGGCCAAGGGGTACAACCTGGACATTGGGAATCCGAATGCGCCTGAGCTGACGCATGAGGACCCGGAGACGTTGCTGGCGCGGTTTCAGCAGGAGCGGGCGGCGGCGGCGGAATTGAGGAACCAGCTCAGGGATGTGCTCGCCGCTGCGCTTGGGGTGCAGGGATGACGCCGCGGGAGTTGATCGAGGCGTTTGGGACGTTGGCTGAGGCGCCGGATGGGGTCAAGAGGCTGCGGGAGTTGGTTTTGCAGCTGGCGGTGCGGGGGAAGCTGGTGCCGCAGGTTGAGGGGGAGGAGGGGGCTTCGAAGCTGCTGAAGACGATTGGCAACTTAAAAGGAGCGGCAGGAAGAGCCTCAAAACCGGACGCGCCTGAACTGCCCCACGGCTGGGAATTCGTCGGATTCCAAGACATTAGCCGGTGGGCGGTGGGTTCCGGATTTCCGACAGCGGAACAGGGACATCAAGGGCTGCCGTTCATGTTTGCGAAGGTCAGCGACATGAACCGTGAGGGCAACGAACACTTCATCGTTTCAACGGCCAACACGATCGATGCCAGTATTCAGCAGAGGATTCGGGCGAACATTCACCCCGCTGGCACCGTCGTCTTTCCGAAAATCGGCGGGGCCATCGCCACAAACAAGCGGAGAATTCTGGTCGGGCCGACGGCGATAGACAACAACTGCATGGGCGTGACGCCTGTTCCAGGCATCGATCACAACTGGATGTTTCTGCTGCTGTCCTCGATCGATATGACCACATACCAAGTTGGCACTTCAGTGCCAGCCCTAAACCACGGGGCGCTGGAGCGGATCCGCTTTGGCCTGCCACCATCAGCCGAGCAACACCGAATCGTCGCCAAAGTCGACGAACTCATGGCCTTCCTCGACAAGCTGGAAGCCGCCAAAACCGCCCGCGACACCACGCGAAAGGCCCTACGCGACGCAGCGCTGGCCGCCCTGCG
>CAIXGW010000306.1 GCA_903919145.1 uncultured Myxococcales bacterium
ATCTCCCGCTGCAGTGTCTCGACCCGCGACAGCGTAGCCGCCACCGCCTGCCGCTGCGCCTCGATCTGACGGTCCGTTTCCGCCCGTTGGGTCAGCATCGCCCGCTCAGTGTCGGCGCGGTGGGCCGCGATCTCGGTGCGGGCAGTGGTCTGCGCCCGGCTTTCAGCGGCTGCTGTGACCGTGCCAATGTCGCCGTCAGTGCTGTACGATGCGCTGGCTGTGGCCACCACGCCGACGAGCAAGCCGGCCATGGTGGTCCAGATCCCGCGGCTGATCTTGCCGCCAACGGTGAATTGCTCTGTGTCTGCCATGTAGCCTCCCTAGTTTTCCTGCCAGTTCGTGGTGGCGTCTAGCTGGCTGGTGGTCGACATGGTATCACCTCCCCGGCAGTCTACCCCGCCGGCTACATCGCTTCAAGGTCTTGGGTTTGGTGGCTGACGACAAAGGAAAATGCTTGGCAGTTCTTGATGAAAGCGGATTCCACGTCGACCGCGGCGCCGGGTGCGACTTCTAGCAGGCGGTCCGCTTGGACTGCTGGCGCGGTGTAGTCCCAATCGCCGCTCAGGACGGTGTTTTCATTTGCGATGGTGTGTGGCAGGACCGCGGCTGACCCGCCAACGTAGAAAATCTTGGCCACGTCATTGCCTGTGAGCCCGCCCGTTGCCGTTGCCGCTTCGATGTTGGTTGCCGCGCCGCTATAGTCGCTGGCAGCCTTCGTGACCCAATATCGCAACCGCTCAGCCCCCGGCGCTAGCGACAGCGTCAGATACCGCGTCGCCGGTCGCCCGCTGACAGCATCGCCGCTGATGTGCCCGCAGCCGGCGTAGGGTGTGACGCCCACAGCCACCGGCCAGAAATCAGCCTGTTGCAGCAGCACCGCCACGGCGGGTGGGGTCGCGTCGCCGGTGACCTCATCTGCTGCCGTCATGCCCCGCCAGATCACGCCTTGAGGTTGCCGCATCTAATCCCCCGGCTGCCACAGCGCCACAAGGCTGTGCAGGTAAATAGCGTTGGCGCTTGTGGTTTTCATGCTGACAGCCACGCGAGCCCAGCGCATCAGCCCCTCTCCCGACAGCCGCAGCCGCAAGGTGCCGCTCTTGATCCCGCCGCTGCCGTCGGTGCCGCTGGCGTCCAGGGTCACGGTGGCCACGTCTTGCACGTCGCCGGCCGGCACCTGTGAAACGGTCAGCAGCCCCATACTGGTGCCCGCGTCGACGGTGGCCAGTGCGTAGACTGTCACGTCCAGAAACTCACCCTGCCACGGGAACCACAGGACAACGCTAGGAAACGCCGCAAGCGATGTTTTGTTGTCCTCAGTGATCAAGCAGTTCGCCTGCACCTCGTCAGCGCACAGGCTCAGGACCATCTGCCGCCGGTCACGCAGCACCGCAATGGACGAGCGCCGGCAACGGTTTAGCAACTCGGCATGAACCGGCGCGTTGGTCACAGTGCCGAACAGCCCGTCATCGTAGCCAATGAATCCGCTGTTTTGCAGCCCGGTTGGGACGGTGGTCGGCGCCGGGACTGCCAACATGTGGTGAAGCTCAAACGACCCCGCCGACACTGAAACGCTGTACCGCAGCGCGACAGCTGTTGTCGGAACCGCCTGAGAAAGCTTGGCTTGGGTCAGGACCACGCTAGCCGTTGCCGCGGTGACTTGGGTAAAAATGTTGGTCCAAGCCGTTGGAGCGCCAGAGCCGGGGAGCCCGGTGTATGATGTGCAATACTCAACGGCTACAGTGATGTTGGCGTTGTTGCTGGTCAACACAACGGTGTGGAAATCGTATCGGGTGCCCGCCACGCTGTCTGCGCTTGGGATGCACGGCACGACGATGATCGCGGTTCGCGTCATCGCCGACGGCTGCTGGGGCGCCACGCTGACCAGCGGCGGACGGTGGTACAGGTAGAGCCAATTCGCGTTGGTCAGCGCCACCGATAACGGGGAAAGCGCCACTGGCTGGAAGATCAGATCCTCCGCTGGGGTGATAACCAGATCCGTGCCAGGGGTCACTATAGCCATCAGAGCCACCTCGTGCCGTCGTCGACGTGGGCAAAACCGTCTTGGTAGGTGCTCGCGTAGGCGGCGCCCTCAGCAGGCAGTGTGACCGCGCTGCGCCCCGTCGTCGAGATGGCCACCGCGCCTACCACGGTAGAGATCGTTAGCCGGCAGTATGCACCAGACATTGCCGCGGCGGTGACCGTGAATCGGCTTGTGGTGCCCTCGGTTGTTCCGGGGATGTAGTGCAGGACAACGCACGTCCCGTTAGCTAGCGCCGCCGTGAAGTGCGAAAGAAACTTGGCCGGCACGTCGATTCGCGTTGGGGTCAAAGTGTTGTCTGTCGAGATGATCAGCGCCGACGGGCAGAGGCTGACGCCAGCGGCCCGACCCTCAAGCAAACAGGTCAACTCAACTTCGCCGGTCGCCAACCGTTGCGCTCTGCCGGTGACGCGAGCGATGCCGGTGAAGCCAGCACTGTTGGCTTCAAAGGACCACAGTAGCGGGTGCGTCAGTACCAAGCGCACCAGATCACCGGGTTGGGCAGCGACCCACGGCACGACGGTCAAGACGACCGCTTGGCAATCCTGCTGCGCGCCGAAGATTGACGCCGACCTAGCCGTAACGACCTGCAGCAACTGCGCCCGCGACTCAGCTGGCACTGACCAGGATTCCGACACCTGCCCGGCGTAGCTGACGGCGGTGCGGTCGATCGCCGTCACCTTGTCGCTCTCGCCCTGCTGGTCGCCCTGGTCCGCGCCGGTGATGCGCTCGCAGATGATGGTGTTAGGCGGCGCCAACCGCTCGATAGACTGCACAGGCTCGCCGTCTATGGCCAGCAGGTGCCAATCGGTGATCGTCTCGGTGTACGCGCTGCCGTTGGGTGCGGTGTCCACAAGCGCAAGGTTGACCACGCCGCTGCCAACCCGCTGGACCACGGCCTGTTGAGACAACGCCAGCGCCCCGCCGAACAGTTCCGCGAAGCTGCTGCCGGCGCAGGACACGGACGCCTTGAGCCCCATGGTGCCGATCTTAGCGACGAAGCTAGCCTCGTCTACGGCGTCGATCGCGTAGCCGCTGCCTTGCTGTGACAGATCGTAGGAACCTTGCGTGCCGGCGCCGGACGACTGGATCGCCTGCAGCATCAGCGCCTCAATAGACGCCGGCCCTGCGCCCATCCAGACCTCAGCCGTACAGCCAAGCAGCGAGCCCGGCGCCATCTGCTGGCCGTCGGTTGGCGACAAGCCGAAGTAAATCGTGCCGCCCACATCCGTCGCGCTGTTGTAGGCAACCAACTGGCTGCCACTTGGCGCCGCGATCTTCAGGTAGCCAGTGCTGTCAATGTCGCTCGCGCCGCCGCCGTCGGGGAGCACCTGGATCGCCTGTAGTTTGTCCGCATCGGTCTTCGGCTTGTAGATCGTCAGCGGCGAATCGGCGCGGACCAACCAGCCGATGTGAATCGCCTTGTCGACGGTCTGCGCGTCGATCGGGTTGATCCAGCCGCCCGTGGC
>CAIXGW010000307.1 GCA_903919145.1 uncultured Myxococcales bacterium
CCTTCTGACGGTCCGAAGCAGGCAGAGGCGAACCTCGCGGCCGCTGCGGACCGTGGGCCCAAGGTACCGCGTCGCTTGGCGCAATCGCGATTGGTGGGGTTAGTAGCTTCAAGTGGCCCTGCGTTTACCCGCGTAAACGCCCGGACAGTCGCTCCGACGTCACGGCGCATCGGCGCCAGCAACGCCGGAACCCCAGGCTGTAGCCGCCGCCCGCAATTCCTCCCATCCCTTCAAAATCGCGGCTTTGCAGGCGTCTGCTGGCTTCTTGTGGTCCGCAAAGACTAGGCCCTTGAAGCCGCCGTCGCTGCCGTAGCCGGTTGGCCGCGCCTCCTTGACGCCCTTGCCGGTACTGACGTCGTAGAGGGTGGCGGCCAGTTGTGCTCGGCAATGGTGGTAGGGCTTCTCAAGGCCGACATAAGCGGCAGACAAACGCACCACTAGCACTTGCGCGGCCTCAGCGTTTGCGCCTAGCGCATTCAGCTCCGCGCTGGTCGGGTCGGTTGCCGCGGCCATCACGTCGCTCACCTGTAGGCCAGCGTCTTGGGCAAGCGCCCGCACCCGGTCGCGCAAGTCTGAGCTGCACGCCGCCGCAGGATTGGACTGGCACCACAGCACCGCCAACGTGGCATCGCGGCGGCCGCGCAACAAGCGCTGGCGCTCGCGTTCGGGCACAAAGACGTCGACACGAACGCGGCCAGCCGCGGGCCGGCAGCGAAACGCAGTGAATTCTGCAAGGTCGGTCGCGCGCAGCCGCGCTTCCAGAGCCTGGTCTCGGCCGCCCACCGTCACCCCGACGATGGGCGCTACGGCGCGTCGCAGCGCCTCTGCCCGGGCGGCAGTCAGGGCCTTCTCGTCGCTGCCGGCGACCTCGGCACTGGCCCATACCCCAGCCCCACCCATGGGATTTCGCGTGCACGCTGGGATGTCGCCGCCCCGGGCTTCGCAGTGGTCGCCCGCCGGGTCGCCGTCATCGGGGCACACCAGCATGCCGGTTGCAGCGGCAAGTGCGCAGGCGTCAAGCGATATCGATAGAGTCGCAGGCCTACAGCTGGGCCCAGTGCAGGTTACGTCGATGGTCAGGAGGCGGTCGCTCGCGCCTGCTTTCGGCGGCGCCAACGTCAGGCACAGCCCCATCGGCATGGCGCGGGCAGCGACGCAGTCGGGCACCTGCCGTACGTTGGCGCGGCTGGAAAGTACCTCGCCTGCCAGCCCACGCAGCCAAGAAGCCGCTCCTCCTTGGGCCGCCAGTGCTATCGGAGGCCTGGCTGCCGGCTCAGACCGCGGCCATACGGCCATCAACGCAGCAGAAACCGCTGTGCGCAGCCGCTCTGGGCTCCGGGCAGCCAGGAATCGCTGCACATCGGCATCGGGCAGCAGCGAAATGTGGCAAATCTCATCGCCCTCCTGGCCAAAACTATAGGGTTGCACGGGGCCGACACCGCTGCAGCCGCAACCATCGGCGCACAATCTCCCCACAAGGTCCGCGTGCGAGGCCTTGGCCGCAGCGTCGCGCGCAGCAGCCTGGCTGCCGTGCTGGTTAAGAGACGCCCGGCCTATGCCAAATACCGTGTAACCGTCAGGGGCTTTCGGCGACCGGCAATCCAACGCAGGGTTGGGCGCGTCGGCCGCGTCGGCCACCACAGGTGCAAAAACCCCAGTGAGCACACACAGACCCGCAGCGAAGTACGAGACCGTTGGCCTTTGCGTGCTCGCCATGGCCTATTTGCCGCCAGCGCGGCCGGCGCCGGCATCGACCGCCGCGGCATCGTCTGCAGACAGCGCGCCAGACGCTTTGAGCGCCGCAGCCACAGCCTTGGCCGCGTTGGCAATCTCTGAGTTGGGAAAGAACAAGAGCACAGTGGATTCATAGCGTGTCGTGGGCCCAGGAACATTGCCGTCTTTCCAGCAGCGGTCTTTGACCATCCGCGCCAAGCCCTCGCTAGAGGCTGCGACCGCCGATTCTGTGGCAAAGACTTCGTCTAGGTTCTTGCTGACCTGGACGTTGGCCTCTTTGAGTTGGCTGGCAATGAACTGCATGGTCTGGCGCCGGCCATCCAGCAGCGCATCTTGGCGCGACGCCTGCTTGGAGGCGGCCGGCCGGCTGGTGCCAACAAAATACTGGCCATCTAGGCTGGTGGGCGGGCTGCTGGCCCAATCGCCGCTGCAGACATTCTGGTTGCTGTCGCCCGCGCCGGCGGCAATGCGCGCGGTCTTGAAGGCGAAATAGGCATTGTCAATGCGGTTGACCTTCTTCCAGGCACTGCCGTTCTTGTACTCTAGGTCGCCGCCCACACCGCTATGGCTTGCGCCGCCCTTGAACGCGGCCTCTTCGCCCATGAACTGGTAAACCTCGCCGCTGCCTTGGTAAAACTCAGCGATGTAAGTGCCGCCACACTGCTTGGCGTCGGCGGCGCAGCAGCGGTCCAGGCCGTCTGCATCGACTTCGGCGCGCATCACGCGGGTCAGCGTGTAGTGGACGCGTACCTCGCCGTTGCTGCCGTAGCCTCCCCCCCCCTTCATGCCGTACACCGGTACCGCCAGCGAGGCGCCGACGCTGGTGCTGGCGGTGAAACTTTCGTCGAATTCGCCCGAAGCCTCGACCACCACCGGCTTGAAGAACTTGCTGCACCTAGAGGCGAACGCGTTCGATTCGTCGATCTGGTCTTTGGTCACTCCGGCGCCGAAGAAGCGCCCAAGGTTGCCAGAGGGGTCGCGGTCTTGAATGCTGCGCAGGTAAACGCTTTGTTTGAGCGGTGGGACCCAGGTGCTCACGGCGGCAAAGCCTTGTTCGCGGTTGCGGCCACCGCCGCAGGCGGGCAAGGCGAGTAGGGCGACGGCGGCGGCGAGGGTGCACAAGGCGAGCGGCGCAGGGCGGGTGGGCATGGCGACCTCCAAGGGGTTCGGGCGATTCTAGGCTTGGTTGGGGGGCGGGGCAAGGGGCGGCGGCCGCCGCGTCAGTTGTGCAGCGGGTCGAAGGGCGGGCGGTTTTCGGGCGCGACTTCTTCCCGGCGGTCGGGTGGCGGGGGGGGCGCTGCGGCCCCAGTCGGGCGACTTGGGCCGATCGCGGAATTCGACCAGTAGGCCGAGGGTGGGCCCGCGCTCGCTGGTGAAGAAGTGGTCGCGGCAGGCCAAGACGTCGTGGTCCCGGCAGAATTTGTTAAGCGCTGTGGTGTCAAACCCGTGATCGGGTTGGCATGGCAGCGTGAAGATGGTTACGCGCATGGGCGCCCCAGCGACCGGTCCGCGCAAAGTTGGAAATTCGGCCCGGCTGCGCCGGGACG
>CAIXGW010000308.1 GCA_903919145.1 uncultured Myxococcales bacterium
AATACGCCGATCCGACCATCAGAGAAGAGCGGGTCGTTCCAGCTTCCCGTCGCGCTGGTGCGGGCCAACACACCAGGGCGGTAGCGGTAGCCGGGCAGGATCAGACGCGCCATGACCGCGGTCGCTCCCCAGTGATCCATGCCGACCACAGCGTAGGTGCCCGAAGGCAGGCCCGCCTCCCATATAAGCGCAACAGTGTCTGTCGTGAGGTAGCTAGACCATGAATTCGCCGTGGCGGCAGCCGCGCCAGTGACATAATAGCGAAGCGGTATCGCCTCTCCAGGCGGGACACCCTGCAGATCGTAGCCGACAATCAGAGCCGCAAATGTTGAGGCAGCGCCGCCATTCATGATGCCTACCGAAATCGATTCGCCTGCGTTCAGCTTCGGCGGCCTCCGCGAGTAATCACACACCCGCGGCATGCCGGTCGCGGTGGTCACCGCCGCGTTGCACGGGTTGATCATTGGCGGGGCCAAGCGGTTGAGGCAAGCGGCTTGGACATGCGCGCGCAGTATCCCGGAGCCGCCTGCGGCTGCGGCGAGAAGCAAGGCGTCGCGCGGGAGTATCACCCCCGAACCGCTGACCGCACAGTACGCATCGGCGAGTGGCGTCACATTCGCATAATCTGAACTGCCGTTGACCGAGGAAAGAAAGCCTACCAGTGAATGAGGCATAGGGAGCTCCAACTGCCGGCACGAGGGGCAACGGGCGAAACGTGGCCCCCGCGACTTGCGAGTGCCAAAGTAGGACCGGTTTTGGCCGGTTGGGCCTGGACAACGCGACGATCGGACACTTTGGAGGTGTTGTCAACCTGGAGTTTTCGACGCGAAGCGCGGCGCGCCCACTGCTACCCGAGTTGGCCAATTCCGCTGGACTCCTGCCATTGGTGTAGATGTGGCGTCCTCTGTCGATTCGGCCAGGACTTGGCGTCTTGGGGATCTGAAGGCGCCGACAAACGCCGGGCGAAACGGGCGTGATCGCGGTAGGCCTGCGATGACGAGATCTTGCGATGCAGAGGGATAATGCTTTGACATTGAGACGAGTTTGTCCGGTTCGCGCTGCTTGCGGCTGGGAATGGTCGGGAGTGCGCCGGGCTACCCCGAGGGACTGCCGACACGGCCGAGGTCGAACTGACCTGGAACAGGGACGAGCAAGCGGCCTATTTCGGCCGGGCGCATCTTTGGCCACTTCGCCCTAGAGACCGAGAGTATCTATCAACTTTGCGCATTCTTGCTGCAAAACGGCGTGACACTGGCGCGACGGAACTGCCAGGGCCAGCTGCGACCCGAAGCAAGGCTGCGTGCACCCAGCGAGCGGCGCGATGAGCTGCGAGGATGGCCATCGCTGCACCTCCGCTGGGAAATGCACAGGCATGGTCTGCGGCGGCGGCAAAGCCGCCCGACGACAACTAGCTCGGATAGTAGTTTCTAACTGTCGCGCATGCGCACGTCCCGCACGGAACCCCGTCAACGCCAGCTCTCTCCCCCTTGTACCTCCGTAAAAGCCACCTTATCCTCGCCGCCGCCACCCGAGCTTTTGACCTTGGCACATGTGCCAAGGTTATAAGCTCGCTCCACCGCCCAGCGGAGTCGCCCCATGACGCCGACGCAAACATTGATAGTCCAAGGCGAATACCAAGAAGTGGTCCAGGGCCTGCAGGCGCTGACCCACCAGCACGAGAAGACCTACCGCCTCCAAGTCGGCGAGCTGATTCTCAAGCGCTTCTTTGGCGGCAGTGCCGCCCAGTTCAGCAGCCCGGACCCGACGAAAGCTTCGAAATTCGACGAATTTCTGACGGTCCATGCCAGCGACGTTGCCGAGCTTGACCTTTCCCCCCACACCTTGCGCCGCTGCGTCCGGGTGAAGATCTGCCACGACAGCCTGCCGCCGGCCAGCCGCGAGCGGCTCAAGTGGTCGGCCATGCTCGCGATTAGCGCCCTCAGCGACGTCAATCTGCGGGCGCGGCTGGCAATGGCGGCGGTGAGCGAAGGCTGGCCCCTGGGCAAGGTGCGCGAAGTGGTGGCACAAGCGCAGGACGGCCGGGTGTGGGACACCGACCCGGAATCGCCCGGCCTGCAGCTGCCGGCGCCCAAGCCCGAGTCGCTGCCGCAGCCCGGCCGGCTGGTGGCGCGCACGGAGAAGTGGAGCGAAGAGGTCGTTGCCTGGCAAGCGGAATTCGCCCGCATCGATGCGACTAAGCTGAGCCGGGCGCAGGTCGAGCGCGTGCGCCTGGCGGTGGTGACCTTGCGCGGGCAGCTGGATGCTTTGGAGGGGAAGCTGGGGTAGGGGGCGAAGGGTTGGGGATGGCGGGAGCAAAATAGGTATTTGTGTCAGCCAGTTCCACCCGCCAGCAGCGC
Organism: uncultured Myxococcales bacterium; assembly: GCA_903919145.1. Lineage (GTDB taxonomy): Bacteria > Myxococcota_A > UBA9042 > UBA9042 > UBA9042 > SXRM01. The sequence goes on from CAIXGW010000308.1 coordinate 2,358, forward strand.
GAGGGATCGTTACCCGAATGGGCGGAGGCGGGTTTTTGGCCGCGTTGCCCGGCCTTTGGGCGGCTCTGACCCTTGAGCGGCCAAAAACGCGTCTCCGGTGCGGCCGCGACGGCAGCGCGGCCGGACTAGAGCCCGGTCCGAAGGACGCGCCCGACAACACTGCTGGCAGCCAGGACACTCCTCAGCCAGCGCCATCAGATGGGCAAGGCGGGCGGGGTCAGGTACATCCTCTTTCCCCTTTCGACCGCGCCTGCGCTCAGCCACCGCCGCTCAACCTTGACCCAAAGGCGCTGATGCGCTAGCATCAGATGTATGCGCACCACTCTGGACATCGACGACGACATTC
>CAIXGW010000309.1 GCA_903919145.1 uncultured Myxococcales bacterium
AAGTGCCGCGAATCACGTGCTGCAGCAGCGGATGAAGCGCGCCGGGATGCGCTGGGATCGTCCTGGCGGCGCCGCGATGGCGGCGTTGCGCTGCGCGTACCGGAGCACAGGCGGTATGGCTGCGATCCAGAAGAAAATTCACCTGCGAATGGTGGCCTGATGAGCGATGGAGGGCCAAGAATCAGTTGGCGGATGCGCCCATTTTAGCGTGAGTTCAAATGTCTCCGACCGCCGCGCCCACGGCTGCGGCGCTGCAGACCTTGCGGCCCCGGGGCCGGGCATAGCCGAGGCAGAGCTCGGTGCCGTTGCTGGTTGATTGGCCCCGCAGCCTCAAGACCAACATCGCCGCGCCAGCCTTGCGGCAAAAAGAGTTGCGCTTTTGAAGTCCTTGCCGCCAGCAAAGTCCAGGGTCGGCACGGCGTTGGTGCCCGTGCTCGACGTCAACTAGAATTCGCCATCGCATAGCCGCACACGCGGACGCTAGAGACCTGTAACTTTTCAAGAACAGACCAAAGACCGCTCGGAAATCAACGTCGACAAAGACATCTTTGCGGCGGGCACCACTGTTTATAACGCAGTGGCGAACTCCAGGAAAGTCGAGGCGGGGCAGGGGCATGCGGCGGAAGCACCCAGGTCCCGACTAATTGGCAATTGGAAATACCTGACACCTGCTCCTGCTCGGTACGGGGCTATTTGTTAATTGGAAATACCTGACACCACCGGCTTGTCGTGGATGTCCATCACGGCCCGGCCCGATGGGTCTGCCAGCTTCTGAAAGGCCGCGTCCCAGGCTAGCGCGGTGGCGGTGCTGCAGGCCACAGAGCGCTCAAAAGGCACACAGGCGGCCGCCGTGCCGCTGGAAAAGTGCGACTCAAAAATCCGCCGGTACAGGTAGGCTTCTTTGGTCTCTGGGGTCTTGCTGGGAAAGCGCTCGGCGGCGCCGCGCATTATCTTGTCGGTCACTTCCGTTTCTGCAAAAGCCTTGAGGCCATCGATCCAGCCGTAGCCCACGCCGTCAGAGAACTGCTCTTTCTGCCGCCACAGGACCTGTTCGGGCAAGAAGCCGTCAAACGCTTGGCGCAGCGGGTACTTCTCAATGGGCCGCGGTCGCGGAGCCATCCGTGGCAGCTTGACGGCTGGGTCAAGGCTCATGGCCACGTCCAGAAACTCGCGGTCCAAGAACGGCACCCGCACCTCAACGCCCCAGGCGGCACCGGACTTGTTGGCGCGCAGGCAGTCATACAGGTGCAGCTTGGCCAGCTTGCGCACGGTCTCGCGGTGGAGCTCCATGGCGTCAGGGGCTTTGTGAAAGTACAGGTAGCCGCCAAAAATCTCGTCGGCGCCTTCGCCAGACAGCACCATCTTGATGCCCATGGCGTGGATCTTGCGCATCAACAGGTACATCGGCGTAGAGGCGCGGACCGAGGTCACGTCAAACGACTCAATGTGGTAGATGACATCGCTCAGCGCGTCCAGGCCCTCTTGCACGGTAAACAGGATCTCGTGGTGGATAGAGCCGATGCGCTCCGCCACCGCCCGCGCCGGGGCAAAGTCGGGGGCTCCGGGCAAGCCGACCGAGAAGCTGTGCAGGCGCGGCCACCAGGCGGGACCGCGGTCGTCCTCTTCCACGCGCTTGTCGCTGTAGCGCGCGGCTACTGCGGCGATGATCGAAGAGTCCACCCCGCCCGAAATCAGCAATCCGTAAGGCACATCGCACATCAACTGGCGGTGCACGGCGGCCATCAGGGCCTCTCGCAGCAAGACTGGGTCGTAGGGCAGGGTGGGCTGGTAGTCGGGCTCCGCCCACGGCGGCCGGTAGTAGACCTGCATGCCCAGCTCGGGCGTCCGGCTGTCCCAGAAATGCCCAGGCAAAAACTCCTGGATGCGCTCGCACACGCCCTCCAGCGCCTTGAGCTCAGAGGCGACCCACAGCTGCTCGTGGCGGTCCCAGCCCATGTACAGCGGGATGACGCCAATGGGATCGCGGGCAATCAGCCAGCAGCGCTGGGCCGGGTCCCACAGCACAAAGGCAAAGATCCCATTCATTTCGTTAAGGAACTGTGCGGGAGGGCGCTCGTCGTAGAGGTAGAGGATCACCTCGCAGTCAGAGGCCGTCTGAAAAGCGTGCGGCTTGGCCAGGCCGGTCGCCAGGGCGCGGTGGTTGTAGATCTCGCCGTTGACGGCCAGTACGCGGCCGCTGGCCGGGTCTACCAGAGGCTGAGCGCCGTGCTCGACGTCGACGATGGCCAGCCGCTCGTGGGCCAGGATCGCCCGGTCGTCGGCGTAGATGCCGCTCCAGTCTGGGCCGCGGTGGCGGAGCTTCTTGGCCTGGCGCAGGGCCAGCGCCCGCAGCTCGCGCGAATTGGACTGCTGTGGATCGATGTCGAGGATGCCCAGAATGCCGCACATGCGTTGGTCCAGTGGCGCCCGTGGCAGGCCGCCCAGAGTTGGACTATGCCGCTGCCCATGGGTCCGGTCAAACCCTGGCGAAGCGGCGGGTCATGGCGCGGAACCGCAGCATCAGCGCCGCGGCAATGACCGCCAGGGCCAGAGACAGCCCCCACCACAGCCGGTCGGCGGGCTGGCCCAAGCGGAACACCAGCACGTAGCTCATCGGCAAGCCCAGCAGGGCAAACCCCAGCACGTTGAACCACATGGGCACACGGGTGTCATCCAGGCCGCGCAGGACCCCAAAGCCCACCGCCTGCAGGCCATCGGCGACCTGAAACGCCGCGGCAAACACCAAGAAGTGCATGGTCAGCTCGACCACCGCCGCATCGGCCTTGGGCAGGTATTGCGCCGCCAGCCAGCCGCGGCCTGCCAGCATCGCCACGCCAGAGAGCACGGCAAAGGCGCCCGCCAGGCCAAAAGCAGTCCAGCCGGCGCGGCGGATTCCATTTGGATTGCGCGAGCCTACGGCGATACCCACCCGCATCGCCGCCGCCGTGCCCAAAGAGAACGGCACCTGAAACGCCAGCGAGGCGATCGACATCGCCACCTCATGGGCGGCCAGCACTGCGGTGCCCAACAGGCCAGCCCACAGGGTAATCAGCACAAAACCAGTGACTTCCAAACCAAACTGAATGGCCAGCGGTAGCCCAGACAGCAGCTGCGGCCGCAGCTCGCGCCACTCGGGCAGGTTCCACGGCCCGCGCATGCGCGCAAACACCGGTGACACCTGGACCCAGGCGATCAGGCTGCCGGCCATCACCAAACGGCACAGCAGCGACGCCGCGGCGATGCCCGGCAGGCCCCAGCCCAGATCGACCCACCAGAAAGCCAGCACGGCGTTCAGGACGTTGGCCAGCACGGCCACCACCATCACCGGGCGCGGATGGCCCACGGCGGAGCAGAAGCTGCGGGTCGACGCGTACCACATCGCCGGGATCAGTCCCGGTGCCGCGGTGTGCAAGTAGGCGGCCGTGTCGCTGACCACGCCCGGCTCTTGGCCCATGGCCCGCAGCCCCAGCGGCGCCGCCCACAGCAGCGCGACCAGCGGCATGCCGCCAAACAGGCCCACCCACAGGCTCTGGCGCCACTGCGCCCCGGCCCGGTCGAGCTCGCCGCGGCCCACCGCCCGGGCCACGTGGGGATCGATGCCGGCCATCAGGCCGTAGGCAGTGATCAGCACCAGCGCAAAAGTCGTGGCCCCCAGCGCCTGAGCGGCCAGGGCCTGCACGCCCAGCCGCCCGGCCGCCAGCGTGCCGACCACGCCCATCATCATTTGCGCCAGCTGCGCCACGCTGAGAGGGGCGGCAAGCTTGAGCAGTGCCTTGATTTCGGTCGCAAATTCTGTGCGGCTCACGCGGGCGTCACCGTGGCGCCCAGGCCGGCCAGCTGCTCAGCCAGCCACTGTGCGGTCGCTTCGCCCAGGCCGGGGCAAGTGCGACTGGCCCAGACAATCACCAGCATCTGGCGGGTGGCCGCGTCGGTCTTGGTGCGCTGGGCATCCTTGACGCCGTTGGCGCAGGGGCCGTCGGCGTCGCACAGGCACAGCAGGTTCTCCAGATCGATCTCGTGACCGGTGGCGTTGAAGGCGTAGCGCTCGCCGGCGCGCCCCAGGCGGATCTCCAGGGGCTTGGTGGTCTTGCTGGCATCGACCGCGCTGATGGGCCAGCCGCTGTGCATGCTGACGCTGTTGCAGGTGTCGATAGCCGGGTTGATGGTGGGCATCGCGCCAGTTTCTGCCATATTTTTCAAGAATTCTGACGCGGGCTTGCCCCGACCCGTGGGCTTGTAGCCGGCCCAGCGCAGCAGATCGCGGGCGGCCTTCTGCACCAGCTCGCCGCCGTTCAAAGACGCCTCAGCCGCAGGGGTGAACTGGGCCGCCACGCGATCGTTGACCACCAGCTCGTCGATGGGGCAGGGAAGATCCACGTAAAATCCGCGGGCATCCAGCAGGGGATGGTCGGCTACGGCAATGTGCTGCAGGGCCCAGCGCTCGGTCATGGGGTCCCCTGGTCGCCCAAATTGCGGCGTACAATCTCAGCATTTTGCATTCCGTACTCCAGCCAGCGCCGCCGCAGCGGCCACAACCGCTGCATGGGCAGGTCGCCGCGCACCCCGCGGGCCCGCAGCTCGGCGCGCCGGCGCTTGACCAGACCGTCCAGGGTGATGGCCAGCGCCACCGAGAGGTTGAAAGACTGCACCATGCCCCACATCGGCAGGATGTAGCGGCGATCGGCGGCGGCGCGCATCTCTTCGCTGATGCCGTCTTTGGCGTTGCCAATGACGATGGCGACTTTGGGCGGCAGCTCGATCTCGTCCAGGGTTTCGGTGGCCTGCAGGTCGCTGACCCACAGCTGGTAGCCCTGGGCTTTCAGCGCAGCTATGCCCTCTGCCGTGCCATTGTGGCGGTGCAGGTCGATCCACTGGTCCGACGACTTGGCCACCGAAGACTGCATGCGCACGTCGTGCTTGTTCAGCACCCAGTGGACATCCTGCAGGCCATAGGCCTCACAAGTCCGCACGCACGCGGCTACATTGTGCGGATCAAACACGTCTTCAAACACCGCCGTCACCGAGCCCAGGCGGTTGCGCAGCACAGTGTCGACGCGCGCCACCCGCTCTGGGGCGATGTAGGGCTCCAGCACGTCGGTGGCCGGCCACGGCTCTTCGACCAGAACTTGCGAGGTCATTGACTTTCCTTGATCCGACGACTGCGGAACGGACCGGCTTGGGCTGTGGCAAGACACCCAGCACGAGGCATCGGATCCACGGTCGGGGACCAAGAGCCGGGCGCAACCCGGGTCGACTGAACGGACTTGGCGGCTAGTGGACGCTGGCGAGCTTGGCTTCCAGCTGGGCAATCGTGTCCTTGATGGCCAGCTTGACGCGCTTGAGCTGCTTGAGCTCGGCGTCTTCTTCTGGGGTCAGGTGCTCATTCTCTTCGATCTTGAGGGTCACTGCCTTCAGGCGGGCGTGCTCGGCCTTGAGCTCTTGGATGGCGACGGCCGGATCTTCATGGTGAATGAGCGCGTGGACATCGTGCATGGAACACCTCTTTGAATCGTTGAGCGGAACTGGACCGGCCCGGTGTGGGCCTTGCCCGCCTTGGTGTCGATGGTAGGTAGCCGCAGCGCGCGGGTCAACCGCTGCCGACCGCCAAATCGCCGGAGACCGCCGCCGTTTGTCACCCTTCGGTGGCGGGCGCGTGGCAAAGCGGTGGTCATTGGGGAGCCGGCTGGCCGTTGTCTTGGCCATTGTCTTGGCCATTGGCGCGGTTGCCGAATTTCTGGTGGGCGATGATCCAGCGCTGCCACCGCGCCGCAGTCGCCGGCGAAAGACCCGCCGTGCGCAGAGCCGACTGCTGCGACAGGGTGGGATCCAGGGCGGCCCCGTGGTGCAGCCCTTGGACTTGCGCCTGCAATTGGCTGACCGCTGCCACCCAGCTCACGCCAGAATTCTGCTGGACCTTCCGGCCATCCAGCCGCGCCCCGCAGCGCCCAAGCTCCAGCCCTTGGGCCATCCGTGCCCACGTGCGCGCCGCCAGCTGCAGCTCGGTGTTGCCCAGCTGCTGGGCAAAAATGGCTGCCTCGCGCGTGTCGGTCACCACCAGCGGCCGCAGGGTCGCCACCGTCACTGGCTGGTCGCCCGTCCAGTTCTGTAGCCATGTCAATAGCTTCTCTTGGTAGTGCACGGACGCCAGAGCGGTGCCCAGGGGGTTGGCGTCGCTGTCCTCTGCGGTCGGCAGCAGCATCAAGCCGACCTGACCTTGGCGATCGCCAGTCAGCCCGCCGACCCAGTGCAGCGTCTCTACCACCCGCCGTGTACAGGCCGGATCGGCGGCGTCCCAGGCCATCACCAGCCGCGATTGCGCATCCTCCAGGCCCAGTTGCGGTGGATCGGCGACCCGCAGGCGCAGATCAGCCACCGTGTTGTCGACCTGGCTGGCGACCTCGGCCGTCCAGGCGATCCACTTGACCAGCCCGCGATCGGTCACCCACGCCGACAGGCTGACGACCGCCAGCGCCATCGCCAGCCGCCGAACCCTGGACCAGCCAACGGCGTGGGCAAGCGGAACAACCACAGGAGAGTCATGGTTTTGGGGCGCATCACTCATGGTCAGCACCTCTGCGACTGCGGGCCGGCGGGGCCATCAAAGCCCCAACGCTGCCAGCACCGCTGGGTCGAACAGCCGCGCAAGCGGCGCCCGCAGATCATCGGGCAGATCGCAGGGGATCGCCAGCACGTCTGGCTGGCCCGGCGGTGTCAACTCGACCAGGTAGGCGTGCAGGGCCAGCCGCTCCAGGCCGTACAGCCGCGCAAACTCGCGATTCAGCGGCCCTTTGCCTAGCTCGCCGTCGCCCACCAGCGGATGGCTGACGTGCTTGCAGTGCTGCCGAGCCTGTCGCCAGCGACCGCTGTGCAGGGTCAGCCGCACCAAGCTGCAGCGGTCAATTTCGCTGTAGGCAAGCGGCTCCAGCGTGGTCTGCGCCTCTTGCTTGACGCCGTCTTCGCTGCGCACCGGGTGATCGATGTGCAGCACCTGCAGGGGCCGACCGCGGACCAGCCCTACATAACGCTTTGTTCCGGCTAACAATAGCTGCTGCCAAGCCGCCGCGTCGCTGTCGGGCTCGGCGGCCATCACCACGCCGCTGGTCCCGCGGTCGAGCCGATGCAGCAGCCGCGGCTTGAAGCCCAGCAGGTCCTGGGCGGCTTGGGCCAGCGTCCACTCGGGCTTGCCGGCAAAAGCGCTATTGTGGCAGAGCATTCCGCTGGGCTTGTCCAGAGCCAGCGCCCCCAGACCGCGCCACAGCAGCCGCACCGGCGCCACGTCGCCAGGACCTTGGACGTAGGGATTGCCAAAGCGGTCGCGCGGAAGGGCAGCCATCAGAGGCTAGACGTCTAGGTTGCGCACGTCCAGGGCCCGCGAAATGATGAAGTCGCGGCGCGGCTCTACGGCATCGCCCATCAGCACGGTGAAGGCGGCGTCGGCCTGAACGGCGTCGGTCACCTCGACCTTGAGCATCGTGCGCTTGGTGCGGTCCATGGTGGTTTCCCACAGCTGGTCCGGGTTCATTTCGCCCAGACCCTTGAAGCGCTGCAGCTGCACGCCTTTGCTGCCGAATTCGAAGACCCGGTCCAGGATGGCCTCAAAGTCGGCGGCCTCGTGGTCGGCGGTCTCGCGGGTGACCGAGTACGGACCCTGGCCCAGCACCGACTCGATCTCGGCGACCCGGCGCTTGAGCAGCACGTAGTCGGCGCCGCCAAACATCCGGTCGTTGATGCGGGTGGTCCGGGTCACGCCGGCCAGGCGGCTCTTGATCTCCAGGGTGGCCGGCTCGATCTTGCCGTTGAACTCGCGCGACGGGTGGTACTTGAACGCCGGGTGGCCCATCGCCGGGTGGTGCAGCTGCAGCCACTCGCCAATCGACTGGATCGCCTCATCCACATCGCCGGACTCCAGCTGTTCGTGGTTGAGGTGGGCGGCCTTGACCACTGCCGCCACCACGCGGTCGTCGATGTTGGAGCCCAGGCGCTTGCCCAAGCGGTGCAGCGTGGCGCGGAACTCGGTGACTTTGCGCACCAGCTTCTGCAGCTCTTCGCCCTCGATGCTGCCCAGCAGACCGGTGACCTTGACCCCGTCGATGCCGGCGCGGATCAGGTAGTTCTCTCTGGCGCCGTCATCCAGCAGGTACTGCTCGCGCTTGCCGCGCTTGGCCTTGTACAGCGGCGGCTGGGCAATGTAGAGGTGGCCGCGCTCGATGATCTCTGGGTACTGGCGGTAGAAAAAGGTCAGCAGCAGCGTGCGGATGTGCAGACCGTCGACGTCGGCGTCGGTCATGATGATGATGCTGTGGTAGCGCAGCTTGTCCAGGTTCTTGTCTTCGCCAATGCCGCAACCCAAGGCGGTGATTAGCACCACGATCTCGGCGCTGCTGAGCATGCGGTCGTAGCGGGCCCGCTCTACGTTGAGGATCTTGCCGCGCAGGGGCAGGATCGCTTGGTATTTGCGCTCGCGACCGGTCTTGGCCGAGCCGCCGGCCGACTCGCCTTCGACGATGAATACTTCGCACTTGCTGGGGTCGCGCTCTTGGCAGTCGGCCAGCTTGCCGGGCAGCGAGGAGCCTTCCAGCGCGCCTTTGCGCCGCACCATGTCGCGGGCCTTGCGGGCGGCATCGCGGGCGCGGGCGGCGTCAATGGCCTTGTTGATGACCTTCTTGGCGTCATTGGGGTGCTCAGCCAGGTACTCGGCCAGCTTCTCGCCAACGGCGGCCTGCACCACCGGCGTGACTTCGCTGGAGACGAGCTTGTCTTTGGTCTGGCTAGAGAATTTGGGGTCGGCGATCTTGACGGCGATGACCACGGTCAGGCCTTCGCGGATGTCCTCGCCAGAGAGGGCTTCTTTCTGCTTCTTGTTGAGCCCCTCTTTCTCTGCGTACTCGTTGACCACCCGCGTCATCGCCATGCGGAAGCCGGTCAGGTGGGTGCCGCCGTCGCGGTTGCGGATGTTGTTGGTAAAACAGACGGCCTGCTCGGCGTAGCTGTCATTCCACTGCATCGCGACTTCGACCTCAAAGGGCCGGCCGTCGTCAAACACCCGCTTGGCGTGGACGTGAATGGGCGTGTCGTGGACGGCGCTCTTGTTCTTGTTGAGAAACCTGACGAATTCGGTCAAGCCGCCGGGGCTGAGGAACTGGTCCGCCCGGCCGTCTCGCTCGTCTTCAATGAAGATGGTCAGGTTGCGGTTTAGAAAGGCCATCTCGCGAAAACGCGCCGCCAACGTCTCATAGGAGAAGTCGGTCATGGTAAACACTTCAGGATCGGGCTTGAAGTGCACCAAAGTGCCGGTCTTGGCAGAGGGCGCGCCGCGCACCACCCCTTCGGCCTGGGTAGCGCCGCGCTTGAAGTCGGCGTGCCACTCATAGCCTTCGCGGTCGATGCGCAGGTGCACCGACTCCGACAGCGCGTTGACCACCGACACGCCCACGCCGTGCAGACCGCCAGAGACCTTGTAGCTGTTCTGGTCAAACTTGCCGCCGGCGTGCAGCTCGGTCAGCGCGACTTCTGCAGCCGAGCGGCCGTCTTCGTGCTTGCCCACCGGGATGCCGCGGCCGTTGTCCTGCACGCTGCAAGAGCCATCCAGGTGCAGCTTGACCTCAATGCGGTTGCAGAAGCCGGCCAGGGCTTCGTCGACCGAGTTGTCGACCACTTCGTAGACCATGTGGTGCAGGCCAGAGCCGTCATCGGTGTCGCCAATGTACATGCCCGGGCGCTTGCGCACCGCTTCCAAGCCCTTTAGGACCTTGATGCTCTCTGCGCTGTACTCGCCCTGGCTCTGCGCCAGCTCTGCCATCTCCAAGACCGAGATGTCGGCGGCGGTTTTCAACACGGCGGCCTTCTGCTCGGCGGTCAGGTCTTCGACGGCAGGGGTGTCCGCCTTGGCGCGATCAAGGACTTGCTGAATATTGGCCATGTTGTGGTATCCCGTGGGCAAGAGCAGCCCCCAAGGGAGGGGCAGCAAAGGGCCAGCAGCATACCCCAAAAACACCGCCTTGGCTAGGTCGCGCGCGCCAGCCCGGTCGATTTGTGGCTCTTGATTTGTTTAGAGAATTTAGGCGACGGCGCGGCGGATCGGCTGCTGTGAATCAGGCGCTGCGGACCATCTCGTCCAGCCGCTGCAGGCCCAGGTTGACGGCTTCGATCTCTGGGCCAAAGGACAGGCGGACAAATTGGCGCAATCGCGAAGGAATGTGAGAGCGACGCTTGCCCGGGTTGATGTCAAAGAACTCGCCCGGCACCACGATCACCTGGCGCTCCAGGGCGGCGCGGAAGAAGGCGTGGCCGTCAGACAGAGAGGGCGGCAGGTTCTCTAGGCTGGCAAAGCAGTAGAAGGCCCCCATCGGCGCCTGGTCGATCTGCAGGCCCATGGCCCGCGCCCGCTCCAGCATCAGCTTGCGCTTGACCCCAAAGGAGGCCTGGATGGCCCGCGCTTCTTGATCGGCCACCTCGGGCTGCAGCAGGGGCACCGCGGCCTGTTGCAGCGGGTGCGAGGGCCCGCCGTCCAGAAACGACCCGGCGGAGGTCAGCCGCTCGATGACGGCCTTGGGCCCCAGGGTCCACGCCAGCCGCCAGCCGGGATAGCGCCAGTTCTTGGTCAAACCGTCGACCACCAGCACCGGATCCGACTCAATGTCCTCTACGTAGCGCGCCGCCGACAGAGCCGGGCCATCGCTGACGGCGGCGGCATCGTACAGGTAGTGCGAGTAGAATTCATCAAAGATCAGAGCACAGTGCAGGCTGCGGGCCACGTCGACCCAAGAGCGCAGGGCCCCGCCGCGCAGTGCCTGCCCCGTGGGATTGGTGGGATTGGACAGCAGGATCGCCGACAGGCCCTTGCCGACGATCTCCGCCCGCAGCCGCGCCGGGGTCAGCGTAAAGTTCTCTGCGCGGTCCAGGACGATGGGAATCGGCACAAACGCCCTGAAAATCGTCAGCAATTCTTCATAGGCCGTGTAGTCCGGCAGCAGGTGGCCCAGGTGAATGTTGCCCAGCGTGGCGGCGACCCGGGTCAGCGCAGTGCGACCGCCGGCAGAAATAGCAACATTTTCAGCAGAATACTGGCTGGGCATGCCGCGGCGATAGCGGGCGTTGTACAGCTGGGCCACGGCGTCGCGCAGCTCCATCAGGCCGCCAACAGGGGCGTACTCGTGCTGCGCGTCGGTGATGTCCAGGTGGTGGATGCGCGGCGCGGCCCCGGGCAGCGGACCTGTCTCTGGCGCGCCCTGGCCCAGGTTGGCCCAGTCGGCATTTCCGTAGTGAAAGCCGCGGGCGGCGGCCTCTCCCATCACGTAGATGACGCCGGTCCGCGGCACCGGGCGAAAGATCTGCTGGGGGCCGTCGGCGACGGGGGGCGCAATGCTCATGGGGTTCCGTGTGCGGTTGGGCCAAGGGCTCAGGCTGCGGTGCGGAAAATCGCTTCCCAGCCGGCGGTGTTTTGGAACAGCCGCTTGCAGGTGATAGCGCGGTTTTCCTCCAGGGTAAAGCGGTGGTACTTGTTGGCCGGCACAATGACCAGATCGCCGGGTACCACGTGCACGCGCATCCAGCGGTCGTGGACGTCGCGCAGGTCAAAGATGCCAGAGCCGGCGACCACAAAGCGGATCTCTTCGTCGGTGTGGATGTGCTCGGTAAAGAACTTGTCTAGCAGCGGCTCCAGGTTGGGCACGGCGGGGTGAAGATTGACCTCATCCATCTGCACATAGCCGCGGTCCTGGCGGATCTGCTGCAGCGGTGCTTCGTACTCCGCCGGGTCGGTGGGCAGCTGCCAGTACAGAATTCCTTCGGCGGCCAGGTCGGCACCGCTCAGGGGCTGGTCGGGCTGGTCGAGCAAGTAAGCGCGCATGAGAACTCCTGATTACCTATGTGGTTGGGCCGCGGGGCGGGCTACCTAGTACCCCAAATCGCAAGTTCGTTTCGGGTTCCGGAAAGGAAGTGGTTTGGGGTACGGTAGAAGACCCAGCAGCAGTAGCCAAGGCCCGTGAACAAGAACCGGGTGTAAACCGGATCGAATTAACGGCCTTGGGTACTGGCGTCGTCGGGCTGCGAGCGGTCGTGGGTCAGGTGAGAGATGCCGGCCGAGTGCATGCGGATCACCGCCTTGCACAGCCAATCTAGGCATTCTGCTTGGGTTTTGGCGTGAACAGCGTCTCGCCCCCAGATGTAGGCGCCGTGGTTGCGCACGATCACCGCGTTGGCCTTGGGCCACGCCAGCACCGCCTGCTCCAGGCGGAACTCGAGCTCGTGCTCCAGCGCCGTGTTGTCGATGACTGGGATCTCGTGCGTGTCAAAATAGCCAACACCTTCAAGGCCCTTCATCATCTCCAGCCGGGTCAGCCGCAGCGGCTCGCCCGGTGGCACCAGCGCGGCCGCCAGCACAATGTCAATCGAGTGCGAGTGCAGCACGGCGCCGGCGGCGCGGTGGCGATAGGCAGCCATGAACAGCGGCGCGCAGGCCGTCAGTTTTTGGCCGCGCACCGGGGCGCAGGTCACCTGGCCGTCGCCGTTGACCTCAAAGATGTCATCTGGCTGCAGGTTCTCTTTCTCTACGCCAGAAGGGGCCATGAAGATCGTAGGGCCCACCCGCAGCGAGATCCCGCCGCCGGTGCCGCTGGCCCAGCCCATGCTCCAAAACATCCGGCACAAGTCACAGATCTTGCGGCGGGCGCCCAGGTTGTCCAGGTGGGGATGGGGTCCTTCGTGCAGCATCGGGCTCTCCTCCAAGGGAGGCGGATGGCACCAGAACGGCCGCCGATCGTCAACTGCAACGCCGGCAAGTGTGCACCTGCGGAGCCCAATTGACCGGTTGGACTACCTGAATCCGCGGGTTTGCGCTAGGCTGGCCGCTCGACTGCGGCGATCGACTCTTGCCCGGCCGCGGAGGCAGACCTTGCGGTGGATGCTGGCCCTGCTGCTGCAGAATGCGCGGATGTACCGCCAGTGGCTGGGCCGTGCGGTGGCGATCGCCTCGGCGGTGCCCTTGGCGGCCCAGGCTGCGCCCCAGCCCCACGGGCCGTGGACCCTAAAGGTAGAGAGCCGCTTGCTGCAGCTGTACGGCGCCTGGCAGCAAGGCGGACTGCCGGCGGCGCACGCCTTTGCCCAGCGCCACGCCCTGCCGCTTGGGGCCGACGGCGCGCTGACGCTAGAAGCCCGCTGGCCGGCCGGTCGGCCGTGGCCGCCTCAGCCGCCGCGATGGCTGCGCGATGCCGGCGCTGCGCTAGTCGTCCGCGGCTTGGACCGTGCAGATGTGAGGGGGTCCCTCTGGCAACTGCCTATACTGGCTGGCAATCCTGCCATACAGTGGCTGCAGCTGCCGCTGGCTCCGCAGCCCATGGCGGTGCAGTCACAGGGCCTGGCCTTGGCGGGGCTGCAGCCCTACCACTGCCAGGGCAAGCTGGGCCAGGGGCGGGCGATCGCTGTGGTAGATGTGGGCTTTGGCGGCTGGGCCGCGGCGGTGGCCGCTGGCGAATTGCCCGGCGATGTCACGGTGCCGGACGACAACGGCATTGCCCACGGCAGCAGCTGCGCCGAGATCGCCTTTGACCTGGCCCCGGCGGCTCAGATCTACCCGGCGCAGGTCCAGTCGATTGCCGCCCTGCAGAGCTGGCTGGCCCAGGAGCTGCCACTGCTGCCCAAGCTGGTCATCAGCCATTCTCTGGGATGGTACGGAGAATCCTTTGGCGACGGCAGTGGCTGGCTGTGCGATGCCATCGCTGCCTTGCGCAAGCAGGGCGTGGTCTGGGTCACCGCAGCCGGCAACCTGGGGGCCGGCGCCCTGTGGCGCGGACCCTGGCGCGATGACGACGGCGACGGCTGGCTGGAATTCGCTGACCACGTCTCTACCAATGCCTTTGCGGGATCGGCTCCGGCGACGGCGATGGCGGTCCTGGACTGGCAGGACTACCCCGTCACCGACACAGACCTGGACCTGCAACTCTGCCTGATGACGGACAAAGGCTGCGAGCTGGCCGCCATGGCAGGCACCAAGCAGCAAGGCAGCCAACCGCCCGTTGAGGTCCTGAGCTTCGTGCTACCTGTCTCGGGAACTTACGCCTGGAGAGTCCACCTCAAAAAAGGCAGTCCCTTGCCGGTGCAGGTGCGGCTCAGCGCCGTCAGCCCGGCGGTTGGTCCGCTGCAATTTCACAGCAAGACAGCATCCTTGGCTCATCCGGCGGATTGCGCAGGCGCGGTATCCGTGGGCGCGGTCGACCACCTCTTGTACGGCACCGGCCCTGTCGCCGCCTACAGCTCCCACGGCCCGACGTCCGACGGCCGCGCCAAGCCCGACTTGGCGGCGCCTGCTGCGGTCGAGACCTGGCAAAGTTCCGTATTTCAAGGAACATCCGCTGCGGTTCCCCACGTGGCAGCGGCGATTGCAGTGTACGCCCAGGCAAGCGGTGTTGGCCTGGCAGAGGCGGCGTCGGCGGTGGTGGCGCTGGCCCGACCGCTGGCGCTGGCGCCGGTGCCGGACTACGCGGCGGGGGCCGGCCGCCTCTATCTGCCCTTTGGCGGCTCTGGGGCGGCTTGCCAGCCTGGCAGCGTGGCTGCGTGCCCAGACGATTGTGGGGGCACCGGCTTGCAAGTCTGCTCTGAGGCGTGTGAATACGGCGCCTGTTCTGGGGGCGAACTGCCCTGCACCAGCCCAGCCGACGCCGGCGGCGACAGCGGGGTGGCCGGCGATGCTGCGCCGCAGGCAGCCGATGCGGCGGCACCAGACGGCAGTGGCCCGGTCGCCGCTGGGGCAGCGCCGCCTGACCGCGACGGCGGCTGGTGCCAGAGCCAGCCCAGCCCTGGCCGCAGCAAAGCCACACCAGGCCTGATGATTCTTGCCATCGCGGCCGTGCTGGCCAGACGCCGGCGCTAGGTCGTTTGGCCGGCCCCGGTCAGCTCTTGCAGCGTCGCTGGCGGGTCCAGCAGCCCTTGCTCAGCCACCTGGCGCAGCGTGCCAAAGCGAAAATGGCTAAATAGCAGGTCCATCTTGCGCAGCACGGTGTTCAGGCCCACGTAGTACTTGAAGCGGCGCAACGGCGGCAACTTCATCCGCGGCTGGTCCGGGTCGACCTCGCGCGGGTGCAGATAGGCCACTACCGGCTGGCCCTGGGCCTGGGCGCGGGCAAAACTGTCGCGCAGCACCGGCCACGGAAACAGCCGGAGGTAGCCCCCACCCGAATAGGCAATTTCCCTGCCGGCGATCCGCCGCGGGACCACTGGCACTTCGCGGATCTTGCGGCCATCGGCCAGCAGCAGGTCAAACGGCCGCTGGCGGTCCAGGCGCAGGCCGCCGTGGGCGCGGTCGGTCAGAAACAGCGACGCGTCCAGGTCGATGCCGCGGTCCGCCAGAATCGGCAAAGCCCACGGCACCTCGGCCGCGGTCAGCGAAAACCCCGGCGCGCGAAAGGTCTTGACCGTGCCGCCGCCGGCTTTGGCCAGCGCCTCCAGAGACAGGTCCAGGTCGCGGGCAAACGCGTCGCGGCCCAGGTGGCCCAGCAAGCCGTGCAGGTGGCCGTGGCTGCCGATCTCATGGCCGCGCCGGGCGATCTCGGCAATGACCTGAGGATGCTGATCGGCGATCCAACCAAGGCAATAGAAAGAGGCGCGCACCCGGTGGGCATCCAGCACGTCCAGGATCTTGGCGGTGTTGGCTTCGACCCGCGCCGGCTGGCCAGCCCATGACCGGGGATCGGGGGCTCCCTGGCAGTCCAGGATGTGAAACCAGTCTTCGACATCGACAGAAAACCCGTGGAGCACAGCACCCTTGGCGTCGCCTCCTGGGGAGGGGCCAGCGGTGGTGGTGGGGGCGGCGCTGGTGGTGGGCTTGGAGGAGTTCATGGGCCAATTGTCGCCAATTCAGCCGGCGGTGCAAGCGGGCTGGCGGTGGATGGCCCGCCAGGGCAGGACCTGCCAGTCCGCGCCAGGTGTCGGCGGACCGCGCTGCCCTGGTGGCGACTCTCAGTCCGGCCTGTGAACACAAATCTGCAGCCACGGCGCAGAGATAACAAAGCCCTGGGCCTCCGCGCCCGGCGGTTGACACCCTGCAGTAGGGCGCGGCAAGCTTGGCGGCGCGCCGACTGGGCTTGGCGGCAGTGGAGTTCATCTTGGCCAACCACAACGCCCTCTTGCGCTGGCTGGGTCGCAGCACCCTCGCTTCCCTTGGCTGGACCACGGTGGGGCAGGTGCCCGGCGCCGACCGGGTGGTGCTCATCTGCGCGCCCCACACCTCCAACTGGGACTTTGTCTATCTGTTGCTGATTTCCTGGGCTCAGGACTTTGACGTGCACTGGGTCGGCAAGGACTCTTTGTTCAAGCCGCCCTTTGGACCGCTGATGCGGGCGCTGGGTGGGATCTCTGTGTCGCGCGGCGCCAAGTCCAATCAGTCGGGCCAGGTGGCAGAGAAGATGCTGGCCGCCGGTCGGCTGATTGTGGCCATCGCCCCAGAAGGGACCCGCAGCGCTGCTCCCCACTGGCGCAGCGGCTTCTATCACATGGCCGTGCAGGGCGATGCGGTGATTGCGCTGGGCTTTTTGGACTATGCCAGCAAAGTTGGCGGCTTTGGTCCGCCGCTGCGCCCGACCGGCGACATGCAGGCCGACTTTGCCAAGATCGTCGAGTTCTACCGCGGCAAAGTCGGCAAGTTCCCTGCGCAGCAGGGGCCCACAGCCCTGTCGCCCACCTCGCAGGCGGTCGCCCCATGAGCCAGCCCTATCCGCACTTGCTGGCCCCTTTGGACCTGGGCCATACCCGCCTGCGCAACCGCGTGATGATGGGCTCGATGCACACCGGGCTGGAGGACCGGTTCTGGAATTACACCAAGCTGGCCGCCTATTTCGCCGAGAGGGCCAAGGGCGGCACCGGTCTGATTGTCACGGGCGGCATCTCGGTCAACCGCCGCGGCTGGCTGCTGCCCGGCGGCGGCACCATGAACTCGCCGGCCGACGTCATCAACCACCGCAAAGTCACCCAAGCGGTTCACGATCACGGCGGCCACATCTTGATGCAGGTGATCCACGCCGGCCGCTATGCCTATCACCCGTTCAACGAGTCGGCGTCGGCCATCAAGGCGCGCATCAACCCGTTCAAGCCGCGGGCCATGAGCAACCGCCGCGTCTGGGAGGTGATTGGCCACTTTGCCCGCGCGGCCAAGCTCGCTCAGCAAGCCGGGTATGACGGCGTTGAGGTCATGGGCAGCGAGGGCTACCTGCTCAACCAGTTTCTGTGCCAGCGCACCAACAAGCGCACCGACGAGTTTGGCGGAGACATCCGCGGCCGCATGAAGGCGATGGTAGAGGTCATCTTGGCCATTCGCCGCGCCGTGGGGACCAATTTCATTGTGATGTGCCGCCTTTCTTTGCTCGACCTTGTAGAAGGGGGCAACACCCAAGAGGAGATCATCGCCACGGCCCTGGCCCTGCAGGCGGCTGGCGTCACGATCCTCAACACCGGCATCGGCTGGCACGAGGCGGCCATTCCCACGATTGTGACCTCGGTGCCGCGGGCAGCGTTTCGATCGGCCACGGCCATGGTCAAAAAGCACCTGCAGATTCCAGTGGTCGCCTCCAACCGCATCAACATGCCAGACGTGGCAGAAGACATCCTGGCCAGCGGCGATGCCGACATGGTCTCGATGGCGCGGCCGCTGCTGGCAGACCCGGCGTGGGTCGTCAAGGCGATGGCCAACAAGGCCGACGAGATCAACACCTGCATTGCCTGCAACCAGGCCTGCCTCGACCACACGTTCTCCAACAAGCGCGCCTCTTGCCTGGTCAATCCCCAGGCCTGCTATGAGACGGAGCTGGTCTACACCCGCACCAGCCAGCCCAAGAAGGTGGCGGTGGTGGGCGCCGGCATGGCGGGGCTGGCGGCGGCTACGGTGGCGGCGGAGCGCGGCCACACGGTGACGTTGTTTGAAGCCTCGGCGGACATCGGCGGCCAGTTTGACATGGCGGCGCGCGTGCCCGGCAAAGAGGAATTCCAAGAGACCATCCGCTATTTCCGCAAGCGGCTGCAGGTGACCGGGGTCGAGGTTCAGCTCAACCACCGCGTGCAGCCCGGCGAACTGGCCAGCCAGTTTGATGCCGTGGTGATCGCCACCGGGGTGGTGCCCCGCCAGCCCAAAATTCCAGGCGCCGACCACCCCAAAGTGTTGTCTTATCCCGATGTCTTGCGCGCCGGCAAGCCAGTGGGGGCCAAGGTCGCGGTGATTGGCGCTGGCGGCGTGGGCATTGATGTCTGCGAGTTCCTGCTGGCCGACCAGTCGCCGCAGACCGTAGAGGCGTGGGCCAAGGAATGGGGGGTGGACTTTGCCTCGCAGGTGCCCGGCGGGCTGACCAAGCCTGAGCCGATCCACGCCAAGCGCCAGGTGTTTTTGCTGCAGCGCAAGCCTGGGCGCATGGGTGCCGGCCCGGGCAAGACCACGGGGTGGGTACACCGGGCGGCGCTGCTGCACCACGGGGTGCAGATGCTGGCGGGGGTCGAGTACCTCAAGATCGACGATGCCGGCCTGCACATCCGCGTGGGCGGAGAGACGCGGGTCCTGGACGTCGACCACGTGGTGCTGTGCGCCGGCCAGAAGTCGGTGCGTGACCTGGTGCCGGTCGATGGGCAGGGCAAGGTCTCAGACCCGCGCTTTCACGTGATTGGCGGTGCCGACCTGGCCGCCGAACTCGACGCCAAGCGGGCGATTCGCCAAGGTTCAGAATTGGCTGCGCGGCTCTAGTACCCAAGACCGTTCATTCGATCCGGGTTGCACCCGGTTCTTGTTCACGGGCCTTGGCTACTACTACTGGGTCTTTTTCCGTACCCAAAACCACGTCCGTTCCGGAACCCGGAACGAACTTGGGGTTTGGGGTACTAATACCCAAGACCGATAATTCGATCCGGATTACATCCGGTTCTTGTTCCCAGGTCTTGGCTACGGCTGGCTCGCGCTGGCGCTGGACTTTGGCACCCGCGGCGTTTCCCGTTCGACAACCCCGGCCAGATATGCTTTTATATAGGGTTGCTGCGCCCGATTGGGCGCCCCCTCCTTGCCGCCCCGCCTGAGGTCTCATGTCGTTGAACCTGTTCGCCCGTCGCTTTGTTTCTGCCGGCTCTGCGCGCGCTGCCGTGGCCGCCCTTTCTGCGGCGCTGGCCGTGGCCGCCTGCGGCGAGACCGCCACCACCACGCCAGGCACTGGCGCAGCAACGGACACCAGCGGCGGCAGCGACACCGCAGTGGCAGACTCCGGCGGAGCCAAAGACGGCAGCCCCGCGGACGGCACCGCTAGCGACGGCAAGGGCGACACCAGCTCGGCCGACAGCGGCGGCGGAGCCGACGTGGCCAAGCAGGACACCGGCGTTACCCCAGACCAAATCGCCGCCCAGCTCAAGGCCGCCCAAAAAGCCGAAGCCGACTTCTACCTGGCCCTGTGCAAGGTCAACTTCACCTGCGAGACCGGGATCTACTTCACCGACGCGCCCGGCTGCGCAGCCGATCTTGCCGCCAGCGGTGGGCTGGCGATGTTTGCCGATGGCATCGCCGCGGTCAAAGCCGGCCGGGCCAGCGTCGACGCCGCCATGGCCACGGCGTGCATGGCAACACTGGACGCATCCTGCACTTTCTTCAAAGCCCTGACTCTGCCAGAAGCCTGCCACAAGATGTTTACCGGCAAGGTCGATGCCTCTTTCCAGTGCGCTGCCGATGTCGAATGCAAGTCTGGCTACTGCAAATTCAATGACGCCAACGATCCGGCCTGCACCGGCGTTTGCACAGAGGCCAAGACCGCCGGCGCCGCCTGCGATAGCGACTCCGCCTGCCAGTTTCCGCTGTGGTGCATCGACGGCAAGTGCGCCGCCGCCAAGTACGCCGCCAAGGGCGAGAGCTGCAGCGAGCTGCCGTGCTCAGCGGACCTGCTGTGCATGGAGGGCGGCGACGACTTTTCCTGCAGCGACGCTATCAAAGCCGGTCAAGCTTGCGGCGTTGGAGAGGGCACCTGTGCCACCGGCCTGTACTGCGCTGCCAAGGCCGCCGACGACTCCGACGGCGTCTGCACCGCGTCGGTCGCCCTTGGCAAGCCCTGCGACCGCGACCTGTGGTACGAAGGCGCCACCGACAGCCCCTGCGCCAAGGGCAGCGTCTGCGTCCCGCTGGCGGCCGATGCCACCGCGGCGACCTGCCAGGCCTACGCGGCGGTTGGCAAGCCCTGCGTCACTGGCGACCAATGCCAGGGGTGGGATGAGGGCTGCTTCACCATGGACGACGACTCGACCCAGTGCCAGTACCTGCCCGAATTGGGCGAAGCCTGCGAGCCGCTGAGCCCAGACGAGATCGACTACGGCCTGCGCGCCTGCCTGCCCCCTTACGCCTGCGACGCCAAGACCAGCAAGTGCGTGGCCCTGCCCGCGGCTGGCAAGCCCTGCGTAGAGATGCGCTGCGCCGCCGACCTGTGGTGCGATGGCGACTGGGACGCCGGTACCGGCACCTGCGCGACCTTTGGCCAAAACGGCGAGGCCTGCCAGAGCTTTGTCGACGGCAGCTCGACCTGCGACAGCGGCCTGATGTGCGGCGCCAAGAGCGAGACCTGCGTCGCCCCGGTCTGCAAGTAGGTCTTTGCTCCCGCCTATCCTTTGAATTTGTTCAGACTTTATCGCTAGTTTAGACGACTCAGAACCCATCTTAGACTACCCAGAACCAAGGGGGCTCCGTGGCTCACTGTGCATTGCCGTACCGTATTCTCTGCGCCGTGGTGCCGACCCTGCTAGCTGCAGTGCTGCCGGCGTGCGGCCAGTCAGAGACCGCCGCCAGCGCCAAAACCTCTGGAGATGCAAGCCAGTCTGACGGAGGCGCTGATGCCGGCCCTGCGGATGCCGCTGCCGATACCGCACCCCAAGACGGCTCTGCCCAGGGCCCTGGCGATGCGACGGCTGCGGTTCCTCTGCCGCCCCAAGACTGCGACGACCTGATGGAGTCCGGCTGCGCGCTGCCGTGGCCGTCCAACCTGTACCTGGTGCCAGACAAGACGCGCAAGACCGGGCATGTGCTGGCATTTGGCGCCAAGACGCTGCCTATGGACGTCAACAACCTGCGCATCCGTCCCGATGAGTATCGGCAGCTGGACGGCTACTCGGTTGGCACGCAACTGCTGCTGAAGTGGAAGGATCTCGACGCAGCGGGCCTGCCGGGCGAGGCAAGTCTCGCTCAGTCTCTGGATGCGGGCGCGGCGCTGGTGCTGCTGGAGCTGGATGCCGCCGGCAAGGTGGCGCGCAAGGTGCCGTGGTTTGCTGAGACCGATCAGACCGAGCCAGTGGCCGGCGAGCGCACGCTGATTGTCCGCCCGGCCGAGATCCTCAAGCCGGCTACCCGCTATGTGGTCGGCGTGCGCGGCCTCAAGACCAAGGATGGCAAGGCGATTGCGCCCTCCGCAGCCTTTGTGGCGCTGCGAGACGGCAAGACCGCGGGGACGGCCAACGCCGCCCGCCAGCAGCGCTTTGACGAGCTGCTCGCCTCGCTGCAGGGCCAGGGATGGGCCAAGGACTCGCTGATTTTGGCTTGGGATTTTGTGACCAACAGCCACCAAGCGCTGCACGGCCGCCTGCTGTCGATGCGCGACCAGATGTTTCAGGCAATTGGCGAGCAGGGCCCGCCGCTGACCGTGACCAGCGTGGTCGAATTCACCAAGGCCCAAGACAAGAACATTGCGCTGGAGATCCACGGCACCTTCCAAGTGCCTAATTTTCTTGCACCACGCGGCGAGTTCTTCCACCGCCTGAATGCAGGACCCAGTGGCATGCCGGCTCCGATCGGCACCATCGACAGGCCCTTTGAAGTCCGCGTGCCGCGGTCTGCGCTGTCCGGCAAGCCCCATGGCCTTGTGCAGTACGGTCACGGCTTGAATGGCAGCTACATGGAAGTCGAGGCCGACTACAACGGCGACATTGCCAACACCCACGACCTCATCTTCTACTCAAGCTACTGGACGGGGATGAGCGAGAAAGACGTCCCGGCGATCTTCATGCTGATTCAAGACATGAGCGAGTTCTCTGTCATGCCTGACCGGCTGCACCAGGGCATGGTCGAGTTCCTGGCCCTGCAGCGCGCCATGAAGATGCGCTTTGCCGATTTGCCTGAGGTCAAGAAATACGCGATCAAGGTCAATAAGAATGAGATGTTCTACTCTGGCATCTCTCAGGGCGGCATCTACGGCGGGGTGATTGCGGCGCTCTCCAAAGACATCGAGCGCTTCCACCTGGGGGTGCCGGGCAACAACTACTCGACACTGCTGCAGCGGTCCACCGATTTTGAGATGTTCTTTGGCATGGTGGCCGGCAATTTTCCCGCGCCGACCGACCAGCTGGTTCTGCTTGCCACCATCCAGCTGCTGTGGGACCAGGTCGACCCCGCCACCTGGTATCGGTATATCGACACCGAGCCTCTGCCCGGCAACTCCAAGCATCAGGTGCTGCTGGTGCCGGCCAAGGGCGACTATCAGGTGTCGGTGATGACCAACGAAATCGCCGCGCGCAGTGGGTTTGGCTTTGAAATCATGAAGAACTACGGGGCGCCGGTCTTTGGCGTGACCGAAAAGGCCTATCCCCACCAGGGCAGCGCCATTGTGCTGTACGACCACGGCAATCCGTGGCCAGTGCCCGGCAACCTGCCGCCGCTGCACGACGCCCTGGGGGATCCCCACGGCAAGCCGCGCAAGCTCGCCCACCACCAGGCGCAGATGGTCCACTTTCTGCGCACCGGCGAGGTCAAGGATTTCTGCGGTGGCGACGGCTGCACGCCCTACTAGGAGCCCACACCCCAAGGTGGTTTCGGGTGGCGAAACAGCGGTGGTTTGCGGTGCGGAAAGAGACCAAGGGGTAGCAGCCAAGACCTGGGAACAACAACCCGTTGTAACCCGGATCGAATTAGCGGTCTGGAGTGCTAGCCGCCACGGCAGCGGCTACATGTCGTGGGGCAGGGTGCCGCGCGGGCTGCGCAGGAACACAAAGGGCGTGGCCAGCAGCAGGTTGCCCACCCGCGACGTGTAGACATCGGCGTGGCTCTCTACCATTCGCGCAAACAGGCTCTTGTCATTGCCGGTGCGCATGATGAGGCCCCAGTGCTTGTTGTGCAGGGCGCCCGACTCGGCCACCAGCGGCCCGATCTCGGCATCCAGCTCTAGCAGCCGCTCTCTGACGATGTTGGCCAGCTCAGACAGCCGCGGGGCCTGATCCTGCGGCACTGTGGGGCCGTGGCCGGTGCGTTGGCGCTGTCTCAGGTTGCGCAGCTGGCTGAAGGCGTGCTCCAGGCGAGCCTTGTCGGCCATCAAGGCGCTCAAGCGTTGCTGCTGGGGCTGCCAGGCCTCCAGCGCCAGGATTTCCTCTTCCAGCTCGCGGATGATCGCCACCGTCCGCCACTGCTGCAGCTTCTTGGACTGGTGGACATCGCTGAGCATGTGGTCCCCCACGTAAGCGATCTGATCGCCGTCCAGGCCCAGGCTGCGCTCTACCACCACCGCCGATCCGCCGTAGTAGACTTGGCCTTCGGCAAGGTTGTCGTTGCAGGGCCTCAGCAGGCCGTCGTCGCTCATGACTTCGTACAAGGGATTGTTACCGGTAAAGAAAGACGGCTTGCGGCTGGACACCACAATCAGCGCAAACAGGTCGCGCCACTGCACGCCGGGCGGCAGAAAGCGGTCAAAGGCGTAGCTCATCATGGCCTTGGTGTAGGACCACTCGCTGTTGGTGATGAGCAGCAGCTTCTTGCCGGACTCGCGCTGATCCAGCAGGGCCAGCGGCAGCTCTGGGTCGAGATCGACGTACAAGTCGGGGCGGGCCAGGATCTCTGCCTTGAGCTGGCCCTCCAGGTGCGCGCGGTCCAGGGTGTGGCGCACCCGCCGGTACAGCTCTTCGTAGCCCAGCACGCCCGGCAGCACTCCCTGGTCCAGCAGGTCGACCAGCTGCACGTACATGCAACCTTCGCTGATCTCAAACAGCGTGTTGAGGAACATCCAGCGGCCGGTGTCGGCCAGATCGACCAGCGTGCGGTTGTAGACCTCTCGCAGCTGCTCTTGGGTCATGGGGCGGGTGCCGTGGGCGGCCTGCTTGATGTAGCCAAAGCGGTTGGCTTTGACCAGGTTGCCCAGCCGCTTGTCAATGATCAGGCCGCGGATGACGCTCTGGCTGTCAAACTCCAGCCCCGCCACCGGCCAGCCCTGGGCCTCCAGCCGCTGCCGCAGGTGGGCATAGGCGCGCCCCTCCCAGGCGTGGACGTGATAGTGGACCAGCGTGTAGTCCATGTCGTAGCCAATCGCCTTGATAGAGCGCAGGTTCAAGGTGCGGTTGCAGAACAGCTGGCGGTGGCGCGGCGCGTCGCCAAAGTGCGCGGCAATGGCAGCGGCGTCAGCACCGTAGAGGTCTGCGATAGTGGGCAGGGCGGCAAGGTCGGTCTCAGGCTGGGTCATTCACGGGCTCCAAGGCTAGGGGCGGAGAGGGCAGCGTACGCAAATCCGTAGCGACGTCAAACACCAGCCGGCCAAGCGTTGCAGGGCTTGCGAGGCGGCGTACAATTGCCGACAGTGTTGCGCCACCGCAGCCGCCTGCAGACTGCCCCAAGGAAGACGATGAGCCCGTCCAACCGGTCCCGAGCAAGCAATTTCAGCACTTTGGGCAGTGTGACCGATGCCTTGTGCTCCGCCCAGAGCGATCTGCTGGCCGGCCGCGATGCCCACCACCGCCTGCTGCTGCCCAGCCGCGACGTGCTGGTGGCCCTGGTGGCGCAGCTGCGCTCGGTGCTGTTTCCCGGCTACTTCAGCGACTGGGATCTCTCTGCGGAAAGCCTGCACTTCTACGTCGGTGCAACACTGGACCAAGTGGTGCACACCCTGCACGATCAGCTGCAGCGCGGCTTGTGCCTGCAGTGCGCCGACCCCAGCAGCCCAAGCTGCGACTGCGAAGACCACGCCTGGCGCATCGCCCGCACCTTCCTGGAGCGTCTGCCCGCAGTGCGAGACGTCCTGGCCACCGATGTTCAGGCCGCCTATGAGGGCGACCCCGCCGCCACCGGCCTTGGCGAAATCATTTTTTCCTACCCGGGCTTGCAGGCCATCATCGCCTATCGCCTTGCCCACGAGCTGCACCTGCTGGGCGCGCCGTTGATTCCGCGCATCATCACCGAGCACGCCCACAGCGTGACGGGCATCGACATCCACCCGGGAGCGACGATTGGCAGCCACTTCTTCATCGATCACGGCACCGGCGTCGTCATCGGCGAGACCTGCATCATCGGCAAGCGGGTGCGCATCTACCAGGGGGTGACCCTGGGCGCCAAGAGCTTTCCGCTAGACGAGCACGGCAAGCCCATCAAGGGCATCCCGCGCCACCCCATTGTCGAAGACGGCGTCATCATCTACGCCGGCGCCACCGTGCTGGGCCGCATCACCATTGGCGCCGACTCCAGCATTGGCGGCAACGTCTGGCTGACCCGCAGCCTGCCCCCCGGCAGCTCCGTCACCCAGTCCAAGGCGACCACCGTCGTTTTTGAAGAAGGGGCGGGAATCTAGAATTTGCTGAGGGTTTGGGGTTAAGCTGCTGTATCTTATGGCTTGATCGTGGATGACGGCCTGTCTGCCCGGCTTCTTCCAACGCTGCTGAGCCACCCGCCGCCGGTCAGTTCTTCTCGGCCAGCACCTTGAGGTTGTCCAGGCCGCTTTCAAAGTCCTTGCCGATCATGGCGTCCATGTTCATGAACAGGCCCATCAGCTTGCCCGCCAGGCCCATGACTTCTCCGGTCATCTTCCAAGAGACTTTGGTGGCGCTGCCGCTGGGTTCCAGAGAGAACAGCGTCAGGTTGGTGGTGGCGAAGGGCTCTTGGAATTCAATCTTGATAGAAACCGAATTGCCCGGATCGGCAGCGGTGATGGTCATGCGACCGCTGCCCACGTCGTCATTGCCTTTCCATTCATAGATGGCGCCGACGCCAGAGGCAGCCCCCGAGTAGGTGCGCTTGAGTTGGGGATCCAGGCGCTCCCAGGGCGACCACTTCTCCCAGGCGTGAAAGTCCAACAGCAGGGCCTGCAGCTTGTCAGCCGGTGCCTGGATGGTCTCGCTGCGCACGACTTCAAAGGTGTCGGGTTGGATGGCCGCATAGGCAACCACGCCCAGGCACAGGACAATCACGGCGGCGGCGATTTTTTTCCACATGGGCAACCTCTGGGGCAACCCTACGTGACATCAGCGCAAGGCGCAAGCGCGGCCAGGGGGCCAACGGCTGCCTCCCCTGGCTCTGCCGATCAGCTCAGGCGGGGGCCAAAGCGCCGATTCGTCATCCCACTGTCACCGGGTGCAGCCTGGCAAGGCCTGGGTTCACCGGATTAGTCTCACAAAAACAAACAAGTGGGGCCAATTCTGCCCAGGGCCGCGTTGGCCGGCGACTTGAGCCAACCGCCGCTTCGCTCTAGGGTTCGCACTGGCGCGGCCAAGCCTTCCACCGGGGAGGGCAGGCGGCACACGGGGCGGCTCAGCAAGCTGCAGGCTGACCGCAGCGGGCCAGCAAGCCAATGAGTCCTGCAAAGTCAACAGGTTCTGGAGGGAAGAGATGTCCACCACACGACTCTACGCAGTCGGTCAGTTGCTGGTTCCATTGGCAATGGCTGGCGCTCTGACTGCCTGCGAAGGCGGAGAGGGCCCTGCCGGCTCAGCCGGGCAGAACTGCATCGTCAAAGATGACGGCAACGGCGCCAAGACCATTACTTGCGGCACCACCACGGTCAGCATCAGCGACGGCAAGGCCGGCACCGATGGCAAGGCCGGCGTCGATGGCAAGGATGGCACCAACGGCACGTCGTGCTCGGTCAAGGACAACGGCGACGGCTCCAAGACCATCACCTGCTCTGACGGCACTTCAGCCACTGTGGCCGACGGCAAGGCCGGCACTGCCGGTGCCGCTGGCGCAGCCGGTGCCAATGGCGCCGATGGCAAGAGCTGCACGGTCAAGGACAACGGCGACAACACCAAGACCGTGACCTGCGGCGACGTCTCGGTGACCCTCAAAGACGGCGCAGCCGGGGCCGCTGGCACGGCCGGCGCTGATGGCAAGCCCTGCTCGATCAAAGACAACGGCAACGGCACCAAGACCATCACCTGCGCCGATGGCACCAATGTCGTCATCACCGACGGCAAGCCCGGCGTCACTGGCCCGGTTGGCCCCGCCGGCGGCAATGTCCGCATCACCGACTTTCACGGCTCCACCCACCTGCTGACTTCGGGCGAGTACGCCCTGCCAACCAACCCCAAGTACTATGTTGACATGAAGGTGACCAGCGCCACC
This sequence comes from uncultured Myxococcales bacterium, assembly GCA_903919145.1. Lineage (GTDB taxonomy): Bacteria > Myxococcota_A > UBA9042 > UBA9042 > UBA9042 > SXRM01. The sequence continues at coordinate 27,293 of CAIXGW010000309.1, forward strand.
GCTGATGAAACCGGCAAGGTCACCGTCAACTTCACCGTCACCAACCCGGCCACCAAGACGCCCGTCACGACCCTGACGCTGGCCAATGACGCCACCACCACGGTGACGGCTGCCGTAGTCAAGCTGCAGTCGCCCGGCAACGGAGAGAGCTACACCAAGTGGGTGCCGTACTTCTACAGCAAGGCTACCGTCAGCCAGACGGCCAAGTTTGGCCCGTGGCCGGGCAAAGACGGCGACTCCGCCTGGCAGGCCGGCCGGGTCAACCAGGGCACGCTGACCCACGCGGGCAACGGCGCCTACACGCTGGTGCTCAAGTACAAGCTTGGCACCCCCAACAACACCGGCGGCCCGGTCATCGCCTACACGGCCGCCGACCGCAAGCTGACCCACCGCGTGTCTCTGATGATGGGCGGCCACTCTGGCCCCACCGCCGATGCCAACTTTGACTTTGTGCCCGACGGCTCGCCAATGAACGTCACCCGCGACATCGTCAAGACCGAGACCTGCGAAACCTGCCACAACAAAGATGAATTTCACGGCCACGGCGGCGACCGCCTGACGGTGGAAAACTGCGTGACCTGCCACGACGCCACCACCATCGATCCCCAGGGCAAGGAAACCGTCGACTTCAAGGTGATGATCCACAAGATCCACGCTGGTGAAGGCGTCGCCAGTATCGCCGGCCCCGACGGCATTGTGTTTGACAACCCGGCCACGCCCGCCAACGAGAGCGCCGACAACGGCAGCTACGCCATCTGGGGCAACGGCAACACCAAGCACACCTGGTGGAAAGTCGGCTTCCCGTCGGTAGAGAGCAACTGCACCAAGTGCCACACCGGCACCGGCAAGAACGTCGACAACTGGAAGACCGTCCCGTCTCGCGCGGCTTGCGGCTCCTGCCACGACACGGTCAACTTCAACGACGGCACCAACCACAAAGCGGGCAAGCAGACCGATGACTCCAAGTGCGCCATCTGCCACAGCCCAAGCGGCGTGGAAGAAGCCCACGACTGGACCACCAAGGATCCGCGCAACATTTCAGAATTCAACGCCAAGCTCTCTATGAGCGCACCGGCCAACGGCAAGTTCTACGCCAAGGGCGAGGCCCCGGAAGTCTACGTCGAGCTGACCGACAAGGTGACTGGCAAGCTGCTGGATCACACCACCGTGGTGGAAGACGTGGTGGTGGCCCCGGCGACCGTCGCTGCAGAAGGCTGCTGGGGCGGCAAGGCCAACGACCCGATTCCGAGCCCGATGCCGGCCAAGTGCGTCGACCGCGACGGCAAGTTCACGACCGTGTCGCTGTTTGTCCACGGACCGCGCGCCCACCGCGTGCCGGTTCTGACCTCGGCGGCTCGCGTCAAGATCCTCAGCGCCACCACCGGTCCGTGGGACGTCAGCGCCACCGGCTACCTGCTGGCTGGCAAAGTCGACGGCGGCTCGATGGTTCAATACAAGGACATCACCGGCGGAGACAAGACCTACTCTGGCGTGTTCTCTGTGGACCTCAGCAAGGGCACCTACGTAGACAAGACCAAGGCCACGGCCGACGAGATTGCCGCCTACATGAACAAGGACGCAGTGTTCGCGGCGCGCGCCATCGCCTACGTCGAGACCGGCAAACTGGCGCTGCGCAGCCGCAACCTGGGCAAGATCTACGCCATGCAGCTGACCACCGGCAAGGGCGCCGAGTTCCTGTTTGCCAACGACCTGACCGCCAAGGGCCCAGGCAGCTCGACCGCCGGCAACAACCTGGCCAAGCGCGCCAGCGCCGCCAATGACGATCCCAAGGCCAGCCGCACGGCTGAGAAGCTGACCTACAAGCTCGACCCGGTGGACGATCTGCAGCCGGGCACCTACATCGTCTCGGTCGAGATTGCCGACGGCGGCCGCATCGACGGCAACAACTACCGCACCCCCACCGTTGGCAAGATCACCTTCAACGTCAACCGCGACACCGAAGAGCCGCTGGTGGCCGACAGCTGCAACGCCTGCCACCAGAACAGCGAAGGCAAGGGCTTCATCCTCGACTTCTCTCGTCACAACAAGATCTTTGACGATGCTGCGCTCGACACCTGCGGTGCCTGCCACGACTATCAGCCGCAGAACGTGGTCGGCGACTTTACCGGTGCCCGGCCGATCTCCAAGCGCGTCCACGCCATCCACTTTGGCAGCAGCCTGAACTACCCGCTGCAGACCGTCTGGTACGCCAACGGCGACCCGATTGCCGGCCGCAACTGGGACATCACTTTCCCGCAGGATGTCCGCAACTGCGAGACCTGCCACAGCGCCAAAACGTCTGGGTCTTGGAAGACCAACCCCAACCGCCTGGCCTGCTGGGGCTGCCACGACTCCGACTCGGCGCAGGCCCACATGAAGCTGATGGCCTACGACCCGACTCCCGCCGATCCGTTCAGCGGCGACGAGGAAGAGGCCTGCAAGTCCTGCCACTGATAGAGCGTTGTTGAGCCAAGCTTGACGCAGAATGCCGCCCCGCCACACCCTCTGCGTGTGCGGGGCGGCGTTCCTGCCTTTTCCTGCCGCGCGAGAGCTGTCTATGCACATTCGTTCTTCCCGAATCACCACCTGGGCCGTTGTGGCCAGCGGTATCGCGGCTGCGGCCCTGGGCGGATGCACGCGCCCGGCGCCCGAAGCGGCAGCCGCTGCCAGTGCCCAGCCAGAGCCGGTGGGCCGGCCGGCACCGCTGGCAGCAGCCCGTCCGCTGCCTGCCGCCGAGGCGGGGGCAGAGGGGCCCGGCAAGGTGCTGGCCAGGGTCAACGGCGTCGCCCTCACCGAAGAGGACGTGCGGCTGGCGCTGCGGTTGGGCTCGGCCCAAGAGCCGATCCCTGCCGAGAAACAGGCGCCAGTCCTGGAGTCGCTGATCCGCGAGGAGCTGATAGCCCAGCGCGCGGCCTCGCTGGGGATGGAGCAGAATCACAGCTATCTGGTCGAAAAGGCCAAGATGGACGCTCAGATGCAGGCGATGCGCCGGCGTGCCCTGGGCGACCTGTACTTCAAGACCGAGATCGAAGCCAAGGTCGCCGTCGACGATGCCGCGGTGCAGCGCTACTTTGAGGCCAACAAGACCCGCTTGGCCACTGAGTTGCACGTGCAGCAGATCCTGGTTCGCCGCGACTCTGAGGCGTTTGCTGCGGTAGAGAAGCTCAAGGCCGGCAAGAGTTTTGCCGAGGTCGCCCGCGAGGGTTTTGCCACGGTGCCCGATGAGAAGGCGCCGCCGTGGGACCTGGGCTGGCTGAGGTGGCGGCAGATTCCCGAGCCATGGAGAGAGGTTGTCTATGACCTGGCGCCGGGTCAGCCCTCGGGAGTGATTGCCGGTCCGCGAGGCCGCCACTGGGTGGTGCAGGTCGTGGCGCGGCGCACCGCAGAAAAGGTGTCTCTGGACGAGCTGCGCCCGCAAATCCTAGAGGAACTCAAGGCCCAGCAGCTGGAAGCCTCGCGCGCTGCCCTGGATGCAGAGATCCGCCGCGGTGCCCGCATCGAGCGCTGAGGCCCAACCACCGACCAGACCGCAGTGGGCCAAGCCGGAATAGACCGAAACAGGCCGGAACACGGCGGACCCAGACAGAAGACAAGAGGGCCAATGGCTGAGTGGACGCCTGACGGGCTGCAACTGGTGGGGCGCTGGCAGACGCGCGGAGACGAGATCGGGGCCCATGGCACAGTGCCGCCGACCAAGCTGCTGTCTTGGCTGGAGCATGGCCGCTGGTGCGCAGTAGAGCAGGGCGACAGCTTGTTGGCCCCGCTGTTTGCCGACGGCAACATCATGGTGGTGCGCGCCCAGCGCCTTTCCCTTGGCGCAGGCCTTGGTTGGCAAGACCGGGTCCAGACCGGCATCGGCTTGGTGCGGGTGGGCAATAGCAGCGTCGAGATTGCCCAGAGCCTATGGACAGACGAGGCCACGCCGCGCCGTGCGGCCGAGCTGCGGCTGGTCGGGGTGGCCCTGGGCCCAGACCGGCGGCCGCGGCAGCTGCCCGCCGAATTTCGGGCCAAGGCGATGCCGATCGAGGAGCCGCTGTCGCTGCAGACCCTGGCCTTGCCTGAGCTGCTCAAGCCTGACTATGTGTGGCAAGAGCCGGTCCGGGCCAGCGAGATCGACCTGTTCCACCACGTCAACCACGCCCGCTATGCCGATTGGTTGCAAGACGCCCTGCGCGCCGCCGAGGCCGCCGGGGCCCTGGCCGAGCCGTGGCGCGCCCGCAAGCCGGTCTGTGGGTTGGCTATCGACTACGTGCGCGAGATCGTCTTTGGCGAGACCATTGCGGTAGCTATGCAAGCGCAGGGCGAGCGCGACCTGCAGCTGCTGGTCACGGTGGCTGGCCAGCTGCGGGCGCGGGCGGCGCTGCGGGTCACCTGACGTCGCTGATGCGCAGGCCGTCAAAGGGCGAAGGCTGCTTGGGGTCGTAGCGGAAGTGCTCCCACACGCTGGGCACGCCACGGGCGGCAATGCCGTTGAGCAACTGCCGGCGAAATTGGCCGCGCACCGAGCCCCACCAGCCGGGGTGGTGCTCAAAGTGGCCTATCTCGCCGACCATCACACGGCCGAGCCAGACGATGCCCAGCTCGTCGGCCATGTCTCCCAATACCTGAAATTGCCTGTAAGTTTCGCCGCTGGCGCGGTAGGCGCGCACCGGATCGCCCAAGGGCTTGGCCCAGCCCAGGTTGATGTCCACAGCCAGGCCAAGAGGGTGCATCCCCATCTTGCGCTCGCCGGTGGCCACGCGAATCTTGCGGATCTTGCCCTTGCGCTTGACCTTCTTCTCCACCGTTACGGCGCGAGACTTCACACTGCGCACCGCGCTGATCACCCGGACCTCAATGCCCTGGGCGGCGGCGCGGACTATCAGGGTCGTCAGGCCGTCTCGCAGCCACGGATGGATTTCGTCCAGCAGCTCCAGGCGCGCCTTGGCGGCGATCTCTGCCTGCAGCTTTACGTCGCGCGGGCGGTAGACGTAGCACTTGGCGATCGCCGGATCCTCATAGGGCACCCACGGCAAGCCGGCCTTTTCTAGACGTTCATTGGGCGAGGGCGGGCAGGTGTGCCACTGCAGGGCCAGCTCGGCCGGCAGCAACGCCAGCCGCGGCGGCCGGCGGTCCAGCGGCTGCAGGTGCACGCTGCCGTCGGCGCTGAGGTGGGCCACGGCGCGCTCTTCGGCCAGGCAGCGCCGCACCCGCCGCACCGGCTTGACCCGCTCGGCCTCGCCGCAGTCGACGCCGCGCCACAGCAGCACGGTCGCCTCGCTTGGCAAGGTCATTTGCGGCGGCGCATCGTCCGCGGCGGCCTGCGCGGGCGCCGGCAGCAGCCCCAGGCCGGCCGCAAGCAAGCCTGCGGGCAGCAGCCAGCGGCGCCGCGGCGCCAGCGGCAAGGGGCTAGTCATCCCGCCCGGGGCCAGGCAAGCGCGCGTGCCTGGTCGACCACTCATACAGGGCCAGCGCGGCAGCCGTGGCGCCGTTGAGCGACTCGGTGCCCTCGCTCATGGGAATGGCCACGGCGGCAGCGCGCAGCTCGGCCGGCAGTCCGGGCCCTTCGACCCCGGGCACCAGCACAAAGCCGTCTGCCGGGAACTCAAAGGCCGGCAGCGGAGTTCCTTCGGCCGACAGCGCTACCAGCTTCTCTGGACCCAGGCCAGCCGCCAGCTCGCTCAGCGACCCTCCCTGCCACAGGGTGAGCTTGAGCGCCGCCAACCCGCCGGCCCGCAGCGCCTTGGGGTGAAACGGCGAGGCCGCTTCGCGCAGCAGCACCACGTCCTGCACGCCCAGGGCTGCCGCGGATCGCAGCACGGCGCCTACATTTTCTGGGTCTTGGAACGGCACGGCCAGCACCGCGTCGGTGGGCAGCCCGGTCCACGGCCGCGGCGTTGCGGCCCGCACCACAACCAGCGGTCCAGCGGTGCCAGAGACGTCCAGGGCCTTGAGCAAGGCTGGCGCCAGCACGGCCACCGGCAGGTCGGCCGCCGCCTCGGCAGGCACCCTCTCTGTGCCCCTGGCCACCAGCAGCTCTACGCACAAGTGCGGATAGTCGCGCAGGACTTCTGGCACCAGCTTGCTGCCGGCTATCAGCGCCAGGCCGTGCTTGCGCACGCCCTTGCCGGTCAGCAGGTCGCTCCACAGCTTGAACGCGTCGTTGCGCTCGGCGTCGATGTCGCGGCTGCGCCGCCTCACCAGCTCCAGGGGATCGTCCAGGCGCTGGTACACCACCAGCCGCCGCCGGTGGGTGGTCATGGGGATGTCGTAGGCTTCGTCACTGCGCAGCCGCCAAGAACGGCTCAGGCTGCGGTTGGCGTCGGCGATTTCTTCATCGCAGTTGGGCCCTTTCATGAACACGGCCACGCCGCCCGGCGGCACCATCTGCGCCACCCGCTGCAGCGTCACCGGGATCTTCTCAAAGGCGCGGGTGATGATGCCGCCGACCTTGTCGGTAAACCCGCTGCCCAGCGTCTGGTGCCAGGTGCGCGCGCCCTTCAGGCCGCAGTGGGCGATCGCCTCGTCAATAAAGGCAATTCTCCGAGCCCTCATCTCGCAGCAGACCACCTCGACCTGCGGCAGGGCAATCTTGAGGGGAATGCCGGGCAGCCCGGCGCCGGACCCGATGTCCAAGAGCGGCGAGGGCAGGGTGGCGCCGATCTTCTTGGCCACCAGCAGGCAATCGACGTAGTGCAGCGAGACCATGGTGTCAAAGGCGCGCAGCCGGGTCAGGTCGCCGTCGTCATTGCGCAGGTGCAGCAGCTGGTGGTAGGCCCACAGCTGGCGCACGGCTTCTTCGGGCAACGAAATGTCGCTGGCCTGCAGCATCTTCTGCAGATTGCCTTGAGATGGGGCGTACTTTGACATCGGTGGCCCCTAGGACTGCGTGGTGTCGCTGGTGGCCTGACCAGGCTTATCGTGCCCAGGCTTATCGTGGCCAGGCTTGTCGTGGCCCTCGTCGTGGCCGCCGTGGCGGGCGTGGTGCTTGGCCAATTCGGCCGCCGACAAGGGAAACGCCAGCGAGCTACCCACACCGGCTGCCAGGATGGCAAAGATGACCCCCAGCGAGACCGCCGGAGGCATGTGGTACTGGTGAGAGAGCAGCATCTTGATGCCAATAAAGGCCATCAGCGCAACCAGCGCGTGCTTGAGGTGGTGGAACTTGCCCAGCATGCCGGCCAGGGCAAAGTACAGCGACCGCAGCCCCAAGATGGCAAAGACATTGGAGGTAAACACCAGGAACGGGTCCGTGGTCACCGCAAACACCGCGGGGATCGAGTCGACGGCGAACAGCACGTCGGTGGCCTCTACCAGGATCAGCACCAAGAACAGCGGGGTCATGGCTTTGCGGCCGTCGGGCAGGCGGGTAAAGAAGTCGTGGCCGTGCATCTTGTCAGACACCGGGTACAGCCGCTTGGCCAGGCGGACCAGCGGGTGCTTGGTCGGGTCCTTGTCTTCGTCGTCTTTTTCCAGGGCCATCTTGAGGGCAGAGAGGATCAGGATGCCGCCAAAGACATAGATCATCCAAGAGAAGCTCTTGAGCAGGGCCGTGCCCGCGCCGATCATCGCGCCGCGCAGGACCAGGGCTCCCAAGATGCCCCAGAACAGCACGCGGTGCTGGTACGGGCGCGGTACGCGAAAGGCCGAAATGATAAGCGCAATCACAAAGATGTTGTCGACCGACAGGCTGTATTCGACCAAGTAGCCGGTCAGATACAGCAGCGCGGCCGTGGTGCCGTCTATCGGCGTTGGACCGGCACCCAGGCCGCCCACGTGATGCTCGTACAAGAAGTACACGGCCACATCAAAGGCGATGGAGACGGTGACCCAGACGGTGGTCCACTTCAGCGCCTCGCGAAAGCCAATGACGTGGTCCTTCTTGTTGAGCACGCCCAAGTCCAGGGCCAGGATGCCCAGAATCATCACCAAGAATCCTGCCCAGATCACTGTTTCCATGCTTGCCGATCCCGTTGGCGGTCGCCGCTGGCGCGCCAGGTTGCTCTCTCGCTCTATCTTGCCGGTCCTGCCGGTCCTGCCGGTCCTGCCGGTGCTGTCTTACCTGTGGTGGCCGCCTTGGCAGGCCCAGCCCCTCAGTCTCTTGGCCCTGGCTGGCCTCCCGCGAGCCTGCAAGGCTACCCGGGGCCAGGCCCTCAACCCTTGCCGTGCAGGCCACATTCCTTGGCGGTCGCCTCTTCCCACCACCAGCGGCCCTCGCGCTCATGCTGGCCGGGCAGCACCGGACGGGTGCACGGCTCGCAGCCAATAGAGACAAAGCCCTGGTTGTGCAAGCTGTTGTAGGGGACATCGGCCGCGCGCAGGTACTTCCACACCTGCGCCGAGCTCCAGCGCGCCAGCGGGTTGAACTTGAGCAGGGTGCGCTGCGGGGTCGAGTGGGCTTCGTCGATTTGCACCAGCGGCACATCGGCGCGGGTGTCAGGGCTCTGGTCGCGGCGCTGCCCGGTGATCCACGCCGGCGCCGAGCTGAGCATCCGCCGCAGCGGAGCGACCTTGCGAACCGAGCAGCACTCGTGGTGGCCGTCTTTCCTAAACGAGTACAGGCCTTTGTCTCGCACCAGTGCCTCAACGGCGGCCGCCTCTGGAAACAGCAGCTCCAGGTCCACGGCGTAACGCTCGCGCACCTGCTCCAGCAGCTGATAGGTCTGGGGGTGCAGGCGACCAGTGTCCAAACAGAACACCCTAAAGCGCAAACCAAAATCGGCGGCCAGGGCGACCAGCGCGACGTCTTCTGCGCCAGAAAAAGACAGGGCCGCGGCCGCGCCAAAATGCTGATGGGCAGCCTGCAGCACGGCCTGGGGGGGCTGCAAGTCCAACTGCCGCTGCAGCTGCTCGACCAGACTCTCAGCACTTTTGCGGTCCACGATCACCTCCCAATCGGTCGCTACCATAGCAGCATTGCCCGGCTGAGGCCATTGGGGCCCAAGCCCGGGTTGCACATCGGTAGCTACCGCGGCGATACTGCGACAATTGGCTGGAGGTCCGCGCAATGTCGATTTGTTTCCCGTCCCGATTGACTCCCAAGTTCCTGTTTGCCCTCGCCGGCTTGTTGGCCGCGGGCGGCTGCGGTGGCCCAGAGCTGAAGCCGTCTGCCGGTGCCAGTGGTCCGGGGCCGGCGTACCGCCAGGCCTGTGAGGCCTCTGAACAAAAGCGCGCTGCGGACATTGCCGCCAAGAAGTACCTGCCGATCGAGCTGGCGCTGCACCAGTGGCCCGGGCGCGAGCTTGATGCCAGCAAAATCGGTTACATCAAAGAGGAAGATCTGGCGGCGGCTCTCAGCGCTGTGGTGGCCCCGGGGCAGCCGCGGGTGCGCACGGCGCTGGTGCTGGCGCGCGGCGGCACCGGCAAGTCGCGCTTGGCTGAGTCGCTGGCCGCCCAGAGCTGCGGCAAGATTCCGTTCTTTCGCCTGGACTTGAATCTGGACGCCGTCCCCAAGCTCACCAATCTGGCCCCCGGCTCCAATGCCATTGCCATCGTGCTGGCTCAGCAGCTGGGAGAGAGCGATCCCGCCAAGGCAGAGGCACACCTCAAGGCGACGCTGGGCGATCAGCCGTGGGTGGCGGTTCTGGACTCGCTGGACGAGACCCCGCTGCTGGCCCGAGAAGGACTGGCCAAGCAGATCGACGAATTGGTCACGCGGGTGGCTCCCCAGGCGCGCGCGGTGGTGATGACCCGCCCGCCGGTGTTCTCTAGCAACTACGGCATTGCCACCGTCGATGCCCGCCTGGAGATGCCCAACCTGAGCTGCGAGGAGTCGGAAGCGGCCTTGGCGCGCAATGCCCCGGACCCAGAGGAGCGCAAGAACCTAGACGAATTCATCAAGCGCTATGGCCTGGACCGCAAGGTCACGACTTTTGACCGCTGCTACTATCCTCACCTGGCGACCTACCGCGACTTGCAGGTGGTGCAGCGCCTGGCCAAGAATGCGGCGGTGGGCAAAGACACCCCCGACTTCAAGACTTTTCAGAACAGCCGCGCCCAGGTCTACACCTACTTTGCCACGGCTCAGTTGCTGCGCGATCTGCAGGGCGTAGCTCTGACGCCGGCCGATGCCATTGGCGTGGTCGATGCGATGGTGGCCGCCGCCAAGCCGGACCAGGGGCAGCGCAACCTACCGTTCCGTCAGGAAGACTGCGTGGCCGCCTGCACCATCCCAGACACCGCCGCCAAGCAGCTGTCTTGCGAGCGGCTGCTGCAGTCGGCGCTGTTCAAGCCGGCCGGCAGCCCCGGAGAGTTTCACTTTGACAACCAGAGCCTTGGCGACCTGTTCCTGGGCCGCTGGACCGCCCGCAGCTTGGTAGGGGCCGACGGCAAGGCCACCTGCAAGGCCATAGAGACCAAGGCGGCCCTGCTGGAGTCCAATGAGGTCGCCGGCTTCTTGGTGGGTCAGCCCCAGGCCCAGGCCTGCCTGGTAGAGATCGGCCAGGTGATGTGCGGCCGCGGTGGCCAGCTGCCTCACATCTATGAGCAGTTTGACCAAGGCCTGCCCAGCGGCCCCGCGCGTGCGGTACTGCTGGCCGACGTAGCCGAGGACCTGGCGGTGTACCCCAAGGCAGACAAGCCCGAAGTCGCCCAGTGCGTCAGCGGCCTGTTTGCCGGTCTGGGCAAGACGATAGAGGGTCTGCCTGCCAAGGCCGCGGCTGTGCCAGAGGCAGCTCCTGCCGAAGCCAAGGGCTCCAAGGCCGGCGCGGCGGGCAAGGGTGCCAAGAAGGGCAAGTAGGACCCAAGGGCCGCCATTCTTTGGGGGTGGCCCCCGGCTCTTGTGCCCACGCCCAGGCTACATTCGCAAGGAGTTTTGCCGTGCCTTTGCCCTATGATCCATCGCAAGGCCCCCCCAAGCTGGAAGAGGCGCGGATGTCGATCGTCCGCGAGCCCTTGCCGGTGGCCCCAGAGCGCGCCTTTGCGCTGTTTACTCGCAGCACCGAGCTGGTCCGCTGGTTCTGCCACCAGGCCGACAGCCAAGAGCAGCCCGGTGGAGAGGTTCACGCCAGCTGGCTGGACGAAGATGGCGAGCCCTGGGATCGGGTAGGTCGCTGGATCGCTTTTGAGCCTCCGCACTTGGCCGTGCTCGAATGGTTTGACGTCGAGACAGCCGGTCCGCAGGACCCCCAGCCCGATCCCGAGACGCCCGTGCCGCCAGCGCGCCGCGACATCTTGCGCATCGCCATTGCCCCAGACGAGCAAGAGGGCTGCGTGGTCACGGTGATGAGTCCGCTGCTGCAGAGCTCTGTGCAGCTGCGCGGCGATGTGGCGGCCGATGCCGTGCGCCATGGCTGGCTGATGGCCTTTGCCGAGCTGCGGATTCTGCTGGCTGCCGAAGAGTAAAGCGGAAGGCCAGCGCGGCAGGGCAGTTGGCACGGGCCCTGAAGGCAGACAGTCGTTCAGCAGTGCCACAGACCGGAGTACCGGCGGTAAAGACAAAAGCTTGCTGTCCTCTCAGCAGCCCAGACCTGGCCAGACCATGCAGGGCAGGTCGCTACCTCAGCCATTGGAGGGGCCATGCCCAACTTCCAAGCGCACCTGGCCAGAATTCAGGCGGCCATTCGCGAAGTCACCCCGCAACAGGTGCACCAGCGACTGGCTCTGGGCCAGGGCTTGATCGTCATCGACATTCGCGAGCGCGAAGAGACGGCGGCGGGCAGCGTGCCCGGGGCGACGTGGCTTGGCCGCGGCCACCTTGAGGCGCGCATCGGCACGCTGGCGGCAGCAGAAGACGCGCCCATTGTGCTGTATTGCGCTGGCGGCGTGCGGTCCGCCCTGGCCGCGGCGGCGCTGGCGGCGATGGGCTACACCCAGGTCGAGTCGATGAGCGGCGGCTTTGAGGGCTGGCGCAGCGCCGGCCTGCCCGTGCAGGTGCAGCGGGTCCTGACCGACGCCCAGCTCGCCAAATACGCCAGGCACCTGCTGCTGCCAGAAGTGGGGCACGCCGGGCAGATCAAGCTGTTGGATGCCAAGGTGTTGCTGATTGGCGCCGGTGGCCTGGGCTCGCCGGTGGCCCTGTACCTGGCGGCGGCGGGGGTGGGCACGCTGGGAATTGTCGACCCCGACGTCGTAGACGCCTCCAATCTGCAGCGGCAGGTGCTGCACGGCGAAGACCGGATCGGGTCGCTCAAGGTCGAGTCGGCCGTCAAGACCCTGCGGGCCCTCAACTCTTCGGTGCGGGTGGTGCCCCATGCGGTCCGCTTTGAGCGCGCCAACGCTTTGGAGCTGCTGCGCGACTACGACCTGGTGGTCGACGGCTGCGACAACTTTGCCACCCGCTACCTGGTCAATGACGCCTGCTTTCTGCTGCGCAAGCCCGCGGTGTACGCGGCGATCTTTCGCTTTGACGGCCAAGTCAGCGTGTTTCGCCCCGGGGTCCAGGGGCCGTGCTACCGCTGCCTGTATCCGCAGCCGCCGCCGCCAGAGGTCGCCCCCAATTGCGCCCAGGCTGGCGTGCTGGGGGTGTTGCCGGGCCTTGTGGGTACCGCACAGGCGCTGGAGGCCCTCAAGCTCATCCTGGGCATCGGCGAGCCGCTGGTCGGCCGGCTGCTGGTCATCGATGCGCTGGGCAGCCACTTTCGCGAGCTGCGCACCCGCCGCGACCCAGCGTGCCCGCTGTGCGGCGACCAGCCGACCCTGAGCGGACTGCCCGACGACCAGGAGTTCTGCGCTTCCGCGCCGGCCTAGGGCATCCAGCGGCTTGCAGGGCCTGGCCTCTGCCCGCTCTTTGCCGCCGCGCAAGGTGGGGTCTGCGGGCCCCTGCCCGGCGCCGTTTGGCGGTTGCTGCCCTTGTGCGCGGCCGCGCGTCGTCCGATCCTGTGGGCAGCGCCTGCGGGTGCGGAGGTGGATCATGGCCAGCGGTCAGCAAGCAATCAAAAAGCCCCACGAGCAAGCCAAGAAGCCCGCGGAGAAGAAAGCCCCCGCCCACGACCAGGGGAGCTCCAAATCCGACGAGAAGGACCTCAAGCAGGCGGCTCAGGTCACCTCTGGCGCGGCCAAGATCCTAGAGAAGGCCCAGGCCAAGGGCTATGCCGACCAGAAAAGCGCGCTCAAGCCCAAAGACAAGCAGGTGGCCAAGTCGATTGGCGCCGTGACCAGCGATCCCAAGAAGATCGGCGTTGCCGAGGCCGCCGAGCGCGCCCACGACGAGCACGAGGGCGACAGCAAGCAGGACCACCCGATCGTCGAAGCCATGAAGCTGCTGGACAAAGCCACCATTGCCGCCCATGACAAGGCCGCCGCCGCTGCCAACCCCAAGAAGGCCGACCGCGACACGACGCCCGACATTCGCGGCAAGCACGACGACGAGAAGACCGAGAAGAAGGCCGCCAAAAAGGGCCTGCCAAAGCAGCAGGTCAAGGACAGCAAGAAGAAGAAGGCCCAGGCAGAGAAGGGCAAGCACGGCTCAGAAGCCAAGCAGGCCGCCGGCATGGTGGCCGTAGCCAAAGACAAGGCCAAGGGCAAGAAAGACAACAAAGCCCAAGACAAGCTGAAGGGCGCTGCCGGCAAGAAGAAGGGCCAGGGCCACAAGGAAGAAGGCCACGGCACGCCCCAGGAGGCGCTGGCTGCAGAGGCGCTCAAAGCCGTCAAAGACAAGAAGGCTGAGAAGAAGGGCAAGAAGAAGCCGCCCATGCACGAGAAGGCGCTTGCCGACAAGAAGAAGCAGAAAGTCCAGGGCCAGAAGAAAGAGATGGCCTGAGGCGCGGCAGGTGCTTGGTCGCCAAGGGCTTGATTTGGCTTGGTCGGTGTCGAGGGGCCCCAGCTGCCCTTGAAAGCCCGGGCGCGATGCTGTAGACCTGCTGCCCTTGCGCGGCCTTTTCGCTCTTTTTGCGGGCCGCACCGGAGCTCAGTGGCACGTCGGTTCCCTCACCCCAGCCGCAAGGCTCAACAGCGGCAGCGCAGCGGCTTGCGGAGCTGGCTCCCCGCCATTGCCCGGGCCATGACCTGGCTGTTGTTGGCGCTGGCGCCGGGGGTGGCCTGGAGCGGTCCTGTGGCGCAGTCAGCGCCCAGCCAAGAAGAAGAGTCGCCGGAAGAGAGCGACGACCCGCTGGTGGAGCCCAGGCCCGGTCGCCACCTGCCGCGCAGGCCGGAACAGCAGCGCGCCGTGGACCACCGCTACCCGCCCCACCGCGGCCGCTGGCAGGCGGTTGGCAGCCGCGCAGTCCGGCAGCTGGCGAGCGCGTCGATCTGGCGGCCGTCACCGCTGCTGGCTGAGCCAGAACCCCCAAATCCCCAAAGCTAGCAAGACCTTTTTGCACCGATCAGCATACGCACAAGTCCGTGGCTTGCCGATGTGCGGGGTTGGCGCTCTACGCGGTTGACCGCGCGGCCGGTGCGTGGCTGCGCCGCAAGCCGGATTTCGCCAGGCCTGCGCCGAGCAGGGCCTGTGCGCTGGCGGCCAGGCCGGCCGACCCGCGCGTTGACCGACTCTGGGCAGGTGGCGCTGACAGCGCCGCTCACCATCGATTGGAGGAATATGGCTGAATCTTTAAGAAGCTACCGAGAGAAGTCGCGCCAGCAAGAGGTGGCGCGGCGGGCGGCCCAGCAGCTGCAGGCGCCGCCCAACCTCGGCGAGTCGATGGCCGGCATGGGCCGCGCCTGGTGGCAAGGCTGGCTGGACGTGCAGCGCCATGGCAATCCGACCCCCGACTTGCTGGCCGGCATCACCGTGGCGGCGGTGGCGCTGCCGCTGAACCTGGCGCTGGCGATTGCCTGTGGGGTGCCGCCGGCAGCGGGGCTGGTGGCCGGGGCCGTGGGCGGTGCGGTGGCGGCCGTGCTGGGCGGATCGGCGCTGCAGGTCACGGGTCCGGCGGCGGCTCTTGGCACCATGGTGCTAGCCATCTCTAAGGATTTTGGGGTGGTCGGTGTGGCGGCGGCGGCGCTGCTGGTGGGCCTGGTGCAGCTGACGCTGGCGGGGATGCGCGCGGGCAAGTGGACCAAGCTGGTGCCAGAGAGCGTGCTGGCGGGCTTTACCACCGGTGTGGGCCTCAAGCTGGTCGACAATCAGCTGCCCGAGCTGATGGGGTTTGACTACACGGTGTCAGAGCTGGCGCAGATGATGCACCGGCCGCAGTGGCTGCACGAAGTCTCTTGGATCGCTGTGCTTTCAGGCTTGGGCGTGGCCTTCTTGGTGGTGGTCGCCAAGCCGTACAAGCGCTTTCCGGCGGCGCTGGTGGGGGTCACGGCGGTCACGGCGCTCAGTGCCTATGTGGGCTGGGATGTGCAGCGTGTTGGCGAAATTCCGCACAGCCTGCCGCTGCCGGGGCTGCCCCTGCTGGCCGATGACAAATGGCTGGACTTGCTGTGGGCGGCGCTGCCCCTGGGGCTGATTGCCGGCGTAGAGAGCCTGCTTTCGGCGCGGGCGGTCGACCGGATGGCACCGCAAGTTCGCCCGCACCATGCGGATCTTGAGCTGTTTGGCCAGGGGATGGCCAACGTGGCCGTCGGCTTGTTTGGCGGAATGCCCGTCTCTGGCGTCATTGTGCGGTCGGGCGTCAATGCCCAAAGCGGCGGGCGCACGCGGCTGGCGGCGCTGGTCCATGCCGGCGGGCTGCTGGCGGCGATCTTCTTGGTTTCTGACCAGATTGCCCTGGTGCCTCTGCCGGCGCTGGCGGGCCTGCTGCTGGTGGTGGCGTTTCGGCTCATCGAGGTCAAGACGCTGATCCATGTGTGGCATGAGAGCAAGCTGGAAAGCCTGGCGTTTCTGGTAGCGGCGGCCGGGACTCTGACTGGCCACCTGATGGGGGGCTTGGCGGGCGGCATGGTGCTGCAGTTGATTGCCAAAGCCATCAGCGACAAGCGCGAGGCGGCCAGCCCGGCTCGGGCGGCGGCGGGCAGGCCTGCCCACGTCAGGGCGGTGGTGGCCCGCGAGATGGGCCCCAAGCTGATGCCGTCGATGGCCCACGACGCCCCTGAGCACGGCGGTTGGCTGCAGCAGATCCGCGAGCGCGCGTCGGTGGCGGCCAGCGCTTTTGTGCACAACCAGGCCACGGTCATTGGCCGGGTGGTGCTGGGCGACCACGTCCACATCGCCGCAGGGTCCAGCGTCCGCGCCGACGAAGGCACGCCGTTTCACATCGGCGCCAACTCCAACATCCAAGATGGGGTCGTCATCCACGCGCTCAAGGAGAGGAAAGTGCAGGTGGGGGGCGAGGAATGGGCGGTCTATGTGGGCCAGAACGTGTCCATGGCCCACGACGCCCTGGTCCACGGGCCGTGCTTCATTGGCGACAACACCTTTGTTGGCTTCAAGGCGGTGGTGCACGACGCGATTGTCGGCGCGCACTGCTTTATTGGCATTGGCGCCGTGGTGGTGGGGGTGGAAATCCCCGACGGTCGGTTTGTGCCCCATGGCCGCATCGTAGACAGCGCCGAGGCGGTGGCAGCCCTGCCGCTGGTCAGCGAGGCGCAAATGGAATTCAACGAAGACGTGGTCGACGTCAACCGCGGGCTGGCGGTGGCCTATCAGGTCGATCGGGGCGACCAGCGCCGGGCCCGCACCGGTCACGGCACCAGCCTTCAGCCGTCAGCGCCGGTGGCCGAGCCGCAGCTGGCGGGGTGGTCGCGCTTTTGAGGTCCCCAAGGTCCGCAGTCGAACCCGCCCGCCCTGGGCGCGCGCCCCAAAGCCCTTGGATTGGCGCAGCAACGTGCACAGAGGAGTACCAATGTTCTTGATTGGATTGGCCATTGGCCTGATATTGACCGCAGCGCGGCTGCTCTACGCAAGCTACTTTCGCGTGCAGGAGGGCCATGTGGCCGTGCTGACGCGGTTTGGCCGGGCGCTGCGCGGCGGCGACTCTGCCGGCAGCCCGCTACAGGTCTTTGGCGCGGGCCTGCACCGCAAAGCACCGTGGGACGAGGTGGTGGAGATCAACGCCATGGACCAGTGGGTAGAGCTCACTGGAGAGCAGGGCGGTCGCAACGTCATGGCGGGAGACGGCATCCTGCTGCGCATCGACGCGATTCTGCGCTATGCCCCGGACCCGCAGGCGATCGAGGCGTTCTTGTTTCAGCTGCGGTCGCCGGTAGAGCACGTGACCGGGCTGTTTACCTGCCTGTTGCGCAATGAGATTGCCCGCTTTGAAGGGGTTGCGCCGCAGCTGGCCCAGGATGAGGGCTCCTATGCCGTGCTGCGCCGCGAGAGGCGCGAGCTGTTGCACCGGATCGATGCGTTTTGTCTAGAGAATTTGGGCCAGCGCTACGGTTTGCGCGCTACCGCGGTCGACCTGGTCGATGTGCTACCGCCCGATGAGCTGGCAGATGCGCTGAACGCGGTCATGCAGTCGCGCGCCGAAATCGGAACGCTGGTGGCCCGCGCCGAAGCCGACGCCCGTCGCCGCGAGCTGGCCGCAGAGCAGGGCGTAGCGGTGGCCCAAGCCCGCGCTGCTGCCACCGAGATCGAAATCGACCAGCTGGCCGAAGCCCTGCACGAGCTGCAGCGCCAGGGCACGCTGGCCGAGTACGTGGCGCGCCGCAACGCCGAGGTGCTGGGCGAGAGCCGCACCGTCTACCGCAAGGCCGCCCAGGTTGAGCGCAGCCCTTCTCCCTCTGTCGCCCACCAGGAGGCCGCATGAATCTCAGCTCTTTTTATCTGATCGCCGGTCTGGCCGTGGGGCTGGCTGTCATCCCGGTGCTGACCTTTGCCTTGATGCAGCTGGTGGTGCAGGTCGCCGAGTCCGAGGCGGTGCTGATCACCAGTTTTGGCAAGCACACCAAGACTTTGGACAGCGCCGGTTGGCACTGGCTGCCCAGCCGCCTGGCGCCGTGGGTGCAGCTGCACCGCGTGTCGCTGCGCCGCGACAGTCAGACCCTGCAGCGCATCCACATCAATGACGCGCGCGGCACCAGCGTGATGCTGGACCTGTGGATGGAAGTCCGGGTCACGGACCCTGCCAAGGCCACGTTTGCGGTGGTCGACTGGGACAAACAGCTTCACGACCTAGTGATTCACGCCACCGGCGCGCTGCTGGGCAACCGCGAGTTCTCTGACATCTTGAGCGACCGCATCCAGCTCGGCCGGCAGCTGTGCGAAGAGCTGGCGGCCGAGACCCAGCGCTGGGGCATCGCCATCGAGCAGGTCTATCTGCAGCAGGTGGCGCTGCTGCCAGAGGTTTCGCGGCAGATGCTGGACAGCATTGCGGCGCGGCTAGAGCGGGCCAAGGCCGACGTGGAAGAAGAGGGGCGGCAGCGCGTGGCCCTGCTAGACGCCGAGACCAGCCGCAACTGTGCGCGGCTGGTGGCCCAGGCCAAGGCCCAGTACCCGCTGGCCGTCAGCCGGGCGCTGGCGCGGCTGGCCGATGCCCCAGAGGTGCGCGACGCCTACCACCAGCTGTACGAGCTGTCGCAGGTGCGCCCGCACCGCACGGTGGCCTTTACCGGCTTTGGGCCTGGCGAATTGCGCGCCGTCGATGCGGCCATGGTGCCCCACGGCGAGCCGGGCTAGCGGCCTTTCGGCCGCCTGAGTCCAACTTGTGGCTTTCAGTAGTTGGCCCCAGGTGGGGGCCTCCATCCGACAGGATCACTGACCGCCGCCCCAGCTGCCGCAGCTGGTCAGCGGGCTTGGACCTGGCGCATCTCTCCGGGGGTGGCCGGCAGGATGCCCGCTGCAGCCAGGTGGGCATGGATGGCCGGGCCCTCCATCCCGGTGAGGTCGCGGCTGTGCTCGACCATGGCGACGCCGGCCATGCGATTCATCTTCAAGCGCAGCAGGCCCAGGGTCCGCTTGTCGGCCACCAGCACGGCGCGGTCGGCGCTCCACAGCTGGCACATCTCAGCTACTTTCTCCAGCACATCGGCGGCGAAGCGGCGGTCCTGCTCGCGGCGCCAATTGTTGTCCGATGCGTCGTCATTGCGCCCCGGCCCGCCGGCAGCCGCCCGCCGCCAGTCGTGGCCGGGCAGGTCGGCGGGGCCGTGGGAGTGGCTGTGCGCAGGGTTCATCATCTCCCAGCGCTCTACCAGCGCCGCGTGGTACCCGGTGCGCGGGGCGGACGCCGGGTCCAGGGAGAAAAACCGCGCGCGCGCGCCATCGGCCACCACCACACAATAAGACGGTAGAACGACCTTTGTCATAACAACTCCTTGTTTGTTCAGGGGCCTGCGCGCAATGGCAGGCTGCCAAGAGCCCGCGGCAAAGGGCCCCACGCACGGGACCGCCGCGCGTTGGTCTCTTCGATGGGAGCCACGGACCACTGACAACGGTAGGACGACCTCTGGCGGGCGCGGCTTGGTGTGACGAAACCGTGACGCCGGGCCGGGGCCGAAGGGGCGCCGGGTCTGGCGGTGCTACAGCGCCCCAATAGGGCCAGCGTGAGGCCTGGCGAGTCGTTGGAAATCAACAGAAATTCAGATGGCTGTGTCTGGGTGCGCATCCGTGAACTGGCGACGGCCGTCCGTCGTCGATCACGCCACCATCCGCGGCCAAAGCCGCTTGTGGAGCGCAGCTCGCCACGGCGCCTGACATGCCATGTGGCGCCATCCACCATCCATTGACCAAACCGACGGTTGCCGGGAGACGGACGGCCCATGTACTTGGCATCGCTCGCTCCGAGGCCCGTACGACCCGCCAGATCGGCACACCCAAGGACGTTGCTGCGGCGCGGCTGGCGCCCCTGCCTGCTTGCCGCAGCTTGTCTGCTGCTGGGCTGCGATGGGCTTGGCCTCGGCGCCGGCAGGGCCGATGCTGGCGATGCCAGCGACATGTCGGCAGATCCCGGCCAGGCCTACGCGAGCTTGACAGGCGCGTTGACTCTGCACGGCATTGCGCTGCTCAGCCCAGACCGGCCGACCTTGCCGCCCGCGGCAACGGCCGCGGGAACGCAGGTCAATTTTCGCGTCCACCGCGCGGACGCGGACAGCGTGGCCTGCAGCGTAGACGGCACTGCCTGGACGGTGACGCCGCCACCAGTCGGCGAGTCCGACTGGTCCGTGACTACGCCTGCTCTGCCGAGCGGCTTGCACGACGTGCGCTGCACCGTGGTGCAGCCCGGCGGCGCTGCCGCAGCCGCCACCCAGCGCGTCATCGTCGCTGGCCCTTGTGC
>CAIXGW010000310.1 GCA_903919145.1 uncultured Myxococcales bacterium
ATGCCCAGGATCTCGGCTCTGCAGATGGCGAGGATGCGCCGGACTCCGGGTCAGCCGAAGTCGATGCCGCTGCCACCGACGCCGCAGGGACTGGGGATGCTGCAGCGGATGCCGCCGCTGGGGATGCCGCAGCGGATGGCGTGACGGCTCCCTGCGCAGCTACAGCGGAGCTTTGCGACGGCATCGACAACGACTGCGACGGCGCTACCGATGAGGATTTTACCCTGAAGTGGCCGCAGAACCCGCCTATCCCGGTGGGTGCGCCGTGCAAGGCGCCCAAGTGCCAAGGGGTGGTGGTGTGCCAGTCGCCTGCGCAGGCGGTGTGCAGCGGCTGCCCTCCGAGCTTTGAAGTGACTGTGCAGCTGGCCCCAGCGGGTGCCAAGGCGTCTCCCTTGCAGGTGACTGGTGGCTTTGTCGAGGTCACTGCGGCGCTCCCGCTGAGCTTGCTGGAGATCGAGGCGGGCGGGCCTCTCAAAATTCCCGTGGGCAGCAGCGCCGTTGTGGTGGATGCGGATGGCGATGGCGACCAGGACATCGCGTGGATCGACGGCAAGCAGAGAGTGCTCTTGCTGACGCGAACAGGCCCTTGGCAGTACACGGCCCAGCTGATCTGGCCGGGTAAGGCCGATGCCCCCAACAACTTGACCGCCCTGACCGCCACCGACGCCGACCGCGACGGCATTCCCGAGTTTGTCGCCGGTGGTGGGGTCCTGGTGCGCCTGGTCCGGCAGTCCAACGGCAGCTACGCCGAAAACGCCAAGGAAGTTAAGCTCAAGGTCCCGGCGGGGCAGGTGGCGGTGCAGCATCTGCTGGTGGCCGACCTCGACGGCGATGGCAACCAGGACCTGCTGGCGGGCTTGTTTCACTGCGGCTCTGCACAGCCTGGGCTGGCGGCGTGGCTGTGGCGCGAGGGCGGCGGCTACTGGGAAGCAGCGCAGTCTTTGGGCCTAAAAACAAAGGGATCGGTATGGACGTGCATGCACAGCGACATCGACGGCGATGGCCTGCTAGACGTGGTGGTCCTGACCGAGTCTTGTGATCCCATGGGCGGAGTGACCATCTTGCGCCGCCAGCCTCCAGGCATTTTTGGCTCGCCTTACCAGCCGCTAAGCCTGCCGCCGCTGTTCACTACCAACGGCTATCAGGCCGGCAGCCCGATGGGGGGCAGCCAGGCGGACGTCAACGGCGATGGCGTGCTGGACTACTACTTCTCTGAGATCGCCCTGCAGGACTATGCAGCAGCGGGAGGCCAGATCGACCCGCTCGACCTCAACGACCCTCTCCTGGCGACCCAAGTCAGCAACGTCTTTTACCTCAGCCAGCCCGGCGGCAATTTGAAGACGGCGGGTCTGCAGGCCGGGCTGTGGGCACCGCTGTCGATCACCAAACAGGCGATGGTAGGCTGGGCCGCGCTGTGGGATGACCTGGACCGCGATGGCCACCTAGACCTGGTCACCGCCAATGGCTACGAATACACCAGCTGGCTGCTGGCTGACGCTGGGGGCATGAGGCCCTTGATTTGGCGCAACAACGGCCTGCAGCAGTTCTCCGACATGAGCCTGGCTTGGGGGCTGCCGGCCCAGCACGCCACCCGCAACCTGGTGTTGGCCGACCTGGATGCCGACGGCGACAGCGACCTTGTGCTCGGAGGCCAGGCTGTTGCCCCGCGGGTCTACCGCAATGACCTGGTGGCAGGCGGCAGCGACCTGCGGCTGCGGCTCAAGGGCGCGGTCTCTGACCCTTGGGGCCTGGGATCGCGGGCGGTGCTGCAGACCAACCAGCGCACCCTCCATGCCGAGATGAGCGTGCAGGCGGTGTCGCAGGGGATGGCGGTGCCAGAGATTCACTTTGCCCTGCGCAGCGGCGAGCAGGCCAAAAGCTTGCAGATCCAATGGCCCAGCGGGTGGGTCAGCAATGTTCCGGCCCCCCTGATCGGCCCAGTGGTCACGGTCACCGAGCCGGTGCTATTTGAGCTCAGCGCCCGCTGGTCCCCGGGCGGGATCATGCCCGTCGAGGTCACGGTCTATCAGCTGGATGCCAGTGGCAAGCCATTGCCAGGCTTGGCCAATTGCAGTATTGAGCTGGCGCCCGGCGCCCAGGGGTCTTGGTTTGGCGACACCAAATGCGGCCAAGGCAGCTGCACCCGCACCTGGGAGGCCGGCGGACTGTTTCCCGGCGGCGTGGATCGCATCGTGCTGCAGTGCGGCTCTGCCCCCTGGAAGATCAAGCCGGCCATCTTCTACTAGCTGAAAATCCAGGTAGTTTTCCGGTGGCCGCGCCCACCGCCAAGCGGCACGCTTGGGTGCCCATTCCCCTCACCAGTGGCCGTGGCGCCGCCGGTTGGGTCGCCAAGCACCCATGGCTTGCCCTGCTGGCTCGGCGAGCGGCTGGTGCCAGGCGATTTTTGGCTCAGTCGATCGTGGTGCCAGTGCGCACCGGTCTGCAGACTTCGGCGTCGAACAGCCGATCGCTCAGGTCGGCACCGCGCAGGATCGTCACTCCTGGCGAGGCCGGCGGCCTGGCGTGCCGGGTCTCTGCGCTCAGCATGTGGGTGTGGCGCTCAGGTAACTGGCCTGCGCTCTGCGCTTGGTCTGGGTACTCCAGGTTGTCGATGACCATGGTGACGTCGGTGGCTGACGCGGCTTCTACAGCCGCCGCCTCTTCCTCTTGGGATGCCACCTGACCCTGCAGCCAAGCGGCGTCCGTCTCGTCGACGGTCACGCGAACGCCAGAGAACCCGTGCTCTTTCAGTGCGGCTTCGATGTCGCGCTGGTGCCGTTGTTGGGCATGTGTCGTCATGACAGCCTCCCAAATTCAATCAGAATTCATCTTTGTTGCGGCAGGTCGCGATGCCTGCCGGACACTGGCAAGGTAGCTGCCCGATGGCCCTTCGCAATGCTACCGTACCTACAGGGTCGGGCGATTGTCATGGAATTGTCTGCGCTGCCAGGGCGGTGTTGCAAACTTCATGGCTTGCGCCCGGGACTGCAGAGATTGTAGGCTCATGGCCACCAGCGGCGCCGCGCTGCGAGCCAGCAGCAGGAGAGACAGAAGGTGAACCCCCCGGCCCGCTGCCCGCCAACAAGCCCGCGCAGGTGCCGTCCGCTGGCCGCAGCCATCGTTGCCTGGGCCGTGGGGTTGGGCGGCTGCCGAAGCACCGCAGCCACGCCAGAGCCCCCGTCCAGCGCCGCCGATACCTACGCCGATGGCAGCTCAGACGCCCTCTTCGACGCCGAGCTGGGCACCGACGCTGCCGATCCCCCCCTCGACGCGACTTCCGCCGTCGATGCTGCGAGCGCCGACTCTGCCGACGTCCCAGACACCGCCGACGTCCCAGAAACCGCCGACGTCCCAGACACTGCCGACGTCCCAGACACAGCCGACGTACCGGACACAGCCGACGTCCCAGACACAGCCGACCTCCTAGACACAGCCGACGTCCCGGACACTGCCGACGTCCCTGCCGACGCCTCCCCTGCCAGCGACGGCGCGGCCGAGGTCGCCCAAGACATTGCCGCGGCTGCGGATTCAGTTGCCGATGTTGGCGTTCCCATCCCGTGCAGCGCGCAGGTCGAGTGGTGCGATGGCATCGACAACAACTGCAATGGCGCCACCGATGAGGGGCTTGGAATGGCCATGCCGGGCGGTCCAGAGGTGATAGCCATCGGCGAACCCTGCGATTGCCCTGGGGGCACCGTTGTTTGCAAGACCTTGACCATCTCGATTTGCAGCACCTGCCCGCCCAACGCTGACCAGAAGGTCGTGCTGGCTGGCGCAGGGGCTCAGGCCAGTCCGCTGACGGCTGGAGGCGGTTTTGTCGATATCGGCGCTGCCATGGGCCTGGCCGCCTGGCCGGTGCACCTGGGCGCGCCGCTGTCGGTGCCCGCCGGCTATTCGCCGCTGGCCATGGACGCCGATGCCGACGGCGACCTGGACCTGCTGTGGGTCGACGGCAACCACAAGCTGCTGCTGCAGACCCACGGCCAGGGCGAGACGTGGAAGACCTCGACGCTGCTGGACCTGCCCGACCAGACCCTGGTCGCGGTGGCGGCGATGCCAGGGGCGCTGGGCCCAGACCTGCTGGTGGGTGGAAGCGTGCTGCTGCGGCTGGTGCGCCAGCCAGATGGCCAATACCTGAGCCAGCCTACGGGGTTGACCAAGCCGCCGGCGCAGGTGCCGGTGCAGCACTTGCTGCCAGCCGACCTCAATGGCGACGGCCTGCTGGACCTGCTGGCGGCCCTGTACCCGTGCAACTCGCCAGAACCGTCTTATCAAGCCTGGATCCACCGCGCTGAAGGCGGCTATCAGCAGCAGGCGGCGCAGCTGGGCCTTGGCTACACCGGGGCGCTGTGGGCGACGCTGCAGACCGACCTGGACGCCGACGGGCAGCTCGACCTGTTGGTGCTGCCAGAGGGCTGCCCGGCGGTGCAGGGCATTGGCTGGTACCGCAACCAGGGGCCGCTGGCGCTGCCGCAGTACGTGCTGCAACCCATGCTGCCCACCTTTGCCGCCCCGGGCCCGGCCAATGGCAGCCCCATGGGGGCGGCCCAGGCCGATGTCAACGGCGACGGCGTGCTGGACTACCTCCTGTCGGAGATCGAGCTGTACGGCTGGCAAGCCAAGGGCAAGCCGGTCAAGCCGCTGGACCTGAGCGATCTCAAGCTCTACAACCAGGTCAGCAACCGCTACCTGCTCAGCCAACCCGGCGGCGGCGTGGCGATGGCGGGCTTGGCGGCCGGGCTGTGGGCGCCCCTGTCTTCTACCGGCAAGACGATGACGGCGTGGGCGGTGGCGTGGCTCGACGTCGACCGCGATGGCCACCAGGATCTGCTGATGGCGCACGGCTTTGAGCACGCCGCCTGGGTCGCGGCGGATGCCGGCGGCATGAGGCCGGTGGCCTTTCGCCACGATGGGCTGGGCCATTTTGTCGATGTCAGCTCGCAGTGGGGCTGGCCGGTCAACCATCCCAGCCGGGCGATGAGCGTGGCTGACCTGGACGGCGACGGCGACGCCGACGTTGCCTTGGGCGGCCAGGCTTGTGCCCCCACGGTCCTGCGCAATGACGTCAAGGCCGGCGGTTCTGACCTGGTCGTTCGCCTCAAGGGCACCGCCAGCAATGCCTGGGGCCTGGGAGCCCGACTGCTGCTCAAGACCTCGCAGCGCACCCTGACCGCCGAGCACAGCGTGCAGGCCCAGTCGCAAAGCATGGCCACGCCAGAGACGCGCTTTTCGCTGAGGACTGGCGAGGTTGCTGCCAGCCTGAAGGTCACCTGGCCAAGCGGTTGGGTCAGCGAGCTGCCAGTACCGGCTGGCACCGCCCCGTGGACGATTGCCGAGCCGCCGCTGTGGAAGCTCAGCAGCCGCTGGTCACCCGGCGGAGCGGTGCCGGTGGTGGTAGAGGTGCAGGCGCTCAACGGCCAGGGCAAGCCCGACCCCAGCGCCGCACCCTGCCAGATCGAGCTTGCCCCCGGAGCGCTGGGCAGCTGGAGCGGGCCCACCCAGTGCAGTCAGGGCGTCTGCGCGCGCACCTGGCAGGGCAGCAGCTTGCCCACGGGGGGCTCGGCCGCGCTGGTCCTGGGCTGCCAAGGCAAGCCGTGGGCACTGCGGCCGCGCATCTACTACTGACAGCCGGTCTGACCACAATGTTTTGCACGCACTGGCCACCGAGAGGCGAAGCGGTGCACGGGCCGGGCGCTTGCGTCGCCTTTCGCGGTGAAGCGCTGGCGCACCTGTAGCTGGACTGGTCCCAAAGCTGGCGCGGCGGTCCGGCCCTTAGAAACCGTTGGCCTTGGCGGCAGCGCCGTAGCCCTGGCCCATGGGAGACAGCTTGAAACTCTTGGTCTTGTTGTCCACGTCGTACAGACCCATCTTGTAGACGTTGACACCGTGGTTCCACTCGTAGTTGTCCATCAGTGTCCAGTAGAAATAGCCTTCGACCTTGACGCCTTCGGCAATGGCCTTGTGCAGCCAGCTCAGGTGCGGTTGCACAAAGTTCTGCCAGCTGGTGGCCTTGGCGTCGCCCGTGCCGTTTTCGGTAATCATGACGGGGTAGCCGTACTCGTGGGCCAGCTTGGCGACCTCGTAGATCCCCTTGGGGTAGTTGCTGAACAGGTTGGTATCTGGCAGAAAATCAAACAGCTTGTAGTCGGGGGCCAGGGCAAAAGGCTGCGGCTTGACCTTGAGCTGGGTGTAGTAGTTGATGCCGATGTAGTCCATGCGGCCCTTCATGTCGGCGCGCTTCTCCTTGTCTTCAATGACGCCGTCCAGGTTGCGGTCGACCTCGCCTTTGATGATAGCGTTGAGGAACGCGCGGTTGTAGACGTAGTCGGCGTGGGGCACCACCGCCACGTGGGTCGGATCTTGGGGATCCAGCGCCGTGACCGCAGCCAGGTTGGCCACAATGCCCACACGGGCGGGCTTGCCGTCGCTGTCGCTGTCGACCTTGTCAAACTCGTGGACGGCGTCGTACATCCGGCAGTGGGCTTCCATCATGTTGAAAGCTACTTGCAGGCCCTCCTCGATCTTGGCCGTGACGCCCGGCGGATTGGTCCGTTCCTTGCTGGGCAGCAGATAGCCAGCCAGGACCACCGCAAAGGGCTCGTTGATGGTGCCCCACAGGTCGACCTCGCCGCCAAACTCCTTGGCGCACCACCCGCTGAACAGCGCCAGCCGGCTGAGGATGCGCTCTTTGTCCAGCCAGCCTTTGTTCTTGCAGCTGTCCAGATCCTGGTGGCAGGCCTTGCCGTCGTGGATCCACAGGGGCAGGGTGTAGTGGTTCAGCGTGATGAGCAGCTTGAGGTTGCGCTGCTTGGCGCCAGCAAAAATCTTGTGGTATGCGGCCACGGCCTTCTTGTCGGCGTATTGGTCCAGCTCGGCCACGGTGGTCGCTTTGTCGGTCGCGGCATTGGGAAACAAGCGGCTCCACTCCAAAGAGTAGCGCAGGGCCCCCAGGCTCAGCTCTTTTTGAGCGCCGTCCAGGTATTGCGGCCACAGCTCCCAAAAGCCGGGCCCAGCCGACGGCGGGTCGCCGGCCACAAAGGTCGCGGGGTCGCTCACCAGCTCCTTGTCGGTAATCCACTGGTACCAGTCGGAGTTGGGGTCGTCGCACTCGGCGGCGGGCAGGGTAGGGCAGCCCATGTCGACCTGGAAGCCGGCTATCGCGGCGCCCCACATAAAACCTTTGGGAAATTGCGTGGCCAGCCCAGAGCCTGCACCATCGGCGGTCGACGCGTCGGCGGTGGAGGAGGGCGCTGCCGCCTCTTGGCCACAGCCCACAGTCACTGCCGCGGCGACGGCCAAGCCGGCCAATTGCCTAGCCCATCTGCCAGTCCAGCTTGTCAAAATGTCACTGCCCATGGTCGCCTCGCTGCCGCCGTGGCCCAATTTGGGGCTGGCGGGCCCCTCAGCGTAGCCTATTGCGGCGGCGCCGAAAAGTTGCCGCGATGCGGTCCTTGCGCCTCGTCACACCCACTCACCTTGGCCCGGCCTTGGCCTTTGCTGCTGTTGGCCTCTGCACCGGTTGACGCAGCGGCAGCCGTACCGCTACCTTGTGGCCATGCGCCTGCCGCCTCCGCCTCATTGCTACCCCGTTGACGCCCTGTTGAGCCTAGGACTGCTGGTGGCGTGCGGCTGCAGCTTTGCTCCCGCCCCGGTGGCTGAAGTAGGCGAAGGACCGCCGGCCAAGTTCCAAGTCAGCGACGCCAAAGGCAGCGACGCCGCAGCCCTGGCCGACGCAGGCTCCAAGACCGACGCCGCCACCCAAGACGGCCCGCGCACCGACAGCAGCGACAGCTCTGGTCCCGGCGCAGACGCAGCGGACGCTGCCACCGCAGAGACCGCTGCCGCTGATGCGCTGGAAGACGGCGGCGAGCCCGAAGTAGTGGATCCCCAGGACGCTGACTCGCCAGACGGCACCGACCCAGACGGCGGGTCGGACGCAGCCGCTGGCGACGCCGACGCGGGCAGCGCGGATGTCGCACCTGCGCCAGGTTTTGGCGCGGTGTGGACCAAAGTGCTGGCCAAGTTTGGCTGCAGCGCCGCCCTGTGTCACGGCTTGAACGCCGCGCAGCCGATCTTTCCCAATCAGGGCATTGCTTATGCAGTGTTGCTGCAGGAGGCGGGCAGTGCCGGAGATTGCAGCGGGGTGCCGCTGGTCACCGTCGGCAAGCCAGAACAGAGCCTGCTGTGGCTGAAGATCGCGCCGGACACGCCCAGCTGCGGCATGAAGATGCCCATCACGGCAGAGAACAACGGCCTGGACTCTGCCAGCGCAGCCCTGGTCGCGGCGTGGATCAAGGGCGGGGCGAAGCCTTAGAAATTCACAGTGTCTATGCACAGTTCTAGTCTTTGGCGAGCCCGAAGTCATCACTGCCAACCACGTGCTAGGATTCACTGGCCTCGCGCCAGCCACCTGGGGCGCAGACACCGGAAATCGCGTGGAGAAAGGCGTGTGGATGCATACCGACCGCAGAAGTTTGACGAGCTTTTTGGCTGCCATTCCGTTGCCTGGTGTTCGGCATCCTCGGGCGGAACCAGGAGCCGGCCAACCTGACACCGTTGGCGGCTCGCCGCCGCGAAAAGCGTGGCCCTCTGCCGCCCTGAAGCGCGCGGGCCGGACCGGCCCCATGCCCACGGCAACCGCTGTAGTCGCCGCTGCGAGCGTCCTGCTGCTTTGTCACTGCGGGAAGCACCAGCCGGCGCAGCCCGCGGCGGCTGGCGCGGCCAGCTCTTCTGGCCTGGCGGCCGCTGCGCCGGCACGCGTGGCGGCTGCGGCCGCAACGCTGCCGACCCAAGGGGGGCCGGCGGTTGCGCCGAGCGCCGCAGCCTCGCCGACCAGCGCCGCCGCTGCGGCACCGCGCCAAGCCGTACCCAGCGAGCCGATTCCAGGCGCGGCCCGCCGCAAGGACTACGCCGTCGCGATGGCCGAGGCGCGGCGCAAGGCCCAGGCGGGCGATTGGCCCGCTGCCGTCGCTGCTTTTGAGCGAGCCGCCGAGGCCGACCCGAGCAGTGCGCGGGCACTGGCCGAGCTGGGCTTTGCCCTTGGCCACACCGCCGACCTGGCCCGGGCCAGCGCGGTCAATGTCATGGCCCTGCGGCTGGCCGGAAGCGCCAGCACCAAGGCGCAGATCCACTACAACCAAGGCAGGGTCCAAGAGAAGCTGGGGCATCCACAGGCTGCGCGCGACCACTACGGGCGGTCGCTGGTCCTGAGGCCCAACGCCACCGTCGCTGCCGCCCTGGCCGCTCTGCTGCCGCCCCCTCGCCCGTGCGACAAGGACTTTGCCAGCCTGGCCGATGCCTGTCAGTGCTTGAGTCAGGAAGACGCAACCGACCGCGGTGACGCGTCCGACGGCGGCGAAGCCCCGGCCGTGTGCGACGAAGTCGGCGAGGTCGCACGCCAAGGTGGGTTGGCCGGCGCGTTGCTGGTGCTGCGGGCCGGTGCGGCGGGGCTGACCGCCGAGCGCGCCTATCGCCTGGTCTGGCGGGGCCCGCGCGGCTTCAGAATCGTTGCTGAACTGGGCGCAGACTACTCGCCAGGTGCGTTTGGCGTCGACAACGCCTGTGCGGTCGAGCGGCTGGAGACCCGCCAGCTGGCCGGCCACGTCTTTGTGCCGGTGTGGTGGACGCAGAACAACCACGACAGCAACATGGCCGGGCTGCAGAGCTACGACAGCGTGTACCGCCATGTGACGTTCTGCGTACAGGCGGCGGACCACAGCGTGTCCTGTCCACAGACGCTGCTCGTCGAGTCGCACGATTCGCTGACGTACTTGGACAGCGAAGACGAGGACAGCCGCATGGCCATAGCCGAACTGCAAAAGGAATCGCCGCCCTACGACCGCGATCAGGTGCTGAGTTGGGTGGTCCGGCCCGACGGTAGCGTGATGCTGCAGGCACAGCCAGAGCCCGGAAAACCAGCGCCGCCGCCAACGGTGGGCGCCAAGCTTTGGTAGACAACACGAACCCAGGCCGACGCCCCTTGGCGAGCGTGCCGCCGCTAGAAGTACGACTTGACCTGAACATCCAGGCAGGAAGAGCCCTTGTTGGTTAATTAAACCTTGGTGTAGCCGGCGGTAATGCCATTGCCCAAGGGTGTGAAGGCGATTTCACCACTCGCTTGGCCTTTGAGGCAGCAGCCATCACCGGCCACAGTCTTGGTAGTGCCGGCGGGGCAATTCACTGTACAGGCATAGGCCTTGCTCTTGTAGCACTGATGCTGGACGCACACGTCGACGGGTCCTGCGGCCGAGTACGTCACGTCGACCGCCATCTTATTGGTTGACGAGTCATAGACGTACCAATACACCAGCTTGGTGGCCCCGGCCGTCACCGGCACCTTCGGGTCGAGGTTCAGCGAGGCGCTCAGCCCCATGGTAAATGTCCCTACGTTGTAGCCCCCATAGGGGTCAAATTCCTGCTTGGCCCAGGCATCCGATTGGTCGCAGGGGGCGGAGGCGTACACTTTGACGTCATCGACGAACACGCCGGGCTTGTTGTTGAAGATGCACTCGGCGCTGGTGAACCTCAGCCGCCAAGCGAAGGTCTTGCCGGCCACGCCCTCCAGGGGGTCGACAAACAGCTTCCACTTGGTAGCGCTGATCTGCGAAGACGGGTAGGTCCGCACGGCCTTCCAGGTATCGCCGTCGACCGTGGTCTCTAACACCAGCTCATCTTCGAAGTTGAATTTGCCGGCCAGCCACAGGTCCAAGTAGACCAGCTGCCCCGGCTTCACCGCCGTCCCATCTAGCGAGGGGCTGGTCAGCGCACCGGATACCTGCTTGACGCCAGTCGCCGGGCACTGATAGTCCAGGCCATTGTTGAAATTGGCGGAGCAGCTGGGGCTCTGGTAGCCCGGAAACTCAAAGGTGCTGCCGTCCGCGTCAAAGGCCCAGCTCGGTCCACCGGGCGTGCCCGTGGCCTGCCAATCAGCCAAACCGGGCGACGCGCAGTCAAAGGAGCTGGCGAAGGGCAAGCTCTTGCCTTTGCCGCCGCAGAGGGGATTGGCCACGTGGCTGCACACCCCAGTCTTGGCGTCGCAGGCATCGACCGTGCAGGCGTTGGCGTCGTCGCAGCTCTTGGCGGTGCCCGGCTGGCAGGCGCTGGCCGAGCAACTGTCAGACACGGTGCAGGGATTGCCGTCGTCGCATGGCGTGCCCAGGGGCGCGGCCTGGAAGCTACAGGCACCCGTCGTCGTGCTGCAGGTGTCTTTGGTGCAAGCGTTGCCATCGTCGCAGCCAGTGACGGCACAGCCCGCCTTTGCGGCAATGGAAAAGCTGTCGATGAAGGGGCCTGTGCCGGCGTTGCTGTAGCAGTCTTTGGTCCAGAACTCAAACCACACCAGCACAGGACCGCCGGCAAACGCGCTCAAGTCATAGGTCAGCGTCTTCCACTTGGATCCGGGGCCATCCAGGGCGGCAAGCAGCGTCCACGCCTTGCCGTCGCTGGTCGCATAGACTTCGAAGTTGTCATACTCATTGGGCTCCCAGCTTCCTGCCAGGGCAAAGCTGAGCTCAATTCCGGGCTTGGCGGCTACCTTGGATGCGTCGACCCACGGCGACAGAGCGCTGCCCTTGACCGGGGTGGTGCATGAAAAGTCCTGGCCATTGTTGAAGTTCAGCGTGCAGCCGGCGGTCAAAGGCCCGGGGCTGGCCGGCGTCGCGTCCACAGCCCAAGCCGCGCTGGTGCCGCTGCCTGGAGCATCGGCCCAAGTCCACCCAACCGGCTTGGCTCCGCACGGAAATTCCATCTTGTAGGGCAGGGGTTGCTGCGCCGCGCAGGTCTGCTCGTGGACGCACAAGCCGGTCTTGGTGTCGCAACTGTCTTTGGTACACGCATCGCCGTCATCGCAGGCCTTGTCCACGCACAGGCTGGCCGCATCGGCGGCGGCGGCGGCGTCGGCGCCATCGGCGGCATCGGCGTCGGCCCCAGTGTCGACCGAGCTATCCGGCGCGCTGTCGGGCTTCGCATCCGGCGCGGTATCCGCGGCGACATCGGCAGTTGCGTCGGCCGCAGCGTCTGGCTTGGCATCCGTCGCGGTATCCGCGGCGACATCGGCAGTTGCGTCGGCCGCAGCGTCTGGCTTGGCATCCGTCGCGGTATCCGCGGCGACATCGGCAGCGGCATCGGCCGCAGCGTCCGGCTTGGCATCCGGCGCGGCATCTGTGGCCGCGTCGACTGTTGTCTCGGCCGCGGCGTCGGGCACGATATCGGCTGCGACGTCTATGGCCTCTCCGCCTGTCTCTGCTCCTGCATCCGCAGCAATGTCCGTCGCGCCGGGGTCGGCCCCGTCGCTGTCGAGTCCGCTGGCATCCACAGCGTCTGCTGCGCTGTCCGTGACAGACACATCATTGGTGGCCAGGCCAGGATCCGCTTGTGTAGCGCCATCTTGCTCGACCACGCCATCGGCCATTGGCGTCCCATCGGCCACCGCTAGCGGAGCGATGGGCGGTGGCTGTCCGCAACCTGGGATACACGTCATTGCGGCTAA
Source organism: uncultured Myxococcales bacterium (assembly GCA_903919145.1). Taxonomy (GTDB): domain Bacteria; phylum Myxococcota_A; class UBA9042; order UBA9042; family UBA9042; genus SXRM01. The sequence goes on from CAIXGW010000310.1 coordinate 12,488, forward strand.
CAGCCCCATCGCCAAGGCCCTGCAGTACAGCCCCATGTTTCCCCCAAAGATCGAGGCCGCATGCATCGGGCACGCCAACGCCCCAGTCGCCCTTGGACCACCCCGCCAGCGCCCCGCAGCCCTGGACCTAGACCACCCCAGCCGCGAGCCTACGCCAGCCGAACTTCCCCCGTCAACCGCAGATTCTTGCGTCAGTTCACGTGGCTCTAGTCCCAATCCGGGTACGGGCGGTGCCTCTGGTCCGCCCGGTTCATTTCCTTAACGTGGTCATTGGCAGCGAGGCGTGCTGTGACGAAGTGCCTGTGGGCGAAGCCGACCTCGCTGGTGGGCAATCGCAAGGCTTGGTGACTGGTCAGCTTTGGGCGCGACCTGTGGATCAGCTTGAACAGACATGCTGTTTCGCAGTTGACCGCAAAGATCGCTGGGCGTAGTCTCGGCCATGTCTGCTGGCAAGGTCCGTGGCGCAGCGCCCATGCACGGGCGCCAAGCTCACGATTTGCCTGGCCAAATCGGGAAGACCTCCCGCCCAAGCAACCCAGGGCGCCGCGGGTGCTTTCCTGCCAGCCGCCCTTGGAGGAACCGATGGACCGGAAGACTTTGCTCCTAATGGCCTTGTGGACTATCGCCCTGCCAAGCTGCATTCCCGGTGGCGGAATTCACGTGTACCCCAGGCGCGGCTATGCTGTAGCGCCCGTCGCGGGGCCACAGGCTGGCTGGCCGCCTGGTAAGTGCCATCTCAATTCCAATGGTTCGCAGACCTGCGGCTACAATTGCCGCTTAGGTTCCAACGGTTTTTACTACTGCAGCACCCACCCTCAGGGCCGATGCGCACTGCAATCCGACGGAACGTGGGCCTGCCCTTGACGCCGCTGTTCCAGCTGGCGGCGCGCAACGGCCGGGCAGGGCCGGCGCGGTGGGTCGGCTACGCCGCGGAGTCGGCACCCGTGCGGACCCTGTTCCATGGTCCGGCCGATGGGCCCTGGGCTGCCTCCGCTAGTGGTACGGTGGCCGTTGCTGCTGGATAGTCGCCGTCGCGAATTCCTTAGGCGCTATGCGGATCAGACATTGCCTACCGGACTGTCCGACAGGGCGAGGTCGGGCATGGCCGGCGGGCTCCTGGTTGGGGCTTGGGCAGTTTTCAGATTTCTGAAAAGTGGTTTTGCGCGCAGCGGCCCGCCTGCGTTGGGGTCGGGGGGGGAGCCAGTTTCGAGCCCAAGTCGCCGCCATGCACACCGTGGGCCACTGCTCCGGGTTCTGCGGTGCTCGATTTCTACCCTGTCACAGGCAGTTCGCCCTTGCCATCCGTTGACGCGACTGCAGCCCCCGCAGTACAAGTTCAAGCCTTCTGGGACGGGACCCTTGCTGTGGATGGTCGATGTCAAAGAAAGCACTGACAGAAACCGACATCTGCGACCAGTTCATCACGCCCGCGGTGGAACTGGCGGGGTGGAACAAGACGACCCAGATCCGCCGCGAATACGCGTTCAGCGACGGCAAGGTGATGGTCCGCGGCAAGATCGCCCACCGCGGCAAGCGCAAGCGGGCAGACTACGTCCTGTTCTATCAGGCAAATCTGCCCCTTGCGGTCATCGAAGCCAAGGACAACAGCCACCCCGTGGGCGGGGGCACCGAACAGGCTATCGCCTACGCCGTGACCTTGGACGTGCCGTTTGTCTTCAGCAGCAACGGCGACGGCTTCCTCTTTCACGACCGCACCGGCATGTCTTCGCCCAAAGAACAGGCGCTGACGTTGGAGCAGTTTCCTTCGCCGGCAGAGCTGTGGGCCAAGTACCGGGCTTGGAAGGGCCTGGATGACGCAAAGGACAAGCTCGTCCGCTTCCCCTACCACGACGACGGCAAGGGGCGTGAACCGCGCTACTACCAGCGGATTGCTGTTCAGCGCGCGGTCGAAGCAGTTGCCAACGGACAGACGCGCATCCTGCTGACCATGGCCACGGGAACTGGCAAGACCTATACCGCTTTCCAGATCATCTGGCGGCTGTGGAAGGCCGGCGCGGTCAAACGCGTGCTGTTCTTGGCCGACCGCAACATCCTGACCGACCAGACCAAGACCGGCGACTTCAAGCCCTTTGGTCCGGCCATGACCAAGGTCGCCAACCGCCACGTAGACAAGTCGTTTGAGGTCTACCTGGCGCTGTACCAGGCCGTGGCGGGCACCGAAGAAGCAGACAACATCTACCGCCAGTTTACCCCGGACTTCTTTGACCTCATTGTGATTGACGAATGTCACCGCGGCAGCGCCCGGGAAGACAGCGCGTGGCGCGAGATCCTGACGTACTTCAACCCGGCCATTCACTTGGGCATGACCGCGACGCCCAAGGAAACCGCTGCCGTTTCGACCCTGAGCTACTTTGGCGACGCCCTCTACACCTACAGCCTCAAGCAGGGGATCGACGACGGCTTTCTGGCGCCGTACAAAGTCGTCCGCATCGACATCGACCGGGATCTGCAAGGTTGGCGGCCAACAGCTGGCATGGTCGACGACCTGGGGCAGGAAATCGAAGACCGCATCTACAACCAGCGCGACATGGACAAGGTCCTGGTGCTGAACCAGCGCACCAAGCTTGTCGCGTCCAAGGTGGTGGCCTACCTGCTGGCGACCGACCCCTACGGCAAAACCATCGTGTTCTGCGAGGACATCGAGCACGCCGAACGGATGCGCTCGGCACTGGTCAACGAAGTGGCGCTGCGGATGCCCCACGAGGCTCAAAACCACAAGTTTGTGGTGCGGATGAC
>CAIXGW010000311.1 GCA_903919145.1 uncultured Myxococcales bacterium
GAACTGAGGGTCGTAGACACGGATAGGCTGCTGCATCGCCGGCCTCTAGACTCAGGGCGAACTTGCCCTGGTATAGAAGTCATCGGGGGCTGCGTGAGAAAACCGCGGGTGGCAGGGCGTCGCGAACCAAAAAAGTTGGCTCGAAGGAACTGTGGTTCAGCTGGCAAGGGCGCGCCTGGAGAAGATAATCAGTTATTTCAAACAGATAACATAGCCTTGGGGCTGCCTGGCCGCCAACTCGCCCGGTCAGCGACTCTTGGCCCCCCTGATCAACCTGAGCCACACCTAGCTCTGGACCATTTCAATGCCCATGGGGCCTGCTGTCCGCCGGTTCATCGGTCGATGCTGTTAGGAGTGCTAGTAATATTGCATACTAAACACAGCCTTGGGGCGCCCGCCACGCTGGTGCCCGGCACGCTAGAAGCGGTAGGTCAACTCCTGCTTGACCTCATACGAAGGCTCTGCGAGGGCGTCCTTGCCGTTGATGAGCAGTGCCGTAGCCTTGCCCGTCATGAAGTAGCCCACCAGGACCTTGTAGCTCAGTCCAGGCAGCGGGCTCCAAGTCGCGTCGATGTCGACTTCCTGGCCCAGGTCGGACGCCTTGACGTCGGTCGGTCCGTTGGCATTCCAGCCGCGCACCGCCTCGGTGGCTTGCAGGTAGGTGTAGCTCGCATCCAGGCGCAGCTTCTTGTGGGGCAGGGCGCCGACGCGGAGCTGGACCACAGTCGTGTTTTCCAGTTCGCGGTAGCCGCGCGATACGGGCGAACCCAGCCCCTGCGGTGTGATGCCGGCGATGTCAGGCATGATGGAGTCTTCCCAGACGTTGGTCATGTGGAAAAAACCCATAGTTTGTATGCGGTTGACATTGCCTCGGCCCCCAGAGGGATCGGCATCGCCGGAGCCCTGACCAGCCATCAGCCCGACTTCAAGCGGCAAGCCCACGTCGAGCTTCTGCAGCAAGTTGAGATAGGCATTGTAGCCGAGCAGTTCGCCGTTGTTCTTGTCGATGCGGTTGCTGTCAAAGGTGTCGTTGGCGATCTCGTCCTTGCCTTGCAGAAAGTCGAATTCAGCGTTGTAGAACAGGCCGTTGCCGACAGCGAGCTTGCCCTGGGCGCGCAGGCCCATCGCCAGAGCGGAGGTGACCTGCGGCTGGAAGCGGGCGTGTAGATAGTTGATTCCCTGGGGCAGATGGGCCTTGGTCGGCTTGTAGGCACCGCTGCTGTAGCTGGCGGGGCGCGCGGCGGCGTCGTCATAGTACAGACCAAACGCCTCGACTTTGTGGTCGCCAAGCGTGGCTTCCAGGTCCAGGCCAAACAGGTTGGCGTCCTGCCACGCCTTGTCGTCATTCATGACCTTGCCAGACGGCGTCACCATCGCGCCGCTGCCTTCGGCGACCTTGGCCCACCACGCCTGGACATCGAGCATGCCTGCGAGCTTGACCCCGCGCAGCCGCACCGCGTCGTAGTCGTTGTCGAGCACCAGCAGGTTGCCAACCGTGAAGTATTGGCGGCCCGCCTCCAGCCGCAGCGGAAAGTCCGGCAGCTGGGCGTAGAGATAGGCATGGTCGAAGTGCACCGGGTAATTGGTGTCCTTGTCTCGGAACATCGCATAGGGGTTGACTTCGTCTTCCAGCAGGTAGCTGCCATCAGCCTGTTTGACCAGCTTCTTGGTGTAGTCCGGCGAGTTGTCGGTGCCCCACCAGCCCTGGGCCGCGTCTAGGCGCAGCACGCCGCCGACCCACTTGGTGCCCGCGGTCAGGCCAAAGCGGAAGTTCTGGACCACGTAGTCGGCGTCGTTGAGCGCGTTGGCCACGTCGCCCAAGAAGAAGTTGCGCTGGTTCAGCCCCCAGACCGTGAAGAGGCCCGTTAGCTTGAAGTCAAACTTGTCGGCGTCAAGAGAGGCCGGAGCACCCTTGCCAGGCTGCACCGCGGGATTGACTGGGGCGGGCGGAGCGGGTGCCACTGCTGGCGGGGATGCAGGCTGGGGCGCCGGGGCAGGGGCCGCAGGGGCTGGCACCGCCACCGGCGCAGTCAGCAGGGGTGGCGGTGGCTCGGGTGCCGCCGGTGCCGGCGCCGGTTGCGCGTAGGCATTGGCAGACAGGAGCGACAGACCAACAGCGGCGCTGCGCCATCTACCGCGCAACTGCTGTTGCATCAGAGCGAATCGACCAGACATGGCAACCTCCATCGTGAGAAAAGGGCTGGGCATTTGGGCCCCCAGAGACACAAGTCGACCGATTTGTGGCCGGGGCTTCGCCGCGCATCCGTATCGGCGAGCTGGACGCCCACCTGGTAGGGCAAGAGAAACCAACGAGTTCTACCTGGTGGTCCCCTAGGGCAGGGCGGGCAAAGCCGCGCGTAGCAGCCGCACCGAGCCGTCGGGAAGGGCCAGTAAGGTGTCGGCCCACCAGTTTTCTTCATACAGATAACGGGCTTGAAGGGAGGTGGCGGCACCGCCCAGCAGCGCCTCTAGCCCGGCTTGGAGCGTGGGCTGGCTGTCCAGAGCACGCTTGGCCCCAACGGTCTTGAGGCGGACCTGCAGTTCCGTGGCGTGCTCCTGCAGGGCCGTCTGCCAGGCCGTCAGCTGCTCCTGGGTCAGATCGCCCGTGGTCAGATCCGCCAGGGGCACCGACGCTGTGGCCGGCTCAGTTTGGTCTATGGATGAAGCCATCGGCTGATCCTCGCTAGGGAACTTGAGGCTGTGGACCCAAATCAGCGGCCTGACTGCCGGGCCCAGAGGCAACGGCGCCGCGCGGCATCTGGTCGAGTCCGGCCTTGATCGCGTGGCACTGCACGCAGGAAGAGCGCCACGGGTGCGACGACGCCAGCCCGACCTTGGCCCCACCGCCGTGGCAGGAGGTGCAGTTCTCTCTCATCCACGTCGCATGAGGGGTCGCCGGCGGTGCTCCCGCCCAGGCGCGCCGACCGTAGACCTGCGGCCACCAACCGCGAAACTCGCTGTCTCCCACCGACTGCACCAGCCGCTCGGCCTCGCGCGGCAGCGGCGCTTCCTTGGGCACGTGACACTGCGTGCACAGCGTGTAGTTGGCGTGGCTGATTTGCGGGATTGGCTTGGCTCCCACCCGCAAACCTTCGCTATGGCAGGCCGCGCAGGCCAACAGGCCATCCTGCTGCACCGCGTGGGGCACGGCCGGCGGAGCCCCCTCGTACGCGCGCAGCAACTGCCGGGTGGCCACCGCGTTGTGGCGCTGATCCAGGGCGGCCTGCACCGTTGCGCTGACCTCCGTCGCCAGCGGTTGCTGCTGCTGGAGCTCAGAGGGCCCCGGGGCCGGTGCAGCGAACTCACGCTCGCGAATCTGCCGATAGCTGGGCGCCTTGGGCACGGCCGACGCCGCGGCGGAGACCGTCGGCTTCAGGACCGGCCGGTCCTTGTGGGTGGTGCCGGCCAAAAGGCCGATCGCTGCCACGCCGAAAGCCGAAGCAATCAGCACATGCTGCCAGCGCTGCGGCGGCTCTTTGGGGGGCGGGGTTTCAGTAGACATGGCGACCTCCTGATGCCGCTAGCCGTTGGCGCGAGCTGGGGCGGCGCTGGCGATTTTCTCCAGCCGGACCGCGCACTTCTTGTAGTCGGGCTCCTTGCTGATCGGGCAGTGTGCGTCCAGCGTCACGTCATTGATCAGCAGCCGCTCATCGAAGAACGGCACAAACACCAAGCCCTTGGGCGGGCGCGAACGGCCGTTGATCCACGCCGGCAGATCCAGCCGCCCGCGCCGCGACACCACCGCCACTGTCTCGCCGTTGGCGATGCCCATCTCGCGGGCGTCCTCGGGGCTCAGCTCGACGTAGGCCTGGGGCATGGCATCGCGCAACACCGCGATCCGCATGGTCATCGAGCCCGAGTGCCAGTGCTCAATGACCCGCCCAGTACACAGCCACAGCGGGTAGTCCTTGTCAGGGGATTCCGGCGGCGGCTCATAGGGGTTGAACCACACCATTGCCCGGTCGTCCTTGCTCGGCGAGTGGTAGAACTGGATGCCTTCGCCCCTCTTGACGTAGGGATCGTCGAACTCGCTGAAGCGAAAGCGGGTCTCGCGCCAGCTGCCGTCCTTCTGCTCCACCACCGGCCAGCGCAGGCCGCGGGCCTTGACGTACTCGTCATAGGGCGCCAGGTCCTTGTGCTTGATGCGGGTCAGCGGCCGGTAGTCTTCAAACAGCGCCTTGTCGACATTGACGTCGTAGTAGTGCGCCCACTGCCACACCGGCACGCTCTGGCCCTTGTCGTTCTTGATGTCAAACAGATAGTTGCCGTCTTTTCCTTTCACACCGGCAAAGCCCATGTCCCAAAGCTTGCGGGTCACGGCCAGGATCTGCCAGCAGTCATCGCGCGCCTGCCCCGGCGGATCGACCATCTTGAACCACTGCTGGGTGCGCCGCTCAGAGTTGCCGTACATGCCGTTTTTCTCGACCCACATGGCGCTGGGCAGAATCAGGTCGGCGCTGCGGGTAGAGGCTGTCGGGTACACGTCGGAGACAATCAGGAACTTGTCCTCGCCGGGTTTTCTGTGGTTGAACAGCTTCTGGCGGTTGGGCAGGGTCTGGCCGGGGTTGGTGACCTGGACCCAGATGGTGTGGATGTCGCCGCCCTTGTCCTTGGGGGTAGAGAACTTCTCCCACATCAGGACCGTGTGGTAGCCCGGGACCTTGTTGAGCCGGCCCTCTGGCAGGTTCCAGTGCTTCTCCATCTCGGCGCGGTGCTTGTCATTGGCCACCACGCGGCCGCCGGGCAGGGTGTGAGCCAGCGTGCCCACTTCGCGCGCCGTGCCACAGGCAGAGGGCTGGCCGGTCAGCGAGGTTGGCGCATCTCCCGGCCGGCCAATGTGGCCGCTGAGCAGGTGAATGCCGTGGACCAGCCGGTTGATAGCGGTGCCGCGGGTGTGCTGGTTCATCCCCATGCACCACAGCGAAGTGATCTTCAGGTCGCGGGTGCCGAACATGTCGCCCAGCATCTTGAGCTTTTCGACAGGGACCGTTGAAATTTCAGAGACCTTCTCTGGCGTGTACTCGGCCACCGCCTTTTTGTACTCCTCAAAGCTCATCTCCGCGCCTTCCAGAGCAGGCTTGGCTGGGTCCTTCTCCTTGCGGAAGGCGACGCGCTTCTCGACAAATGCTTTGTCCCAAGCACCATTGGCAATCAATTGCTGGGCGATGCAGTTAGCGATGGCAAGGTCGGTCTGCGGCTTGAACAGCAGCACGTGGTCGGAGTAGTCACTGGACCGCGTGTGGCGGGTGGTCAGATCGACGATGGTCACCTTCTCGCCGCGGGCGCGCCGGTCGAGCAACCTAGAGAACAGCACCGGGTGCATTTCCGCCGGGTTGTTGCCCCACAGAATCACCACGTCGGCGACGTCCAGGTCGTCATAGCAGCCGGCGGGCTCGTCTACGCCGTAGGTCGATACGTAGCCCGCAGCGGCGCTGGCCATGCACAGCCGGGCGTTGGGGTCCAGGTGGTTGGAGCCCAGAGCCCCGCGCATGAACTTGCTGGTGGCGTAGCCCTCTGGAATGGTCGACTGGCCCGAGCTGTAGAAGGCAAATCCCTTGGGATCCTTGACAACACGCTGGGCGATAACGGCGATGGCCTCATCCCACTCAATGGTCTTGTAGGTGCCGTCGGCTTGGCGCAACTGCGGGTGGGTCAAGCGATCCTTGCCATACAGAGCCAAGCCCACGTGGTAGCCCTTGACGCACAGCAGGCCCTTGTTGACCTCGGCCAGGCGGTCGCCAGCGATGGCCACCACCTTCTTGCCCTGAGCCGTTTGCTGAACGCCCACCTGCACGTGGCAGCCAGTTCCGCAGAAGCGGCAGGGCGCCTTGTCCCACGTAACCTCGCCGGCTTCGACGCTGGCGGCCTGTTGGGCGACGCGGCGCTGCAGCTCGGTATCCACGGCCGGGGCGGCGACTTCGGGCTTGGCTGGCCCAGCACTGGCGGCTCGCGCTTGGGCCGCAGCGGTGGCGGCGGCAAGGGCGCTGGTCTGTAGGAACAGTCGGCGATCCATTGGGTCCTCCATTGTACTTGCACGGTACTTCGGCCTTGGGGCGACCCGGCCCCACGGCGGCTGGGCAAACGGCTACAGGACGAGCGAATCCTCGGCGGACGAACGGCGGCGACCGCTGCGCAAAGCACTCCAATCGAATTGAATGTCGTCTGAGTCGGGGGATCCGCGCCAGTCGACGTAGGCCACCTCAACCTCGAGCACAAAGTCCACTGAGCGCATCGCCTCGACCTGGTCTTCCACCTGGCCGGGCTGGTCTGCCCAGCTCGCCACTGGCCACTGGGCACCGGCAAGGTGGCCCACCAACAGCCCCGGCACGGCGGCCCGCAGCGCTTCGGCGGCGGCAGTCATGTCGAAAGAGTGCTTGATGAGCAATACATATCCGACAGCGGGCATCGGCGTTCTCCTGGTCGGCAGCCGGCGGTAGGGGCGGCGGCTGGGCTCCGCGAATGGGGGCGGTGAACGGCCAGAACAACTCTGCTCCGGTGGGTCCATGATGCCCGCTTCGACCGGCCATGACAAGATATCAAAGTCCACTGAGTTGGAAATCGCGTCCTTGATCCGTCATGAGACTGTCACTGTGGGTCTTGCAGAATAGTACAAAGAAGTCTATTGATAGATCCAGGCCTGCAGGGGCCGCGGAGGCGCAGATGGCACGCTTGGCAAAACACACTCTCGGCAAGGTGGCGGCGATGCTCGGGGCCGCAGGCGCGGCTTCGGTCGCCGTCTGGGCAGTCCTCGCAGCCCCGCCCAACACACCCCAAGGCAATGTCAAGTCTACGAAAGCAGTGAAGTTTTCTACCGAGGTTCACATCCGGGCAGACTTTGGCGCCCTGGACACCGGCAAGCGCGGCCCCAAAGGCGAGCCCATCCTCGCCCGCTGCAACAGCTGCCACGCCGAGCACGTCAAAGCGCCGTACGCCCGCAGCGTCACGGACCTCAAGGACTTCCATGTCGGCAAAGCCTTTGCCCACGGCACCGTGGCCTGTGCTGCGTGCCACGACCTGCAAGACCGCGAGCGCCTGCACCTGGCCGACGGCACGGTGATACCTCTGGCCGAAGTCCAGCAGCTGTGCGGTCAATGCCACGGTCTGCAGGCGCGCGACTATGCCCATGGCGCCCACGGCGGCATGAACGGCTACTGGGACCTCAGCCGCGGCCCCCGCGTTCGCAACGGCTGCGTGGACTGCCACAACCCGCACGCCCCCAAGTTCCAGAGCTACGCACCGGTGCTCAAGCCGCGCGACCGCTTTCTGGATGGACCGCACTAGCCGCTTTGGGCACTGGCCGCGGCCGATGCCGCACACCCCTCTGATTTTCCGTTTGTTGTCGGGAGGAACCCCATGACCGCTACCACGCCCGCGCTGCCCGAGGACTCTGCCCGCCGCGGCCTGCTCAAAGCCGGCGTCGCTCTGCTGGGGGCCGGCGCCTTTGCCCGCGCGCTGTCTCCGCTGCTGGACGCCAAGCCCATCACCTCGCTGGCCGGCTTTCTGCAGGGCCACTACAAAGAGCTCACGACCATCGAAAAGAAGGCGATGTTCAAGCGCCTGGAGGCCGAGACCAAGAAGGACTACGGCGCTGACGTCACCATTGGCGACTGGCCGGCCGAGCCGGGCGTGCAGTTTGCCTACGCGCTCAACCTTTCGATCTGCATTGGCTGCCGCAAGTGCAGCGAAGCCTGCCACGAAGAGAACAACCACGATCGCCCCAGCGGCAACAGCTACATCCGCGTCCTGGAGATGGAGCAGGGCTCGATGGACCTGGAGCGCGGCAACACCACCTACGACCACGCGGTGCCAGCGCCCGGCAAGTACTACATGCCGGTGCAGTGTCAGCAGTGCGAGAACGCGCCGTGCGTCAAGGTCTGCCCCGTAGAGGCCACCTGGCAAGAGCAGGACGGCATTGTGGTCGTCGACTACAACTGGTGCATCGGCTGCCGCTACTGCGAGGCCGCGTGCCCCTACCATGCGCGCCGCTTCAACTGGAAAAAGCCAGAGATTGCCGCGGCCGAGATCAATCCCAACCAGGGCTACCTCTCCAACCGCATCCGCCCCCAAGGCGTGGTAGAGAAGTGCCACTTCTGCCTGCACCGCACCCGCCAGGGCCGCCTGCCCGCCTGCCTGGAAGCGTGCCCCACCGGCGCGCGCGTCTTTGGCAATGTGCTGGATCAGGACAGCGAAATCCGCTGGGTTCTCAACAATAAGCGCGTGTTTGTGCTCAAGGAAGAACTCGGCACCCGGCCGCGCTTCTTCTACTTCTTTGACAAGTAGCGCCACCCACCTGACCAGCACATCCCCAGGCCGCCTGACCTGGCAGCGAGGCTCCCATGAGCGCACCTACCCCAGCCACCGCTCCCGCAGGGCTGACGTCCCCTGAGTCCGGGCATTGGCGCAACTATCCGCGATTTCTGTGGAATCTGGTCAAGCTTGCCACCGATGGCAGCCTGACGTTCTACGCCTGGATGACGGTGCTGACCGCCATTGCCGCCGTGGGGTTGCACTCGTGGACCACCCAGTTCACCCAGGGGATGATCCACACCCACATGACCGACCAGGTGTCGTGGGGCCTGTACATCGCCAACTTTACTTTCTCCGTTGGTCTGGCTGCGGGCGCGGTGATGATGGTGATCCCCGCGTACCTGTACCACGACGATGAAATGCACGACTTGACCATCATCGGCGAGCTGCTGGCGGTGGCGGCCATCTCCATGTGCCTGATGTTTGTGGTGGTCGACTTGGGGCGCCCGGACCGCTTCTGGCACATGATTCCGCTCATCGGGCGCTTTCACTGGCCGATCTCGATGTTGACGTGGGACGTGCTGGTGCTCAACGGCTACTTGGTGCTCAACCTGCACATTTGCGGCTACCTGCTGTACATGCGCTTTCTTGGCCGCCGCCCCAACCCAAAGTGGTATGTGCCGTTTGTGTTTTTGTCGATCTTCTGGGCGATCTCGATCCACACCGTCACCGCCTTTCTCTACTCAGGCCTTGGCGGCCGGCCGTTTTGGAATACCGCGATCCTGGCCCCGCGCTTTATCGTCTCTGCCTTTGTCACCGGCCCGGCGTTCATCCTGGCTACGCTGTTCTTCCTGCGCCGGTTTGCGGGGCTGCACATTGGCGATGGACCGGTCAAGACCCTGACCCGGGTGCTGCAGGTTACCCTGCCCATCGACCTGTTCATGGTCGGTTCTGAAGTGTTTACCGAGTTCTACACCGGGGGCTCCCACGTCTCCGCCGCCCAGTACCTGTACTTTGGCTTGCACGGCAAGTCGGCGCTGGTACCGTGGATCTGGACGGCCATTGCCTTTAACGTGACTGCGGCCCTGCTGTTGGCCCGCGGCGACGTCCACGAGCGGCCCAAGCGCCTCCTGGCTGCCTGCTCCTTGGCCTTTGCCGGCGTGTGGATCGAGAAGGGCATGGGCCTTATCATCCCAGGCTTTGTGCCCTCGACCCTGCACGAATTGGTAGAGTACAAGCCGTCTTTGCTGGAGTGGCAGGTGACGGCTGGGGTGTGGGCTGCGGGGCTCTTGGTGTTTTCTGCGGCGCTCAAGGTCGGGCTGCCGGTGCTGCGTGGGCAGCTGGCCGAGTCGCACCAGGCCACCAAGGTCGAAGAACACGCCGCGGTGGTGGAGGGGCCCTAGAGCACCGCCAAAGGCCAAGTTTGCTGGGGGTTGCGGAAAGGGCTCGGTCGTGGCCAGCGGCCCTGGGGACTAGATCCGCGCGAACCAGCCGGTCGAGCGGCTGCGCTGGCGGGTCAGAACTTCGTCGTACAGTTCTTCATAGCGCTCAGCCACTTTCTGGATGTTGTAGCGCGTTTCCACCAGCTTGCGACCGGCCAGACCCAGCTCTCTGGCCTGGTCGGGGTTGCGCAGCAGCGACACCACCGGCACCGCCAGACTCACCGGATCGCTGGGAGGGACGCCATAGGCCGCGCCAGCCATCAGCAATTCCGTCAGCGGCGGCTTGGAGACCACCACCGTGGGCAGCCGCTCGGCCATGCCTTCCAGCAGGACCATTGGCATTTCCATCTGCTCAAAGGGCCGGTCGGCGGGAAACACCTGCACGGTGGCGATCGAAAGCAGCTCTCGCAAATTGCTGACTTCGTTTAGGAAGGTTGCGTGGGCAGCCAGGCCGTCGGCGGTCACCGCCTCTTGAATGCGCGCCTCTTCCTCAGTGTCTTCCGGATTGCGGATCCGACACGCAAACACAAAGTGGCAGTCGACCGAGCGCAGCACCCGCGGCATGGTGGCGGCAAAGGTGCGCGCGGCCTTGCTGTGGGCGTAGTCGCCGGCGTAGATCACCACCGGGCGGTCCAGCGGGATGCGGTAGCGGCGGCGGATCGCCGACTTGTTGCCCTCTGGCACGCAGGTGCCGACTTCGATGCCGGTCGGAATGCGCAGGGTGTGGCGGATGCCCTCGTGGCGCAGCCGCTCTTCGGTCTGTTCAGTCAGGCACACCACCGGCGAACCGGCCAAGGCGCCGCTTAGGCCAAGCGTCGATCGCGGCGGGCGCACCAGGGTGTGGATAACGGGTAAGCCTCTGATTTTGCACGCAGCCTTGACTACGCGCGCTACCAGGTGGTCCGCCGGCCAGAACAGGTGAACCAGCTCGGTGCCCGAGGTCTCAATCAGGCGGGTAAACAGGCCCAGCCGCCGGCCAAGGGGCGTGTGGCCGCCGACGCGCGGGCCCCAGGCGGGCTCGCTCTCGACCCCCGGATCGTTCAGGACTACCCCTTCGTGGGTCAGTACGCAGGCTCTGTAGCGCTTCAGGTTGGCGGCAACACCGCGGACCAGGTTCTTGTCGGCGCGGGTCCACGGCGGCTCGACGGGGCCAGAGAGGTACAGAACCCGATAGCCGTAGCGTTCGCTCATGACTCCACCGCGGGCGCCAGGTGGGTCGCCGCTGCGGTCTGGATGCGCGCCAATTCTTCGGTTGTCAAGGTGCGATCGCTAGCCCGGCAAGAAAGCCGAAGGGTGACAGCCCGTTGGCCATCGGCGCCAGCGAATTCGTACAAGTAGCGCACCTCCTGCACCGGCAGCTGCTGGGCCTCAAACGCCGCGCGCAGCTCAGCCAACACTGCGCCGACCCGCTGGGAGGGGGCGATCTTGACCGTCAAGTCAAGCTGCGAAGACGGGTGCTTGGCCGGTGCCTGGCCCACGATCGCCGTGTCGGGCAGGGCCAGCAGGGCATCCAGGTCGACTTCTGCCACGGCAATTTCGGCGGCGACCTGGAGGCGGGCGCGCACGTCGGGGTGCAGCAGCGTCACCATGCCCAGGACCTGGCCGCCGTTGCCCAGCAACCAGCCGTGGCGCGCCGGGTGGCGCCAGCTGACCTGGGCGTCCGGCCCGGCCGGCAGAGCGGGATCGTCAGCCAAGCGCTGCACGCGGATCTCGCCCTTGCCCAGAGCCCGGGCCGCCGCTTGCACGGCCGCCACCGCCTCGGCAAACACCCGCTGGCTGACCGGGCGCGCCGCCACGGTGTGCTTGCTGCCCGCCGCGCCACCGCCCAGGCGCTCGCCAAACGCGATGCCCAAGCGCATCGGCTGGTGGGGCAGGGGGTTGGCAGCCTGCAGGGTCTTGACCACCGCGCCGGCCATCTCGCCGTCCATCAGCCCAAACCACGCGTCGCGGGCCGCGCCCGGCTGATCCGCCAGCGCCGGAACGCCAGGGTCCACCGGCAGTTTTCCGCCCTGGTCCACCACAGGCACAAACGCCCGCCCCACCTCAAATACGGCGACCTGCATCCCTTCTTTGGGCGTCTCTTTGCCGTCGCCGCGCAGCAGGTTTTGCTCCACCACCGCCAGAAGGTTGGGCGCTAGGTTGCGGCGCAGGCGCACCAGCTCGCTGGAAAGGGCGTTGCGCAGCCCCAGCCGCGGCAGGCCGATTCCGGCAGGGGGACCCTCCTGCAAGCCCATGCGATCGCGAATGGTTTCGTTGTCAAAGCCGTACAGCACCAGCTCTTGCATGCCGCGCTGCAGCACCAGGGTTTGGCGGATCTTGCGCTCGGCCAGCTTGCCCGGCGGCGTGTAGGGCGGGCGGGCGGCAATCAGCGGCGCCTGGCTGGCAATGCGGTTGTAGCCATAGTGTCGGCCCAATTCCTCAACCAGATCCGCGGGTCCGTGGACATCCTTGGTCGCGCGGAAGGTCGGCACGCCCACCTGCAACAGGTCGCCGTCTTGCTCTACGCGGAATTCCAGGCGCTGTAGGCAGGTCCGCAGCCAGGTGTCAGGCAGCTCCTCCGCCGAAACGCCAAGGCGACTGCGCAGATAGCTGGCGCTGGTGGC
>CAIXGW010000312.1 GCA_903919145.1 uncultured Myxococcales bacterium
GAGTTGGTTGGTGGTGCGCTATCTGTTACAGGCGCGTCGACATTCACTGGCGACATTGGCGGCACTGGTGGAGATAAGAAGGCGAACAGGGGTGGTGATACCTACACCGGGACGCACGACCTGTCTGGCGCTGCGACCAAAGCCCGGCCGTCTGCACCCTTAGGGTCTGTTCTGGGTCGCCGTCTTGCGCTCTGGCCCTTAGGCCGACGCCTGACTCGGTGCGCGCAGCGACGGACCCGAAATCTCCAGGGTCACGCACCGCTGTCGCAGCCGGCTCAAAAGCGCTTTGGTCATCGCTGGATTGCCCAGCAGTCCAGGCCACTCGTCGTAGCTCAAGTTGGTCGTTATCAGCGTCGGCCGCTTGGCCAAGTGCCGCGCTTCCATCAGGCGAAAAAAGATGTTGGCCTGCTCCGGTCGCAGATTCAGATATCCAAGTTCATCTATCAGAATCACCGCATGTCGCTCTAAGTGGTCGATGTACCGGCGCGTCGACCGGTCCGCCAGGCTCGCGTACATCTCGTCAAACAGGTCCTGCGCTTTGACAAACAGCCCGCGATGGCCCGCTCGCAAGGCCCGCAGCAATAGCCCTGTCGCCAAGCCGGTTTTTCCCACGCCCGTGTCGCCCGTAAACACTACATTCGTGCCGCTGGCGATAAAGTCCAGGCTCCCCAGCTGCCGAATCTGGTGCGCATGTACGCCTGGCTGCTTGTCGAAGGGAAATGTTTCAATCTCCCATATTTCTGGCACATCCGCGTGGTCGACCCGGTACTTCAGGCTGCGTTCTTGCACAAAGCCCCACTGGGACTGCAGAAGTCGTCGCACCACCTCTTGCGGTGCCGAGCCCTTGCTCGCTGCCAGGGCCAGTTCCTCGCCCAGCACATCGGCAATCTTATGGAGTCTTAGCACTTTGCACAGTTGCAGAATCTGCTCCTGATCGTCATGTTCAAGCTTCATCGTCACCCCCGCCGTGGCCCAGTTTGAAGAAATCGCCCGCCACCCGCCGCAGAATCATCTTTTCTAGCCGCCCCAGGTCGTACATGCCGTACTGCTCCGCCTCGGCCACCGCCCCCAGCACCGCCTGCGCGGGGTACTCCTCCCATAGCCGCTCCAGCCGACGCAAAGCGGCAATCGCTCGTCCTACTCGATGCTTGCGCAGTCCTGCCACATAGCCATCAAGCGCCGGATCGGCAGTCCGCAGCCGCCGCTCCTCGGGCACAGGTAGCCGGCGCTGGGCCCGCGCCGACGGCGCACCCGGCTCGCGATGGGCCGGATTGCGTTCGCGATGCCGACAGCCAGGCGGCCACAGCGCGTGCTCTGCCGCCACCTTACCCTCGTACAGCACCACGACTCGATCTTTGTATTCGCGCACTTCTACTTGCTTTTCGAGCAGCCGCGCCGGCACCGAGTAGCGGTTGGTATGCAGCACCACGTAGCCCTGCACGTCGACCACCCGCATTTCGTAGCCGTACACCTCCGGCA
Organism: uncultured Myxococcales bacterium; assembly: GCA_903919145.1. Classification (GTDB taxonomy): domain Bacteria; phylum Myxococcota_A; class UBA9042; order UBA9042; family UBA9042; genus SXRM01. The sequence goes on from CAIXGW010000312.1 coordinate 1,480, forward strand.
CGTGTACCGGCAGCGGCTGCAGGTGCGCCAGCTCAAAGGCGTGCAGGTCGATCGGTCGCGCCTGCAAGTCTCTGATCATCCGCCCATTCTGCTTGGTACACCATTCGCGAAACTGCCGATTGCAGTCCGCCAAGTCGGCAAACGTCCGGCCGGAGTAGAAGTTTTTCTCGATGAAATCAAACGGCCGCTCCACCCGCGCCGACCGGTTGGCGTCGCCTTTCTCGTGCGCCACAAAGTCGAAACCAAATCGCTTCGAAAATTCAGCCATTTCTGGCGCAGGCACCGCGTCTGGCCCCGTGCCGTGGATCATGATGACCGTGCTGTTGTCGAGCATGCACTTGCCGGCCGCTCCTCCCAGCGCCTGGACCGCCTCGCTCAAAAAAATCTTGACTTGCAAGCGGTTCCACCGCCAAAACACTTGCGCGTACAGCATATGACTGTGGCAGACCACCACCGACGCGCACTGCAGCAGGTGCTCCTGGCCGCTCAGCACCACGCGGTGCGGTGAGGTGTCGTGCTGCATCTCCTCGCCCGGCTCAAAGTGGTACTCTCCTGCAGGTTTCTTGGGCTTTTTGCCCACGCCGTGCTGCCGACACCACTGCGTCAGCGTCGTGTACCCCACCTCAATGCCCTGGGCCGCAAGCTCTTCGTGGACCCGCACCCGATTGCGCCGGCACGCCGCGTAAAGTTCCAGTATGAGCTGCGCGTGCTCGTCCAGCGCCGACGGCTTGACCACCCGCTCCGGCTTCGATCCACCTAATTTTAGGATCTTGTCGACCGTAGACCGCCCAATCTTCAGCGCCTTGGCAATTTGCCGGTGGCTGACCTGGCGCCCGGCCAGTGTGCGAATTGTTTCAATCACTTCGTCACTGAGCATGGCGCAGTCCCTCCTCGACGACGGCCTGCAGCGCCGCAAACGCCGCTTCGCTCTTCCGCCACGCCGCCACCAGCACGTCGGTGGCATCCAGGCGCTCCTGCAGGCGCAGCCGCGGCCCAAGAAGCGTGCGCAGTCGCACACACAGCCCTTGCAATCTGTGTAGCTCCTGCGCCAGTTTGGCGTCTCTGGCCGGCATATCGACCGGCGGCGCCGTCACCTCGGCCCGCGCGCGGCAGTACAGCCCTGGCTCCTGCTCGATGCGCTGACGAGTCTCGCCCTGGCCCTTGCGCCAGCCGGCGTAAATGTCGGCTATCTGGCGCACGCTCCACCGCGCTCCTGCTAGCGACTGCGCCAGGGCCTTGCAGGCCTGCGTGTTGGCGCGCGCCAAAGACAGCAGCTCCTTGCTCGCTGAATGGGGTGTCACCCAGCCGTGACGCACGAGTTCCTGAACGCACTCAGGAAGATCCCGCGCAAGACCCAGCCGCCGCGATACCCACGACACCGA
>CAIXGW010000313.1 GCA_903919145.1 uncultured Myxococcales bacterium
CCCGCTTGGGGTCGCGCTCACCGCGCTGTCGCTCGCCGACGAAGCATTACAGGCGATGCGCACCGCGCTGGCCAGCCCGACGCCGTCGCGGCGCACCATCCAGGCGCGCATGGACGAGCTCCATGAGTCGATGCGGCTCGCGCTGCAGAACGGAAGGCGCGCCGCCACCCTAGTCGGTGACTTCAAGAAGGTCGCCGTCGATCAGGCCAGCGAAGCCCTGCGCGAGATCGACCTCGAGGCGTACCTGCAATCGATCCTGTCGTCGCTGAGCCCGATGCTGCGCAAGGAGAACGTGGTCGTTCTGACGGACCTCTCGCCCATCCAACTGCATACGCGCCCCGGAGCCATCGCCCAAGTCGTCAGCAACCTCATCCAAAACGCGGTGACCCACGCTTTCCCCGACGCAGCGACCGAGCGCCAACTGTGGATCCGGTGCGCGCGCGTCGAAGGAATGGCGCAGATCGAGATTGAAGACCGCGGCGCCGGCATCGATCCCGTCACCTTGAAAGCGGTGTTCGATCCCTTTGTGACGACACGGATGGGCGGCGGCGGCAGCGGACTTGGCATGTACGTCGTGCACAACCTCGTGGTCGAGGTGCTCAACGGAACCGTCGAAGTGGAGTCCGAACAGGGTCGCGGAACGCGGGTGCGGGTGCGGGTGCCGCTGACGCCGAAGGCGTGACGGCTCACCCCCCCGAAAACACGCGCCTGCACATCCCGTGCGTGCCGTACATACCAACTTGGGTCACACAGCGCCGCAACGCGCTCGGCTCCCAACACACGAGGAGCTTGTGTCCCGGCTGGTGGCGCTGATCCCTCCGCCCCGGGCGAACACGATCGTCTACCGCGGGGTCTTCGCCGGGAACGCGTCCTTGCGGGCGGCGGTGATCGCAGAGGCCCCCGGCAAGGCAAGACCGACGACTCGGGCGTAGGACCCGCAAACGCCCCAGCCGCCCATCAGACCACCCCGCCAGCGCCATGCTGCCCCCGACCGAGACCAACCCAGCCGTCAGCAGCCAGCCTACGCCCGCCGATCACCCCCCTCAACCGCCAAATTTCACGTCAGTTCAAGCTCATCTGCCTGGTCCGCGCAAGGCTCCGCCAGCCAGCAGACCCTCCGGTCCCCCAGCTACGCCGCCCAGTCGTCCACGGGCAGCTCGTCAAAGAAGGGCTCGCCGGGGTCCTCCTCGATAGCACTGAGCTCTACGGGCAGCCCAGCCTCATCGAGGTCCAGCGGGAACAGCTCGTCTGGTGGCCCTCGCACTCTCCAGATGGGATCCTCAGGCTTTGTCAGCGCTTCCGTAGCCAGCCCGAGGTGCGCGAGGATCTTCTTGACCACCGGCGGCTGGTCGATAAGCGCCACGAGCTTGCGCCTACCTCCACAATTACATTGCAAAACATCGGGTTTCCACGCTAGCTTCATCGCTTGCGCGCAGCCCAGCCTGCCAGAATCCCGCCGGCCCTGCTCGACGGCGTGATGAGCCAGTTCCGCATCGGACAGCGGCACCTGGCAGTCATGCGCCCGCGGCTGCGGCTTGTCCCGCCGACGGGGTGCCAGCTCTCCGGCCTGGACCACCAGCGGCCAGAGCTTGGCGTTCGGGGCAAATGCCCCGTAATACCTTATTGTTGGCCTGCCCGGGAGCGGAATCAGAGCAGCCATCCGCGCTGTCAGATTTGCCGGCGAAAGGAGCACCGCGCTGGTACCATCGCGCCAAGCTGTCTTGAGCTCCACGCGAAACCTGCAGTCCTCCTGCTCAGTTACGCGCTTGCCGGCGATGCTTGGACGGCAAAGATACTTCACCAGCTTGTACAGCTCGTCGCGCGCCGCCGGGCCGACAAAGGTATTGGCGTGCAGGCTAAACCCATCCATTTGCGCACAGTTTCGCCCCTGCGGCCGGGGCAGCCCGCGGAGCTGGGCCTTGTTCTGCAGGGCCA
>CAIXGW010000314.1 GCA_903919145.1 uncultured Myxococcales bacterium
GAGCGAGACTTGCTTTCGCCGGCGCCGAGCAAGCGCGCCGCTGGGAGCCACCATGACCATCGCCGAACTCAAGCACGCGCTCGACCAGACCCACCCTCGCCGCGCTGGCCAGCGCTTCCCGGCCGAATTGCGCCAAGAGCTGTGTCGTCACATCCGCCAGGCTCGCAACAGCGGCGTGTCGTGGACGGCACTGGCGCAGCAGACCGGGCTGCGCTGCGCGACCCTGATGCGCATTGGCCAAGAGCCGGCGGTGGCGGCGCCGCCGAGGCTGGTGCCGGTGCTGGCAGGGCACACCGAGCATGATGCTGGCGGCTTGGTGCTGCAGATGCCGTCGGGCGCCCAAGTGCTCGGCCTGGATGTGCAAACCGCAGCCGCTCTCTTGCGGGCCTTGGGATGATTGGCTCATCGCGGGCGCTCAAGGTGTGGGCCTGTCCGGCGCCCATTGACCTCCGAAAAGGCTTTGACGGTCTCGCGCACATCGTCCGGTGGCAGCTGGGCAAGGACGCGCTGTCGGGCGAGTGCTTCCTGTTCACCAATCGCAGCCGTACCAGTGCCAAAGTGCTCTTGTATGACGGCACTGGGCTGGGCATGTACTGCAAAAGGCTGGAGCAAGGGCGGTTTGCCTGCCTGTGGAGGGGCGCACCGGGCGAACCTGTGGCGCTGACTCAGACTGAGCTGGCGCTGTTTTTGGAGGGCTGTCAGCTCGTCGGGCACCAGGTCTTGTCGCCGGCAGAAATCCGCCCGTAGCCTGATGAATTGAGGGTCGAAAAAAGTTTGCAGAAGGGCAAAAAAGCTGATCGCACCCCCTTGTTTTGACCAATTGGGCATGCGATAAGCTGGTGCATGCGCATCGAGACCGAAACAGACCTGCACATCCTCCGCCAGAAAGCAGCCCTGCTGCAGCGCGAAAACGACTTGCTGCATGCCCGGCTTGTCGAGCTCACCAGCCAGCTCGACAAGCTCCAGGGAGGCGACGGCGCCGGGCTCCAGCAGGAATTGGCGCTCTTGCAGGAGAAACTGGCCGCCCAAGCCACCAAGCTCTTCGGCAAGTCCAGCGAGAAGCGCAAGACTGAAGTCGTCGAGGCAGCCAAACCGGACCGGCCGGCGCAAACAGGCCACGGCCCGCGACCGCAGCCCAAGCTGCCGGTGGTCGAGCAAATCCACGAACTGGACGCCGCGGACAAGGTCTGCGTGAACTGCGGCGGCAACCTGCGGCTGATGGCCGACCAGTTTGAAGAGTCGGAAGAAATTGACGTGGTCGAGCGCGTGTTTCGCGTCGTGCACCACAAGCGCCAGAAGTACCGCTGCGACTGCCAGGCGTGCATCGACACGGCGCTGGGCCCGCCCAAGCTGCTGACGGGCGGACGCTATTCAGTCGGCTTTGCCGTGGAAGTGGCGTCGGACAAGTACAGCATGCACAAGCCGCTGACCCGGCAGTGCCAAGAAATGGCCCACCAGGGCCTAGTGGTAGACAGCCAAACCCTGTGGGACCAAATCTCGGCGCTGGCCAAACATCTGCAGAATGCCTACGACAGCTTGCGCGTCCGGGTCCTGGGTCGTCCGGTCGTGGGCGCGGATGAGACGCGGTGGCCGGTGCTGGACGCGGAAAACAAGGTGTGGTGGGCGTGGTCGGTGTGCAGTAATGACGGCGTGTGGTACCGGATTGCCAAGTCGCGGTCGCACGAAGAAGCCGGCAAACTGCTGGGCGATTACAGCGGAACCGTGGTAACCGATGCCTATGGCGCCTACCAGGCACTGCGCAACAAGCGTATTCGCGAGGGCATGGCAGTCTTTCTCAATCCCCACTGCTGGTCCCACTGCCGCAGAAAGTTCGTGGCTGCCGAGCCGCACCAGCCCGAGGCTGCCCAAGCCTTGGCGCTCATCGGCAAACTGTACGCCATCGAAGCCAAGGCCAAGGCAGAGCATCCGCAGGACGAGGCAGCTTGGCAAAGTCGCTTAGGCGAACTGCGCAAGACCGAATCCGCAGCGTATCCCCCCGAGCAACTCCGCCTACCGAGTGAATTCCGATTAGCGCAAGCTTGACCTCCGCCGGACGACACGTCGCGGCCGAGGTAGCCCATGCAAGAAGCTCACTCTCGCGACTGGTGGCGCGCGACCGTCGCCAATTGGCAGGCGAGCGGCCAGACCGCTGCGGCCTTCGCTACCGGCCTTGGCGTCAATCCCAAGTCGCTGCCGTGGTGGCAGGGCAAGTTTCGGCGCGAAACCCTGATGGCTCGCAGGCCGGCGCAGCGCTTCGTGGAAGTCCAAGTGCCTCAGGCAACGGCAACTCCGGTACCAGTGCCGGCACCGCCGGGCCCGGGTGCGCAGGCCCAGTGGTTCGTCGCGCATGTGGGCGCCGTGCGTTTCGACGTGCCCATCGGCACTGACCCCGTCTACTTGGCCGCCCTGCTTGCAGGGGTCTCCAAGGCGGTGAGCCCATGCTGATGCTGCCACCCGGTACCCGCATCTACCTGTGCACCGAGCCCTGCGATA
>CAIXGW010000315.1 GCA_903919145.1 uncultured Myxococcales bacterium
GTCAAGTACCTATGGAACAACTCAGCTCTCAAGCTGAGCCTGCCGCAAGGAATCGTCGCTGCGACCCTAGACAACGCCAGCGCTGGTGGGCCGACCCACGCCCTGGCTTGGCGGGCAGTGGCGCGTCCGGTCGCCCTGGGCTCGGCCATGGCTACGGCCATCGAAGCCGTCAATGGCACCGATGCGCGCAGCATCCACGTCTGGTCATGGGTCCCCTAGCGGCGCCTGGGCTTCGGTCCCCAGCGGTCGCCTTGCTGTGGACCCTGGCCGCCTGCAGTCCTGGGGCCACTGCCGCCCCAGCACCGCCCGCGGCCGCCGCTGGCGCTGATGGGGCCGCCGCGCCTCTGGCCAACGACACAGCCAGCACCGCCAAAGACGGCGTCGACACAGCCGGCTCAGCCACTGCTGGCCCCAGCGACGTCCCAGCCAACACCGACACAGCCAACACCGACAGCCTGGCCGCCGCAGAAACTGCTGCCGCAACCGGGCCGTCTTGCCCTGACTGCGACGACGACAACGTCTGCACCTACGACCTGTGCCAGCCCAAGACCGCCGCCTGCAGCCACATTCCCTTGCCGGCCACGACCACCTGCGCCACCGACGAGGACCCGTGCACGGCCGAGTGGTGCACCGGCACCGGCGCCTGCGCTGTGTATGCAACGGGAGACTGCCCATAGGGGCGACTGCGGCCAGGTGGCGCCAGCGCTAAGGCCAGGCTTTGCGCCGCCCCTTAGGGCCCGGTAGGCTTGGTCAGCGAGTCAAGATCTTCAGCCGTCTTGCGGCCTTGGGCGGCATCCTTGCCCCAGGTCTTGCCAAAGCTCAGCACCGCTTGGACCACCGTGATGCCGTAGTCGGTCAGCTTGTCCTGAGCGCCAACCTGGCCGCTCCAGCGCGAAAACTCAACGCCCAGGCGGCCTACCCAGTCATCGGTGTGGTAGTCGGCCAGCAGGCCGGCGCCGATGTCCAGGCCGTCATTGCCTTGGACCCAGCGCAGCGAGTCGATCTTGTCTTGCAGCAGCTGCGGGTCTACGGCGGGCAGGTCGACCCAGCGCATGCCCGCGTGCAGTCCCAGGGTAATACCAACCGCGCCAGCTAATTGCAGTGTGACGCGCAGCGGGACCACCACCCGCGAGCCGGCCACCGCCGCGCCAAACTGCCGGCCGGCCTGCAGGCCAACCGCCATGTGGACGACACCGGGGCCGTGGGCGTGGTTCAAGAAGCGGTACTGGCCCTCCAATTCCGCCAGCAGCCCTGCCCCGCCGACCCGCGCACCCACCTCTAGATTGGGCAGCAGTCCGCGGTGATAGCCGACCTCGGGCACCAGGTTGGCCAGACTTTGGCTGGTCGCGGCTTTCTGGGCCGGCTTCGAAGTGCCGTCAAACCACTCGGTCGCCTCGGCCATGACCTGCGCGCCAGACAGGCCCGCGCTGACTTCGTTTTCATCGGCAGCCAGCACCCGGGCCGAGCGGGTGTGCACCGGCGAGATGCAGCCCGCCACAGCCAAGCAAAGCGGCA